>NZ_JAODBG010000041.1 GCF_025463825.1 Cryobacterium sp.
CCCGACGCAAGTCCCGCCAGATCAAGGTCGGCAAGGTCCTCGTCGGTGGTGACGCGCAGGTCAGCGTGCAATCGATGACGACGACCCCGACGACGAACATCAACGCGACTCTGCAGCAGATCGCCGAACTCACCGCCTCCGGCTGTGACATCGTGCGCGTTGCAGTGCCCAGCCGCGACGACGCCGAGGTCCTGCCGATCATCGCCAAGAAGAGCCAGATCCCGGTGATCGCCGACATCCACTTCCAGCCCAGCTACGTGTACCAGGCCATCGACGCCGGCTGCGCGGCCGTGCGGGTGAATCCCGGCAACATCCGTAAGTTCGACGACCAGGTCGGCAAGATCGCCGCCGCAGCCAAGGCCGCGGGTGTTTCGATCCGCATCGGCGTCAACGCCGGCTCGCTCGAGCCCAGCCTGCTGCAGAAGTACGGCAAGGCCACCCCTGAGGCCCTCGTCGAGAGCGCCGTCTGGGAAGCCAGCCTGTTCGAGGAGCACGACTTCCACGATTTCAAGATCTCGGTTAAGCACAACGACCCGGTGATCATGGTCAAGGCCTACCGGCTGCTCGCCGAGCGCGGCGACTGGCCGCTACACCTCGGCGTCACCGAGGCCGGCCCGTCGTTCCAGGGCACGATCAAGAGCGCCACGGCGTTCGGCATCCTGCTCGGCGAGGGCATCGGGGACACCATCCGGGTGTCCCTCTCCGCACCGCCGGCCGAGGAGATCAAGGTGGGTCTGCAGATCCTGCAATCGCTGAATCTGCGTGAGCGCAAGCTCGAGATCGTCTCCTGCCCCAGCTGTGGTCGGGCCCAGGTGGATGTCTACAAGCTCGCCAACGACGTCACCGACGGCCTCGAGGGCATGACGGTGCCGCTGCGCGTGGCCGTCATGGGCTGCGTCGTCAACGGACCCGGCGAGGCGCGCGACGCCGACCTGGGCGTGGCATCCGGCAACGGCAAGGGCCAGATCTTCGTGCGAGGCGAGGTCATCAAGACCGTTCCCGAGTCCGAGATCGTCGCGACCCTGATCGAGGAGGCCAATCGCATGGCCGCCGAGATGCCGCCGAGCGAAGACTCCCTCGGCTCGCCCGTGGTGACGGTCGGCGCCAACTAAGCGCCCCGCCCGCTTCCACAGCGAGTCCGTGGTCAGCCCAGCGCGCGCCGCATCGCCTCATAGGCGGGCGTCGGCGTCCCTTCGTTGAACAGGAAGTCGTGGCCCTGTTGCAGGGTGCCGTCGTCGTGGATCCACCAGTTGTAGCGGTCGTCCACACCCCAGGTCGTGTAGGAGATGCAGGCAGGCGAGCGCAGGCAGGTGGCCAGTACCGCGGCGTATTGCTTCGCCTGGGCGGTCGTGCCCTGGTCGTCCGTGACGTCGTTCTCCGAGATGCGGACGTGCATCCCGGCCTTTCCGAAACGGGTCAGGGCCCTGGAGAGGTCGTCGGCGGAGATGGCATCGGTCTCCAGATCGTAGACGTGGGCTTGGAGCCCGACGCCGTAGATGTGCCCGCCCGAAGCGTTGGTGTCGAGAGCGAGCTTGAGCAACGCGTCCTGGCGGTACCCCGGCACGTCGGCCCCGTTCTCGTTGATGTATTGCCTGACGTCGGGATCGGCGTCGTAAACAGCCTGGGAGACCACCGCCGGGTAACCGGGCCCGAAGACCCGGTACCAGATGTTCTGCTGGAAGCTGGTCCCCTGATCGACGTCGAACGGTTCGTTGATGACGTCCAGTGAATCGAGCCGCCCCTTGAAGTGGGTCACCACTGTGGTGACATAGTCGAGCAGGGCCTCGGCGCTGGCGCGGCGCTCCAACTCCGAGCCGGTGGGGAGTTCCTGCATCCAGCGTGGCATCGCCTCGGTGAAGGCGATGGCGTGCCCGTGCGCGGCCAGGTCCTTGCTCTCGGCGATGGCGAGGATCGCATCGGCCTCCTCGAAGGTGTACACGGCCTGCTGGGGAGAGAGGAACTGCGGTTTCATCGCGTTTTCGGGGGTCACGGCACCGAAGTTGCCGACCAACTCCCGCGCGTAGTCAGGGTCCGCGGCAAGGGGACCGAGCGCCACTGCCGCACCAATGGTGAAGTCCGGCCGGGTCCGTGCAGCCAGGGCCTGCAACCCGTCCGCGGATTTTTCGGCCCTCGCGACGGCTGGACTCGCGGTGGTCAGCGAGGCGCCCTTCGGCGCGGTGGCGGTGAGCGAGCTGACCCGAAAGGAGCCGTCGTCGCTCGACAGCCCCAGCCAGAGCCGGCCAGACTCGAACACGCCGGCCAGGGGCAACGAAGACACAGTTTCCCCGCCACTGGCGATCTTGAGAATATCGCCGGACCGATGGACGGAAAGTTCGGCCTCCGGATCCGCAAGCGTCACATGCTCGTCATGCGCCGGCCGCGGGTCGGTCACGTCCTGCTGGGGGGAACCGTCGAAGACCGCAATCTCGAGGTCGTCGCCCCGGAGGGTGAGGCGGAGGCTCTGCGGCTCGATCCGGAACTCGTCGGCGATCACCGGCGGGCTGTCGTAGACGGTCCAGGCGGCGTCGGCGGACACGTCGGTGAAAACCGCGCTGAGCGAAAAGCCGCCCGTGATCACAAGGTGCGTGCCGGCCAGGTTGACCGGCGGGTTCGGCTGGCCTCCCGTACCGGTCTGCTCGACGATGGCGCGTGCGGTGGCCGAGACCTGCAACCCGTCGTCGTCCACCGTGACCCCCGGCGTGTGTCGCCAGTCCTCCTGCAGCAGGTCGATGACCGTGCCGGGTGCCGCCGACGGGGCGTTCGAGGAGCAGCCCGAGAGGGCGAGCAGCAGTCCGGAGGCCAGCGCGGACACGATTTGCCGGTGCCCGGGCATCATGGCCGCCACCACCGGACGTCATCCACGTAGGCCAGTACTCCGGAGTTGCCGGACACGTACACCTGCAGGCTGGCCTTCGCGACGTTCGTCGAGCTCGGCGAGTACGTCAGGTCGACATTGGTGACCCCGAGTGCGGTACTGGCGAGCTTCCACTGCCCCGAGATCCAGTTTCCACTGGCATCGTATTCGTCGATGTACCAGCCGACCTCACCGGCAGTGCGGTTCTTGATGTTGAGGTACGCGGATATTGTGTAGTTGCCGGGCGTCACGTTGACCTGCGGCGAGAACAGATGGCCGGTGCCCGTCGCTCCCTGCAGCTTCACCGAGTTCACCGGATTTGCCGGGGCGCCGTTGCCGGCGTTGTCGGCCACAATGGCGGTCGTGGCGTCGGTCCGCCAGCCAGCACTGATGCCGGCGTCGAAGGTGCCGTTCGCCACCAGGCTAGTGGGCGCCGGCGGTGGGGTCTCCGGGCCGAGCGCGAGCAGTTCCACGTTGTCCAGGTAGGCGGTGATGCCGGTCCCGGCGACGATGACCTGGAGACTGGCTGTGGCTACACTCGTCGAGCTGGGCGTGTAGGTGAAATTAAGCTCCTCCACCCAGCTTGAATTCTCCCGTTTTCGGTACTGCCCGGAGATCCAGGTTCCTGCGGCGTTGTATTCGTCGACGTAGAAGGCCACCTCGCCGGAGGTCAGCGCGGAGACGTTGAGGAACGTCTTGTAGAGGTAGTTCGTCCCCGGGCTGACGGCGACCTGTGGTGAGAACAGGTGCGCCGGGGTCGCACGGGAGACGAGCTTCAACGACCGCGTGGGATCGGGGTAGCTGCCGTTGGCGTTGGCGTCCGCCGTGACGTTCGAGGGAGCGTCGGTTCGCCATCCTCCGCCCAGCCCTGAGTTGAAGCTGGCGTTGGGCATCTTGTTGGGGGTGCCCGTCACAAGGCCCTTGGACACGTTGACGTTCTTGATCTGGCCGGCAGCCACCTTGGTTTCCACATAGGCAGCGAGCGCGTCCAGCTCAGCGGTGCCGAACTGGTAGTCGTCCGGGTTGGTGCTCGGCGTCGGGACGATGTCGTGGAAGGTGAACACCACCCACGACTTGGCCGCGATGGCCTGGTCGACCTTCGCCTTGAGCGTCGCCACCGTGTCGAGGCCCTCTTCCACCGCGACGTTGTTCACCAGATAGTCGCTCAGCGGCCAGAGGTTCACGCCCTCGTCCCTGAACCCGCGCATGGACGAGTAGTACTTGGCCACCTTGGCCAGGACTGTCTGGTCGTAGTCACCGTACGGCGGAGCGAAGGCCGTTGCGGTGATGCCCTGTGCAGCCAGGGCGGACCTGCTGTTCGCCAATTGAGCGTCGATCTGGGCCACGGTCAGCTTGTTGGACTGGCAGTCGTCGCCGGTTGAAGCGAGGCATTGGTGGTCGACCCCGTGCGAACCGATCTCCCAGCCGTATTGGGTCTGCAACTGCTTGACCTGCGCCCAGGTCAGGTACGGCACATCATTCTGGGCCCGGCAGGTGTTCGGTACAGTCGTCATGCCAACGCAGTTGGTGACCACATAGTTGGTGCCAGTCAAGCCGTGCTTCTGAAGCGTCGGAGCGGCATTGGTGAGGGCGCTGCGGAAACCGTCATCGAAGGTGAACGACACCAGCGCCGATGGCGCGGGATTTTCCACCGCGTTGGCCGCGACTGGAGCCAGCACTGCGGCGGCCATGGCGCCCACCGCTACGAGGACGGTCGCGAACCTGGCTCGCCCTACCGACTTGGATTTCCTTCTCAGCATAGGTTCTTCCGTTCTCTTCGGAGAAAGTCACTGCGGGCCTTGCAACTGCTCGAAGGCCTGAGCAACCGGCTGGACGTCGATGCCGCTCTTGTCGATGAGCTGCAGTTGGCCGGCGAGGGCATCGCTGGTGATGGTGCTGCGGTCCGCCGTGATGGTGTTCTGCTGGGTACCGGAATCCTCGGGGGTCGCGATTTGGTGGTACACGAGGATGAGCCAGCCGTTCAGCCGGGACGTCTCGGCTAGCGCTTCGGTCAGGTCGTCCGACGTGGTCTCATCGGTCACGTAGAAGACCTTCAGATCGTGTGCTTCGAGGTTCTGCCGGGTGTTGATGCCCTGCTCCGTCCCGCGCACCAGGTCGAAGTACCTGCTGGCATACCAGTCGACCTGGGGGTCGGACCGGCCGTACGGTGGCGCCAGAGAGTCGGTGCCGAGGCCGGCGGCAGCCAGCGCCGCACTGCTGCTGCGCAACTCATCGTCTAGCCGGTCGGTGCCCAGCGAGGTGAGGTCGACGTGATCGTAGCTGTGCGCAGCGATCTCATGCCCGGCCTCATGCATCCGCTGCAGCTCGGCGGCCGTCATGAAATTCGGTGTCTCGATGGAGCTGGCGTTGACGTAATGGGTGGACCGGAAGTCATGCTTGTCCAGCAGCGGCAGGGCCCGGTCGTATACCGATTGCCAGCCGTCGTCGAAGGTGATCGAGACCTTGGGGTGATCCCAGCGGAGGGCTCCCGGTCTGGTGACGTCGGTGAGCGAGCAGTTCCGGACGCCCGTGGTGCCGTCCCCGTGTGACACCAGGGTGACCATCGCCGACTTTGCTCCGTCGGGCACCTGGAAGAACTCCGTGATCGTGGTCCACTCTCCGGCCGGCGACACCGTCGCCAGGGTGTGGAACACGCGCCCGCCGTTCGCGAGTTCGAACTCGGCGACCACGTCCACGACGCGGTCCGATTGGTAGGTCGCGCCGAACGTGAAGTATTGGTCGGCGGTCACCGGCACGGGCGGGTACTGCCACTTTGCCTCCCCGCTCCGGTAATTCGAAATGCTGGTCCGGAGGAAGCCGCCGTCGTTGTCATTGCCGCGCTCGAACGCCACGGTCGACTCCCCGGAGGAGTACGGCGACCATGGCCCTGGTTGGCCGGCCTGCGTGTCGCTGAGGCCAGGATCGGGGATCAGATTGGGTGCCGTAGCGGCGACGGGCGGAACTTTCACGTCTTCGGCCGCCTCGAGGTACGCGCCCTCGACCCGCACGGTGCCCGTCGATGTGAGCCGGAATACGTACTCGACCGCGGTCGTCGTGACGCCGCTGACGAACGCGTCGCCCACCGTGAACAGGGAATTGCCCGGCCGTTCGAGCGGGTTCTCTTCCTGCTCGAGAGTCGTGCTGCCGTCGGCGTGGTGCTGGCGGGTCAGGAGCGTGAAATCAGCGTCGCTGGTCACGAAGGTCTTGAACAGGTAGGTGGTGCCCGGCCTGATCTCCACCAGCGGGCTCGTCAGCGTGACGTCGCCCGAGGCGTACCGGGCGACGTCGAGCTTGAGCGCGTGCGCGTTCTGCTCCCCGTCGACAAGGTTCAACGAGGTCGCGGCGTCCCCGCTGTGGCTGACCTGCCACCCGCCTACGGACCCAGCGGGCTCCGTAGCCGCTTCCAGTGCGGGGAACAGGTTCGCACCTGGCCGCGCCTGCGCGACACTGCTCGTCCCGCCGGCGTACGCCAGCCACCCGGCGGCGACGATGGCGACCACGACCGAACTGATCACGAGCGGATTCAGCAGCACTCGGAGTCCCCGCCTGCGCCTAGGCGCCATGAGCCACCACCACCGTGCTGCCGGCCCGTTTCGGGGACTTCCAGGTGTTGATTTCTTGCCGCCGCACGAGGCCGCGCGAACGCGCGATACAGCGAAGGGCCGCCGTCAGTTGGACCAGGTCCATGATGTAGAACAACAGGTACGCCGTCGGCGCGTAGACGGATAGCCGAGCGCGTTCGCGCACTGTCAGGTTCTCATCCAGCCAGATCGTCAGCAGGGTGTAGAACGTGACGGTGGCGTACGCACCGACAATCAGGGCTGGCGTCTGCGTGACCAACGACCAGTAAACTGCGTAGGTCCAGGCCAGGGGCGAGACCAGCAGCGTGAACTCGCTGAGTATCGCCATCGGCATCCGGTAGTAGGTCAGCGTTCCGGTGTGCCGGCGGCTCGGGTTGAGCATCATGCCGCGGTACTTGATGAGGTTCTGGAGGCTGCCGTACTTCCAGCGGAACCGCTGTTTCGCCAGGGCGGGGAGCGTGAGCACGCCTTCGGTCCTCGCCACCACATCGGCGCCGTAGACCATGCGGAAACGCCGGTTGCCCAGTTTGGTGATTTTCATGCTGAGGCCGATGTCCTCGGTCAGGGTGTCAGTGTCGTAGAAGTCGACCTTGCGCAGCACCCGCATTCGATAGGTGGAGGCCACTCCACCCACCACGAACTCGCAGTTCAGCAGCGAGTAGAGCTTTTTCGAGCGATAGCCGATCATGTGCTCGAACCGCTGCAGGAGGCCGAGCACCGTCGTATCCGACAGAATCTGCACGTTGGCGGCGACTCCGGCCACGTACGGATCATCGAAGTAGGTCAACGCGTTCGTGATAGCACCGGGCTCGAGGATCGAGTCGGCGTCGAGCGTCATGACGTACTGGCCCCGCCCGTGCCGCCGGAGCGCTGCGTTGAGCGCGGCACCCTTGCCGACGTTCTTGTGCATTCGCACTATGCGCAGGTCCATGTCGGGATGACGCACCTGGTAGTCGCGGACCAACCGGCCGGTGAGATCGGTGGAGGAGTCGTCCGCGACGATGACCTCGAAGGATCGGTACGTGCTGCGCGCGATGGAATCGAGCGTCCGGACGATCACCGTCTCCTCGTTGTGGGCTGCGACGACGAT
The DNA here is from genome assembly GCF_025463825.1 of Cryobacterium sp. Classification (GTDB taxonomy): domain Bacteria; phylum Actinomycetota; class Actinomycetes; order Actinomycetales; family Microbacteriaceae; genus Cryobacterium. The sequence continues at coordinate 7,526 of NZ_JAODBG010000041.1, forward strand.
CGAGACCAGCCCCGGTACCTCGGGGGGCGCACGGCTGGTCCAGGTGGCCGTCGCCGCGCACTCCGCCTCGTACTCTGCGGGGAACCGGACGCCCCACAACGCTTTCCGCCGCTGCTGCCAGACGTCGTAGAAGTTGGCGCCCACCAGGTACAGGCCGAAGTGAATGACGTAGAGAATACTGACGCCGGCGAACAGCCAGAAGATGACGAGCGGGATGTCCATACTCATGCTTCAACACTCATACCTAAACGGAGTCGGTGGTGTGGGCGGGAACTTGCGCGGCGGCCATCCGCTCGGCGCGAGCGGGAACGTGCGCGGCAGTCACCCGCTCGACGCGCTGGTTGCGACGAGCTCCCGCGGGCACCTTGTCGGTCACGGCGACTGCCGCCGGAATCTCGGTGCTCGGGGTGGCCTCGGTCTGGACGGCGGCCTTGCGGGCGGCGGCGTGCCGATAGATCCACATCCCGACGAAGCGCATGATCACCGTGAGGATCACCAGGCCCCACAGCCCCACACTCAGTTGGGCCACGAAGCCGAGCAGGCCGTCGAACATTGCACCGTCCCGGCCGAAGGTTGATTGTGCGGTCACGTCGATGCTCTCCCTGATGCAGATCGCAAAAGGCGATCGTCTCCTGCCGGCGGGCATGCCGCTCTGGTGCGGCAAACCAGGCGCGAATAGCTCTGCATGGGTGTGGTCCTCCCTGGGGCATCGGGATGTGCACCGCTCGGCTGTCGGGCCTGCTGCACGCACGGGCGTATCTACCCGTAACAACCTAAAATGGTTTCGTGACTTTGCATACCCTTGTGCGGCAGCAGGCAGGCAACCCGGCGCAAGTGGTACCATTCGCCGCGCCGTGTCGAGGTCGAATCCATGCTCGCTAGGATGATGAGCGTGCCTATTCGTATGTCGAACTACTTTCTCCGGACCCTTCGCGAAGACCCCTCAGATGCCGAGGTCACCAGCCATCGCCTGCTTGTCCGCGCCGGCTATATCCGCCGTCAAGCGCCGGGCATCTTCGCCTGGCTGCCGCTGGGCCTGAAAGTAAAGGCGAAGATCGAGACCATCATCCGCGAGGAGATGGCCGCCGCTGGAGCGTTCGAGGTGCACTTCCCGGCCCTGCTGCCGCGGGAGCCTTACGAGATCACCGGCCGCTGGGACGAGTACGGCGACGGACTGTTCCGCCTGCAGGACCGCAAGGGCAGCGACCTGTTGCTGGCCCCCACCCACGAAGAGGTCTTCACCCTGATGGTGAAGGACCTCTACAACAGCTACAAGGACCTGCCGCTGTCGATCTTCCAGATCCAGGACAAGTACCGCGACGAGGCGCGTTCCCGTGGCGGCCTGTTGCGCGGCCGTGAGTTCACCATGAAGGACGCCTACTCCTTCGACTACACCGACGCCGGCCTCGACGCGAGCTACCAGGCCCAGCGCGACGCCTACGAGCGCATCTTCACCCGTCTCGGCCTCGAATACGTCGTGGTGCAGGCGGATGCCGGTGCTATGGGCGGGTCCAAGAGCGAGGAGTTCCTGCACCCCACCGCTGTCGGTGAAGACACCTTCGTGCGCTCCGCCGGTGGCTATGCGGCCAACGTCGAGGCGTTCCGCACGTTGGTGCCCGCTGCCATCGACTTCGCCGGGTTCCCGGCGGCGGCGGTGCACGACACCCCGGACACCCCCACCATCCAGACCCTGGTCCACTCGGCGAACGCCAGCCAGCCGCGGCCGGACGGTCGCCCCTGGGCCGCCGCCGACACCCTCAAGAATGTCGTGCTCGCGCTCGTCCAGCCCGATGGCAGCCGCGAGATCGTGGTGATCGGTTTACCCGGTGACCGCGAGGTCGACCTCAAGCGCGTCGAGGTGGCCTTCGCTCCCGCCGAAGTCGAGGCCGCCAACGACGGGGACTTCGCCAAGCTCGCCAAGGTCCCCGGCCGGCCCGCGCTGGTCAAAGGCTACATCGGCCCGTGGTCCGCGGACGGCGCCATGCTGGGGGAGACCTCGGCCACCGGCATCCGCTTCCTCGTGGACCCGCGCGTGGTCGACGGCACCGAGTGGATCACCGGCGCCAACGAGCACGGCCGTCACGTCTTCGGTCTCGTCGCCGGCCGGGACTTCGTCGCCGACGGCACCGTCGAGGCCGCCGAGGTGCGTGCCGGTGACCCGGCCCCCGACGGCTCCGGCCCGGTGGAGCTGGCCCGCGGCATGGAGATCGGCCACGTGTTCCAGCTCGGCCGCAAATACGCCGAGTCCCTGGGCCTGAAGGTGCTCGACGAGAACGGCAAGCTCGTCACCGTCACCATGGGCTCATACGGCATCGGCGTCACCCGTGCCCTTGCCGTGATCGCAGAGCTGAACAACGACGCCAAGGGGCTGATCTGGCCGAAGGCGCTCGCACCGTTCGACGTACACGTCATCGCCACCGGCCGTGACGAGATCGTCTTCGAGACCAGTGAGGCCGTCACCGCGCTTGTCGAGGCATCCGGCCGCGACGTGCTCTACGACGACCGCCGCAAGGTGTCGCCCGGCGTCAAGTTCGGTGACGCCGAGCTGATCGGCATCCCCACCATCGTGATCGTCGGCCGCGGCGCGGCTGAGGGCATCGTGGAGCTGTGGGACCGTCGATCCGGCGAACGCACCCAGGTGGCCGTGACGGAGCTGGCCGCGCACTTCGCGTAAGCACCGGCTAGCTGGTCGGGCTTGTCGACGCCGTGCTGAGCCTGTCGATGTAGACCCCGTGCACGTCACCGGGTCTCTGACAAGCTCGACCAACCTATTGGTCGCGTTTCGAGGCGAATCAGAGGCGCGCGAAGCGGGCGCGGAAGAGGCAGTAGACGCCGTAGGCGATCAGGCCCAGGCCGACCAACACCAGGATGACCATGCCGAACGGCAACGCGGCCAGCGAGTGCAATGCGCCGTCCAGGCCGGTCGACTGGCTCGGGTCCACGGTGAAGCCCGCCACGATCACCAGGATGCCCACGACGCCCACGGCGATGCCCTTTGCCACGTAGCCGGCAATACCGAGCCCCACCGTGGCCTTGCCGATCGTGCCGGCGGGCACGGCCAGGTCCTCGGTGAATTTCTTCGCGACGCCCTTGTAGACGAAGTAGCCACCGATCGCGAGAACGGCCAGCCCCGCGAGCATCAGCAGCACCGGGCCGCCGGGCAGCGCGAGAACGCTTGCGCTGGCCGACGACGAGCTCTGCGACGAGTTCGCCGAGCCCTGCAGCGCCACGGTCAGGGCGGTGCCGGCCACGAACAGGTACGCGACGCCCTTGCCGGCCTCCTTGAGCCGCTCGGCCCAGACCTTCTTCGACGACTCGTTGTTCGGCTCCAGGAACGCCTGCAGCACCTGGAACAGGCCCAGCGCCACGAGGCCGACGACAATGGTCCAGATCACGAAGATGCCGCCGGGGGACTTGGCGACCTGGCCGAGCGCGCCGGACTGGTCGGCGCTCCCGCCGCCGGACCCGACGGCGAGGCTGATCGCGATGGCACCGATCAGCCCGTGCAACAGTCCGTTGACCGCATATCCGACCCTGGCCAGCGTTTTGAGGTGCGGGTTGTTACCGGCTTTCCGTGCGGCACGGCCGGCCGAGCGGGCGCCGGCCTCTGCGGATGATCGAGTGTTCATCGCAGTATCGTACCCGGGGATCAGCACCACCACGCGGGTGGCGCCCGGTGTGTTCCGCCCGGTGGTCCTCGGCGGGTGACGCATGCCCCGGGATTCCGGTACCGTAGGTAGAAGCCCGCTGCGCGGTTTCGCGGCGGCAAGATCTGAATAGAGGAGGCCGGCCATGGACATCGACCTCAGCGTGTTGCGGCTGATGGAGCGCGAGAAAGAGATTCCCTTCGAGGAACTCGTGCAGATCATCGAGCAAGCAATTCTGACGGCCTACCTCAAGCACACCCACCAGGGTGAGCCGCTGAAGCAGGCTGCGGAAGAAGAACCCGGAGCTCGCGTCGTACTCGACCGCAAGTCCGGTCACGTCGACATTTACATTCCTGAGCACGACGAAGAGGGCAACATCATCGGCGAAGCCGTTGACAACCCCGACGACTTCGGTCGTATTGCCGCATTCGCGGCCAAGCAGGTCATCAACCAGCGCCTGCGCGACATCGCGGATGACGCGGTGCTGGGCGAGTTCAAGGGCCGCGAAGGCGAGATCGTCGCCGGCGTGATCCAGCAGGGCCCCAACCCCCGCATGATCCACGTCGACCTCGGCACGATCGAAGCGATCCTTCCCCCGGAGGAACAGGTGCCGGGCGAAAGCTACGTGCACGGTTCCCGCATCCGGGTGTACGTCACGGCCGTGGGCCGCGGCATGAAGGGCCCGCAGATCACCGTGTCGCGCACCCACCCGTCGCTCGTGCGCCGGCTGTTCGCGCTCGAGGTGCCCGAGATCGCCAGCGGAGTCGTGGAGATCGTTTCCCTGGCCCGCGAGGCCGGCCACCGCACCAAGATCGCCGTGCACACCACGGTTCCGGGCGTCAACGCCAAGGGTGCCTGCATCGGCCCCATGG
>NZ_JAODBG010000050.1 GCF_025463825.1 Cryobacterium sp.
GCTGACGTGCCGAGCATCACCTCGATGATCGCACCGAGCTGGCCGTCAGGCTTCGGGCCGGAGGTGTGGTCGGCGGCGCTCTCCCACTGGGCGATCGCCGCGCGGATCGTGTTGACCTCGGGGGCCCTTAGCGCGTCGGGGACGTGCGGCTCACGGTGCAGGCGGCCAACGTGATCCATCGGGTTGCGCGGGAGTACCTCATGCCGCACCGCCAGTTCCAGGGCGAGTCGCAGCACGACCCGGGCCTGTTTGGCGCGACTGTAGGAGATCTTCGATAGTTGCTTAATGAACTTGTCGCATCGGGCGACGCCGATCTCGCGCAGAGCCAGGCTGCCGAACACCGGGGAGACGAGGGTGCGCATGTTGCGCTCGTAGAGGTTTCGGGTGGTGCGGGAAATCCGGCCCTCCAGGTCGATGTCCTCCAGCCAGTAGGTCACCAGATCGCTGAACAGGCTGTCCGGCGTCAGGGTCGTGTCCGCGGGTTGGAACAGGTCCCGGTCGGAGAGCTTACTCTTCAGCGCACGTTCTGCGGCCTTGGCGGTGGTGCCGCTGGCCTGCACCAGGCGCGCGTGGCCGTCCCAGTCGCGGTAGCGGGTCCGCGCCTCGTAGCGGCCGGTCGGCGTCTTGCGGATGCTGATGTCGCCGAAGGTGCCGATGGTCAACCGTTGCCGGGGCATCTCAGCTCACCGCCGATCGGTGCGCCTGGGCTCGCTGGAGGAGGGTTCCCGTTGCTGGGCGATCCAGGCCCGCACATCGGAGATCGCGAACTTGAGGTGTTTGCCGAACCGGTACGCGGCGGGGCCTTTGCCGTGCACCCGCCAGTCGTAGACCGTGGAGATCGGGATGCCCAAGTAGGTGGCCAGCTCGTGGACGTCCATCAGGGGCTCCAGACCCCAGTCGTCGGTGGGGGAAGGGATTGGGTTCTCGTTGTGAATGCTCATACCCAGAAGGTGCGCCGGGCGATCCCGGACGTTCGGGAGGAACCGAAACCGACCTCAGCGCGTCGGATGGCAGGGCCGGCTGAGCGGCGGAAATGGGCTGAAAGTGATGACGTAGTGATGACACAATCAAATCTCTTAACCAAAAAAGTCCCGGAAACCCTTGAGTTTCCGGGACATTTGGTCGGGCTGACAGGATTTGAACCTGCGACCCCCTGACCCCCAGTCAGGTGCGCTACCAAGCTGCGCTACAGCCCGCCGTTTCCCGGTGGATTCCCGCGAGGGCATCTACCGGAGACAACTGGACTAGCTTACCGCCTCGGCAGAGCGCTCGTGTTCACTTTGGGGTTGAGGCTCGGGATCTCGACGAGCTCGATCAACGTTCGGCACACAGTACGGCCTGCGGTGTTTCCCTGCGAACGCATAGCTTGCACATAGGAATGGTGCGTAGCGTGACTCGAGGTCGTCACCGGCCGCTCAATCAACGAAGGAAGTTATGTCCCAGAAAAGCTCAGGCCCCCTGTCCAAGTTCAACCTCGCCCTAGCGCTGCTGTGGCTGGTCGACGTGGTCGTGACCGGCGCGGGGTACTGGATCCTCACCTCCTCCAACGCCACCCAGGCCGACTTCTACACGTCGCAATCCGCTGACTACGTGACGTACTTCTCCGCCCAGTCCGGCAGCAACCTGGGCGCCACCCTGATCGGCGCCGGCGTGATCGGCTTCATCGTCACCCTCGCCGTGCTCGTGGTCACCCGGGCAACCGCTGCTGCCGCCGCCGCGACCGCTCCGGCAACGACCCTGGCCACCGAGCCGTACTTCGACTTCGAAGACAGCGAGTTCGACGAGAAGACCGCCGCGCCGACCGACACCGATGCCAGCGTCGACTCGGACGCTGCCGCGCACTCGAGCACCACCCAGACCGCCATTGTCGAGCCCGGCGTGCCGGTTCCGGCCGCCGCCGCGTCCGCCGATGGCGACGACGCCTCGACCTCTGGACCCACGACCACGCGCTAACGACGCGTTCGGGAGAAACGCCCGGGACGGAGCCCTACCTCTGTCCCGGGCATTTCTCTGCCCTCTGCGTGCGCAGAGGAATACCCGGGACGGCGCCCTAACGACCGTCCCGGGTATGTCTGGTTTGGGCCTCCCCCGCCCAAAATCGTTCCTACTGGGGAAGGGTGTCCAGGAGCTCCTGCACCTGGTCATCGGGCAGCGGTGCCCATGGCGAGCCGTCGGGGTTGGCCGCCGCGGCATCCGGGCTCTCCCCCTGGTTCCACCACTTGCTGGTGTACGGCACGCCATCGAACAGGATCAGGGCACCCTTGTCGTAAATGTCCGTTCCGGCCCATTCGGAGTAGGTTCCGGCCGGCAGGGTGGGCTGGGGAATGGGGGTCTCCCCCGGCAGGACCGGTCCGATCAGCACCCAGGCGGTCTCCCACTCGTTGAGCACGGGGTTGTCGGGCAGATCGCCGCTGGTCCACCACTTGGCCTGGTAGACGTTGCGGTGCCACACCACCTTGGCGCTTTCGAGGTAGGAGGACTCTTTCGCCCAGATCGGGTACGGGCTGGTGGCCGGGTTGTCCTCGATCGACTCGATCGACGCGGCCTCGTCGATGGTCACCGACGCCGCCGCGGTCACCGGGCGGCCCGTGAAGCCCTCGCCGAGCACATCCACGAACTTGAGGTCGCCCTGGTCGATGCCGCTGCAGGAATCGGACACCCGTTTGAGGTCCGCGTAGTTGGACCCGCAGGTGGTGTCGCGGTTGAGTGACCACAGCGACATCCGGCCGATCTGCTGTTCCTGGGCGAAGGTGTTCAACGCGGCGGCGGCGTCGAGGTCGAAGACCTCGCCGGCCACATCGTTCTGCCCGGCCATGGGCGTCAGGCCGATCTTCGACCACAGCGTGGCATCCGTCAGTTCGGTGCCGGCTTGCGAATAAAGCGCACCGATCTGCCGGTGGGCGGACTTGGCAGCGATAACGGATGCTTCGGCCATGGTCTCGTCGGCGTCCTTGCTGCTGCCGTAGTCCATGGTCATCAGGTTCACCCCAGCCAGGTCCACCTGGGCGTCGAGCATCGCGGCGACCGCGTCGGTGCCGTCCTCCGTGAGACCTGAGGGGGCGACCGGGAGCGTGAGCCACACGGCGAGGTCGTCGCCGGCGGCGCGCCGGTCGGCCTGCAGTTCGGCGATCGCGCCCGCCCGGCGGGCGCCGGCGGCGGTGTTGGTGAGGTTGTCGCCCTCGAGGTCGAGGTCGATGGTCGTCACGTCATACCGGTCGAGCACGGCGGCGTAGGCGGCGATGAGCGCCGTCTTGTCGGTGCAGCCGGTGCCCAGCTCGGTGTTGAGCAGTCCGCCGAAGGACACGACGATCTGCCCGTCGAGCTGCTTCACCCGAGCGAGCCGGCGGTCGAGATCGAGCTCGTCCGACGCTTCATCGAGGGTGTAATGGGTGCCCCAGGTGGGGGTGCACGGGTCGTCGGTGGTGGCGACGATGAAGGAGAGCACCACGTCACTGCCGGCTGCGGCGGCCGAAGCCTCGAAGTCGTAGGCGGGCGTGGCGGTCACGTCGACGTAGCCGGCGAACCAGGGGTTGTAGGCCTCGGCGGCCTGCGCCGAACCCCACCACTGCAGTCCGAGGTAGCCGCCGGAGGACAGCGCCACCGCGAGCACCACCCCGAGGAACACCCGCACCACCGACAGGCGGCGGTGCGGTTGGCCGGACCGGTCCATGGACGTGGTCGGCTGCGGAACCGGCGGCAGTGCCGGCGTGGTCGTCAGGTCGCTCACTTGA
>NZ_JAODBG010000065.1 GCF_025463825.1 Cryobacterium sp.
GCGCGGGCCGGTGTGCGGTCGCTCGGTGTGCTCTCCGGCGGAATCGCCGGGGACCTGCTCATGGACGCGGGAGCGTGGACCGTCTTAGGAGGTCCCGCCGAGCTGCTCGACCGGCTCGAGGAACTCAACCTGACCGCCTAGCGCCGCTGTGGCCCGGCTCGAGCGACGGGGCCTCGGCTGGTGAGTTGAAGGTCGGCTCAGAAGCATCCGAAAACGTCTTGATTCTGATTCGCCGGTGGAGTTAATATTTTGCCGTCCGAAGGAAGATGAGCACATCGGGAGGTGACCGTGAGACTAGTAGCCGCAGCCCTTCAGGCCGTGGATGCGCCGCCAGACCGCGGTGACCAGATCCTGGCAGATGCCGAGAATGTCATCGTCAGCGTGCTGTTCGATGACATCGTGCGCATGCTGCTCACTCCGGCAACGTTGCGCGACCCCGAGCCGCATCCCGAGGTGTCCCCTCGGCCTGCGCGCACGGTCGCGCCGCGTGTTCCGGAGGGTCAGGATCGGATGCGCCCCGAGTGGGCCAGATCGCCGCCTACCGCAGCACAGGGCTGATGCCCGTTCTCCTCAGGGCGAAGCGGTGCCAGGTGTTCCTGGCACCGCTTCACTATGTCCGGGCCAGGCAGGCGCAACGGCTCCCGGTGTACGGCTCCGTGACGCTCGTAGGGAAGCGGCCGAGGAACGCCGTCAACCGCGCGAATACGCAGACAGTTCCGGACCCGGGCGAAGAACCGCGTTGACGATCGCACGGATGGCGAACTCGCTGGCCTCGGCGAGGTCGATGTCCTGCGGGTGCAGGAGCCATTGCAGTTGCAGGCCGTCCATCACGGCAAGAATGCTCGCGGAAGCCGCGTTGATCGTCGCCGGTTCCGTGATGCCCTCCTGATGGCACAGCACCCGGAAGGCATCCGCGACCTCACCCCTCAGCGTCGAGTACCGGCTCTCGAAAAATGGGCGTGCCGGGTGATCATCCGTGACGGACTCCGCGGAGAGCACCGTGTAGACCTGCACGATACCGGCGCGGCGCGAGTTCACGACCGCGGTTCGCACCAGGTGCAGGAAGAGTTCCGGCCCATCCGGGATGTGCTGATCGTCGAGGTCGGCGACGTCTGACTCGTCCCGGTACGCGAGCGTCTCCAGGAGCAGGTTCTGTTTCGACCCGAAATGGTGGAGCACCCCGGCGTGGGTGATGTCCACCTGGTCGGCGATGTCGGCCAGGGTTCCGTTCGCGTAACCCTTGTTGCCGAAAATGTCGATGGCCGCGTCCAGGATCTCCTTGCGCTTGCGCTGCGTTGCCGGCCTGGTTCGGGGCGTGCTCGCCGGCGCTTCGTGGATCACGGCGCCCCCTTCGGCGGGCGATGATGCGGTCGAACATCGCTCTCTTGCCATATTACCCACGTGTTGGTACCGTTCCACTAAAGTTACTTACCAGCAAGTAAGTTAATGCCATGTGCGCACCAAGGACGGTGCTGCATGATCAAAGGAGAAGCAATGAGGCTTAGAAGAACCTTTATCGGTGCCGGACTTGTGGCGGCTCTCGCCCTCACCGGCTGCAGCGGGGCCGCACCCGAGTCACAGCCCGAGGGCGGGGCGGCTCTGACCATCGCGAAGCCGGACGGCGCGATCACGACGGAGTCGAACAACCCCTGGGTTGGTGATTCCGCCGCGAACCGGCTCGGCTACAAGAACGTCATCTTCGAACCCCTCGCGATGGTGAACGCCGTCGGCGACAACGAAACCACCCCCTGGCTGGCCGAGAAAGTCGAATGGAACGACGACTACACCATCCTCACGGTCACCCCGCGTACCGGCGTGACCTGGAACGACGGCGAGGAGTTCACAGCCGACGACGTCGTTTTCTCCTACAACCTGATCCGCAACACTCCCGCGCTCGACACGGGCAACCTGCAGATGACCGACATCGTGAAGGACGGCGAGAACGTGGTTCTCACCTTCGCCGAGTCGAAGTTCGTCAAGCAGTCACAGGTGCTGCACATCCCGATGGTCCCCGAGCACATCTGGGCCGACATCGCAGACCCGACCACCGAAACCAACCCCGAGCCCGTGGGTACCGGTCCGTACACACTGGACAGCTTCAGCAGCCAGTCCGTCACGCTCCAGGCCCGTGACGACTACTGGGGCGGCGACCTCGCCGTGCCGACCCTGTATTACGTCTCCTACAACGACAACACGGCGCTGACCACGGCCCTCGCCAACGGCGATGCCGACTGGGCGCAGGCTTTCATTCCCAATGTGCAGAGTGCCTTCGTCGACAAGGACCCTGAGCACAACGTGTTCTGGGCGGCCAATGTGCTGGCACCCGATGTGCTGTTCCTCAACCACCAGAAGAAGCCGTTCAACGACCTCGCCTTCCGTCAGGCGGTCAACATCGTCATCGACCGTGCGGCGCACACCGAGATCGCCCGCGAGAAGGCCGGCCCCGAACTGTCGTCGGTGACCGGTCTGCCGACCCCCGTCGGCGAGCAGTACATCGCTCCCCAGTACGAGGGCGAGGACTTCTCGATGGACGTCGAGGGCGCTCGCACGATCCTCGAAGACGCCGGGTACACCTGGGCCAGTGACGCCCTGATCGACCCCGACGGCGAACCGGTCTCGTTCACGCTCGAGGTTCCGCAGGGCTGGAACGACTACGTCACCGGCATCAGCCTGATCGCCGACCAGGTGACGGAGAGCCTGGGCGCCGACGCGAAGGTGAACACGCCTGACGCCGATACCTGGTGGGCCAACAAGCGCTCGGGCAACTTCGACGCCATCATGCACTGGACCGACGGCGGCACCACCCCGTACGACCTGTACTCAGACACGATGGACGGACGCTGGCTGCTGGCGGGCGATGAGGTCGACTTCAACTTCGGTCGCTACGAGAACCCCCGTGCCACGGAGCTGTTGAACACGTACGCGACCGCGGCCACCGATGAGGAGCGCACCACGGCGCTGGAGGAGATCCAGAGCATCTTCGTCGAGGACGTGCCGGTGATCCCGGTCGGCACCCACCCGGTGCTGGGCGAGTACAACACCCGCAATTACACGGGCTGGCCCAGCGAGGACGACCAGTACGCCACGGCCGACCCCGTACAGGTCACCGTTCCGCTGATCCTCACGAAACTGACACCGGCAGAGTAGCTCGACTCGGAGGAGGGGCGGATGCGATGGCATCCGCTCCTCCTTCGCCGACCTTCATGAAAGCGACGACACCCATGCCCGACCCCCTGCTCACCGTGCACGACTTCTCGGTCGTGTACGACGTCGATCCAGTCGTCGAGGCGGTGAAGAACGTAACCCTCGAACTGCAGCGCGGCGAGATCCTCGGGCTCGCCGGTGAGAGCGGATGCGGAAAGACCACCCTCGCCTACGGCCTGCAGCGCCTGCTCCGGGCACCCGCGGTGATCACCAGCGGGAGCGTGATCTTTCACGACGCCGCCGGCGTCGACGTCGACATCAACGGGCTGGACTCCGACGAGATGCGGCGCTTCCGCTGGGACAAGATCTCGATGGTGTTCCAGGGCGCGATGAATGCGCTCAACCCGGTCACGACGATCGGCGCACAACTCGACGACGTCTTCCTGGTGCACCGTCCCGACCTGAGCCGGCGTGAACGCCGGGCCGCGTGCGAGGAGCTGCTGGACCTCGTGGCCGTCGGGCGCGAGCGCATCCGCTCCTATCCGCACGAACTTTCGGGCGGCATGCGCCAGCGCGTGATGATCGCGATGGCGCTGGCCCTCCGCCCCCAGCTGATGGTGATGGACGAACCGACCACGGCCCTGGATGTGCTGGTACAGCGAGAGATTCTGCGTCAGATCTCCCAGTTGCGCCACGAGTTCGGCTTCTCCGTGATTTTCATCACCCACGACCTGCCGCTGCTGCTGGAGATCAGCGACCGGATCGCGGTGATGCGCAACGGCGAAATCATCGAACTGGCACCCGCCCGGCAAATCTGGGAACACCCGCAGCACGAGTACACCAAGACGCTGCTGGCGTCGTTTCCGCGCCTCACCGGCGAGAGAGGAGTGCTGGTCCGATGACCACTCTCGAGTTTGTGAACGTTTCCAAACGCTACCGGGTGCGCGGGGCATCGTCGATGCTCGCCCTCGACGACGTCAGTTTCACCCTGCACGACCGGGAGACGATTGCGCTGGTCGGCCAGTCCGGCAGCGGCAAGTCGACCATCGCGAAAATCCTGACCCAGTTGGAGACGCCGACCAGTGGGGAGGTGCTGCTGAACGGCAAGCCCATCCCGCGCCACGGAAAAGGCCTCCGCAGTTACCGCCAGACCTTGCGGATGATCTTCCAGGATCCCTTCGCCTCACTCAACCCGTACCACTCGATCCGGTACCACATCGAGCGTCCGCTGCAGCTGGACAAGGTCGTCCCCAAGGCCGGAATCGAGGCAGAGGTCCGGCGCCTCCTGGATCGGGTGCGCCTGGACCCGGGCGCGGTCATCGACCGTCGTCCGCACGAGCTCTCCGGCGGACAGCGCCAACGTGTCGCCATCGCCCGGGCACTGGCGTCCCGGCCGTCTCTGCTCGTCGCGGATGAGCCGGTGTCGATGCTGGACGTCTCGATCCGCCTCGGGGTGCTGAACCTGCTCGCCGACCTGCAGCGGGAGGAAGGCCTTGGCGTGTTGTACATCACCCACGACCTCGCCACCGCACGCCACTTCAGCGACCAGATCATGGTGCTGAACCACGGCCGCGTGGTCGAGCACGGCACCGCCGACGACGTCATCCTCAACCCTCAACACGAGTACACCCGGGTGCTGCGAAGCGCGTCGCCCGACCCCGAGAAACACTTCGCGACGGCCCGTCCCCAGGGAGGTGCCGCATGAAGATCCCGGTCCGCTTCATCGCCAGCCGGAGCGCGTTCTACCTGTTCACGGCGTTCGCGGCGATCACCATCAATTTCTTCCTGCCGCGCATGATGGCGGGAGACCCCGTCACCGCGTATATGCAGCGCAACGCCGGTCAGATCAGCGTGGAAGCCGAACGCTCCCTGCGGATCCTCTTCGGCCTCGACAAGGACAGCTCGGTCTGGGAGCAGTACACCAGCTACTGGCAGCTCCTGTTCAGCGGGGACCTCGGCCGCTCCTTTTCCAACGGGCTCGCGCCGGTTGGCGAGGTCATCTCCTCGGCTCTGCCGTGGACGCTCGGACTGGTCGGCATCGCCACGATCATCTCCTTCTTCCTCGGCACCGCGACCGGTGCCATCATCGGCTGGCGCCGGGGCAGCAAAGCGGATGTGATCGTGCCGATCTCGACCTTCTTCAGCACCGTGCCGTACTTCTGGCTGGGCCTGATCGCGATTGCCGTTTTCTCGTCGACCCTGGGCTGGTTCCCGGCCTCGCACGCCTACGACAAGGGCTCATCGCCGGCGTTCACCGCCGACTTCATCGGTCAGGTGATCGCCCACGGTGCCCTGCCGGCGATCACGATCGTCGTCGCGTCCCTGGGCGGCTGGATCCTGGGCATGCGCAACATGATGCTCACCGTGCTCGACGAGGACTACATCACCGTCGCTCAGGCGAAGGGCATGCCGAACCGTCGGGTGCTCTGGAACTATGCCGCCCGCAACGCGATGCTGCCGCAGCTGTCCAGCTTCGCGCTGTCGATCGGATTCATCGTCGGCGGCACGATCGTGATGGAGATGGTGTTCTCCTACCCCGGCATCGGCAAGCTGTTGCTGGATGCGACCAACGCGAAGGACTACCCGCTCATGCAGGGTGTGTTCCTCATCATCACGATGGCGGTGCTGTGTGCGAACATCCTCGCAGACGTCGCCTACGCCATCCTCGATCCCCGCACGCGCCAGACGGAGGCCTGAGATGTCTACCCTGAATGTTCCCACCGGCCCGGCCAGCGTCGGCAGCCCCGAGACATCCACCATGCGTGCCCCGGTATCCAGCAGGCCGCCCAAGGAGAAAACGTTCTGGTCGCAACTGGCGATGTCTTTCGCGATGTTCCGCAACCCGAAGTCGCTGACCGGGATCGTCATCCTGGGCGTCTTCGTCGCCGTCGCGCTCCTCGGTGATGTCATCGCCCCGTACGGCGCGCTCGAGAAGGACTTCACGGCGCTGCGTCAGGCACCGACCTGGACCCACCTGCTCGGCACGACCCACATGGGCGAGGACATCCTCAGCCAGATCATCTACGGCACCCGGGGCGTGCTCGTCGTCGGATTCCTGGCCGGCATCATCGGAACCGCGATCGCCGTGGTCATGGGCGTCGTCGCCGGGTACACCCGCGGCTGGCGGAGCGAATCGCTCTCCGCGATCACGAACGTGTTCCTCGTCATCCCCGGGCTGCCGCTGATCATCATCGTCGCGTCCCAGTTCGAGAACCCGCCGCTCATCCTCATCGCCGTGGTGCTGGCCGCAACCGGTTGGGCCTGGGGTGCCCGCGTGCTCCGCGCGCAGACCATGTCGCTGCGAAACCGCGACTTCATCCAGGCCGCCCGGGCCAATGGCGAGCCGCTGCACCGCATCATCCTGGTGGAGATGCTGCCGAACCTCATGGCGATCATCGCGTCGAGCTTCGTCGGCACCGTCACCGCCGCTGTGCTGGGCCTGACCACGCTCGCCTTCATCGGGGTGATCCCCATCACCAACCTGAACTGGGGAACGATCCTGTTCTGGGCGCAGCAGAACGGCGCCTTCCCGGACTTCTGGTGGTGGTACATCCCCGCCGGACTGTGCATCGCCATCCTCGGCGTCGCCCTGTCGCTGATCAACTTCGGCATCGACGAGTACGTCAACCCGCGCCTCCGTTCGGCCGGGGAGCGGGCCAGGGCGATGAAGAAGAAGGGTCTCAACGTCAATGATGCGGTGACCGCCGTACGCACCCCGACGAAGACTGCGACCCCCAGCACGACAAAGGAAACGAAATGACGATCGCCGACACACGCACCGAGTCCCTCCCATACCGAGACCCCGCGTTCACCATCCCCGAACGCGTCACCGACCTCCTGGCCCGGATGACGCTGGCGGAGAAGGTGGGACAGATGCTCCAACTCGACGCCCAGGACGGCCTGGACGCCCACGTGCGGAACATGCATGTCGGTTCGATCCTGCACACCTCGCCGGAGCTGATCCTGCGCGCGAACGAACTCACCGCCGACACCCGGCTGCGCATTCCGCTGCTGGTCGCCGAGGACTGCATCCACGGGCATTCGTTCTGCGAGGGCGCGACGATCTACCCGACCCAACTGGGCATGGCGGCGTCCTGGGATGCCGACCTGCTCGCGCGGGTGGCTCGGGCGACGGCGGTCGAGGTGGCCGCTTCCGGCGTGCACTGGACCTTCTCACCCGTGCTGTGCATCTCCCGCGACCTGCGCTGGGGGCGGATCAACGAGACCTTCGGCGAGGACCCGTTCCTCATCGGCGAGCTCGCCTCGGCGATGGTGCGCGGCTACCAGGGCAACGGCCTGGCCGATCCGACGGCGATCCTGGCGACCGCCAAGCACTTCGCCGGCTACTCCGAGACGCAGGGCGGGCGCGACGCCAGCGAGGCGGACATCTCCAGGCGCAAGCTCCGCTCCTGGTTCCTGCCGCCGTTCGAGCGGGTGGCCCGGGAAGGCTGCCGTTCCTTCATGCTCGGCTACCAGAGCATGGACGGCGTGCCCATCACGATCAACGACTGGCTCCTCAGCGACGTGCTGCGCGGCGAGTGGGGCTACACCGGCACCCTCATCACCGACTGGGACAACGTGGGCCGCATGGTCTGGGAGCAG
>NZ_JAODBG010000074.1 GCF_025463825.1 Cryobacterium sp.
GCCTGACCCGCGCAACCCGTGCATCTCGCGCGGGCGCTCTCGCCGGCGTGGGCGGTGGCGGGGACGGGGCGCAGCGGCTGGCGCTAGGGGTGGATGATGCGGGCGCCGTGGACGGGGCCGGTGGCGCGCACCACACGCAGGCGCGCGGCGCTCAGGGCCACCTGCAGCTCAAGGCTCGCGTCGAGGTCGGGCACGAGGAACGCCACGGTGGGTCCTGAACCGGACAGGATGCCCGCCAGGGCGCCATTGGCCTCGCCGAGCTCGAGCACCGTGCCGAGGCCGGGCGCGAGCTGCAGCGCGGGCGCCTGCAGGTCGTTGTGCATCGACTCGGCCAGCATCGCCGGGTCGCCCGCGCGCAGGGCCTGCAGCACGTTGGCGTCCACGGTGGGCTGCCGGCTGGCCGGGAAGATGTCCTGGGCGTGCCGGGTGCGGTGCCGGTCCAGTTCGCTGTACACCGACGGGGTCGACATGCCGAACTCGGCCAGGGCGAGCACCCAGTGGAACTGGCCCTTGGCCAGCGCCGGACTGAGCTGGTCGCCGCGGCCGGTGCCGACGGCGGTGCCGCCGGTGACGGCGAAGGGCACGTCGGCGCCGAGGGTCGCCGCGATCCGCAGCAGCTCTTCCTTGCTCGCCTCGGTGCCCCAGAGTGCGTCGCAGGCCAGCAGCGTGGCCGCCGCATCCGCCGAACCGCCGCCCATGCCGCCGGCGATGGGAACGTTCTTGTCGATCTCGAGGTGCACCCCGCCGGCATACCGGGTGGCCTTCGCCAGGGCGCGGGCCGCCTTGATGGCCAGGTTGCTCTCGTCGACGGCCAGGCCAGAGGTGTCGATGGACCCGGTGAAGGCGACGCTGAACCCCTCCGCCGCCGTGGCACGGACGTCCTCGTAGAGCGAGACCGCCTGGAAGGCGGTGGCCAGATCGTGGTAGCCGTCGTCCATCACGGCCCCCACCTTGAGGAAGACGTTGATTTTGCCCGGTGCCCTCGCATGCACAACAGGTGAGGTCGCCGTGTCGGTCATGTTTCTAACCTAGCCCAGCGGCACCGGCGCCCCGGGACATCGCCTAGGTCGCCAGCCAGGCCTTGGCGATGGTGAGGAAGTCGTTCACCGTGAGCTGCTCGCCCCGTTCGGTGGGGTCGATTCCCGCGGCCGTGAGCACGGCGGTGGCCCGGGTGGAGTCGCCCAGCACCGTGGAAAGCGACTGGCGCAGCATCTTGCGGCGCTGCTGGAACGCGCCGTCGACGAGCGCGAAGGTGGCCAGGCGCAGCTCCTCGGAGTCGAGCTCGGCGCTGCGACGGTCGAAGGCGATGAGGATGGAGTCCACGTTCGGCACCGGCCAGAACACCTGCCGGCTCACCTTGCCCGCGGTGCGGAACGAGCCGTACCAGGCGGCCTTGACACTGGGGCTGCCGTAGATCTTCGATCCGGGCGCCGCGGCGAGCCGCTCGCCCACCTCGGCCTGCACCATGACCACGCCGGCGCGGATGGACGGGAAGTGCTCGAGCAGGTGCAGCAGCACCGGCACCGACACGTTGTACGGCAGGTTCGCCACCAGGCGGGTGGGGTCGCCCGGCAGCTCGGCGATCTTCAGCGCGTCGGCGCGGATGACGGTGAGCAACGCCTCCGGCTGCATCAGCTGCACGGTCAGCGGCAGCTGCTCGGCGAGCCGGTCGTCGATCTCCACGGCCACGACGGATGCGCCCACCTCGAGGATGCCCAGCGTGAGCGAGCCGAGGCCGGGGCCCACCTCGACGACGGTTTCCCCGGACTGCACGGCGGCGACCTTGACGATGCGGCGCACGGTGTTGCCGTCGATGACGAAGTTCTGGCCGAGCTTCTTGGTCGGGTTCACGCCCAGCATCTCGGCGAGGTCGCGGATCTCCGCGGGGCCGAGCAGGGTGGGTGCGGCGGGGTCCTTGGCGGGCTGGGGAGCAGAGTCGGTCATGCGAGGCCTCCGGCCGGGCTGATGCGGGGGTCTCGGCGGGTGTCGGGCAACACCACGGGTTCCGCATCCCAGCGGCCGTAGACGAGTTCGGTGTTCGAGGTGATCTGGGCGGCGAGCACCGAGACATCCGTGTCCAGGTGATCGGCCATCGCGCGCAGCGTGTACGGCAGCAGGTAGGGGGCGTTCGGCCGGCCTCGGTGCGGGCTGGGCGTGAGGTACGGCGCGTCGGTCTCCACCAGGAGCAGCGCGCGCGGTGCCACGTCGAGCGCTTCGCGCAAGGGGGCGGCGTTCTTGAAACTCACCGGGCCGGCGAAGGACATGTACCAGCCGTGCTCGGCGCACAGCCGGGCCAGGTCGGCGCCGCCGGAGAAGCAGTGGAACACGGTGCGTTCGGGCGCGCCCACCCGCAGCAGGGTCTCCACCACCTCGTCGTGGGCGTCCCGGTCGTGGATCTGCAGGGCCAGGCCGTGCCGCTTGGCGATCTCGATGTGCGCCTCGAACGAGCGGTGCTGAGCCGCCCGGCCCTCGGGCGCGGTGCGGTAGAAGTCCAGGCCGGTCTCACCGACCGCGACCACGCGGGGCCGGCCCGCGAGTTCGTCGATGACGGCGAGGCCTTCGTCGAGGGTGCCCGCTTCCTCCAGCGCCGGCGCGTCATTGGGGTGGATGGCGACGGCGGCGAGCATCCGCGGCTCCCGTGCGGCCAGCTCGGCCGACCACCGGGAGGTGGCCACGTCGGTGCCCACCTGGATGACGCCGCGCACACCCACGCCGCTGGCCAGGTCGAGCTGCTCCGCCACGGTCAGCGGGGTGATGCCGTCCGAGATTTCCAAATGGGTGTGGTTGTCGTACACGCCGACGACCAGGGGCGCCGGGGCCGGCGGGTAGACCAGGTCCCGCCCCTCGGTCGCCGCTCGCGACCGGATGTGGGTGGTGCCGGGCGGCTCGTTAGCCAACAGTCGCCTCGATGCGCGGGAACAGGGCGGCCAGCGGCGACACGTGGGTGCCACCGGTCCACTCCCACGCCCGGTCGATGCGGGACTCCTCGACGGCGCCGGTGCCGCCCAGGGCGGTCCACAGGGTTGCGGTGGCCTGCGGGGTCACCGGGGACAGCAGCACGGCGAGGGTGCCGAGGCCGCGCACCACGGTGTGCAGCACGGTCTCAAGGCGTTCGCGATCGTCGGGGTTCTTCGCCAGCGCCCATGGCTCCTGCGCGGTGATGTAGCCGTTGAGCTCGTCGACGAGCTCCCACACCGAGGCGAGCGCCTCGTGCAGCGCGAACCTGTCGATGGCCTCGCCGGCGGCCTCGGTGACCCGCCTCGACGTGGCGTGGATGGCGGCATCCGCGTCCGTCGGCGTGCCGCCGGCCGGGATCTCGCCGTCGCAGTAGCGCACCACCATGGCGATGACGCGGGAGGCGAGGTTACCGAAGCCGTTGGCGAGCTCGGACTGGTAGCGGGCGGAGAGGTCCTCCCAGGAGAACGAGCCGTCCTGGCCGAAGCTGATGGCGCGCATGAAGTAGTAGCGGAACGTGTCGGAACCGAACGTGTCGGTGATCTGGTTCGGCGCGATGCCGGTGAGCTTGGACTTGCTCATCTTCTCGCCGCCCACGAGTAGCCAGCCGTGCCCGAAGACCTTGGCGGGCACCGGGAGCCCCGCCGCCAGGAGCATGGCCGGCCAGATCACCGCGTGGAAGCGCAGGATGTCCTTGCCGACGATGTGGGTGGCCGGCCAGAGGCGGCTGAACTTCTCATCGTCCTGGCCGTAGCCGGCGGCGGTGATGTAGTTCAACAGCGCGTCGAACCACACGTAGACCACGTGGCTCTCGTCCCAGGGCACCTTGATGCCCCAGTCGAAGCTCGAGCGCGAGATCGACAGGTCGCTCAGGCCCTGCTTGACGAACGAGATGACCTCGTTGCGGGCGGACTCGGGCTGGATGAAGGTGGGGTCCGCCTCATAGAGCGCCAGCAGCTGGTCGGTGAAGGTGCTCATCCGGAAGAAGTAGTTCTTCTCGTGCAGCAGTTCGACCGGGATGGAGTGGATGGCGCAGACCTGCTGGCCGATGAACTCGCCGGTGCCGTCGACGAGGTCGCTGGGCTGCTTGTACTCCTCACAGCCCACACAGTAGAAGCCCTCGTACTCGCCGGTATAGATGTGACCGGCGTCGAAGAGGTGCTGCAGGAACTTCTGCGCGTTCACCTCGTGGCGCACGTCGGTGGTGCGGATGAAGTCGTCGTTTTGAATGTCGACGGTCTTCAGCAGCGGCTTCCACGCGGTCTCGACCAGGCGGTCGGCCCACTCCTTCGGGGTGACCCCGTTGGCGGTGGCGGTGCGCAGGATCTTCTGGCCGTGCTCGTCGGTGCCGGTGAGCAGCCAGGCGTCCTCCCCGCGCTGGCGGTGCCAGCGGGCAAGCACATCCGCGGCCACCTCCGTATAGGCGTGCCCGATGTGCGGGACATCATTCACATAGAAAATAGGCGTGGTGATGTAGAAAGAAGAGCCGTCGGACATGCTCATCATCTTATGGTGCGTCACCAAAGCGGCCGACCCTGTGACGCCGCGCGCCGGGGCGGCCGGTCAGGAGAACGGGAAATCGGGCTGCGGGGCCGCTTTGGCCCGCGCCGGACCGGTTCCACCGGACTTGCCCGTGAGGGCCGCTTCGTAGAGGTCACGCTTGCCCAGGCCGGATGCGGCGGAGACGTCGGCCGCGGCGTCTTTCAGGCGGGCGCCGCCGGCGACGAGGGCGAGGACCTCCTCCACACCGGTGGCGAGGTCGAGCACCTTGGCCTCGGCTCCGGCCACGACGACGCAGATCTCACCGCGAACGCCTTCGGCTGCCCAGACGGCGAGTTCGGCGGCGGTGCCGCGTTTGACCTCTTCATAGAACTTGGTCAGCTCCCGGCACACCACCACGCGCCGCCCGTCGCCGAGCACCGCGGCGAGGTCGGTGAGGGAGGCGGCGAGCCGGTTGGGCGATTCGAAGAAGACCATGGTGCGACGCTCCGTGGCCACCTCGCGCAGGGCCTGCATCCGCTCACCGTGTTTGCGCGGAAGGAATCCCTCGAAGGTGAACCTGTCGGTCGGCAGCCCGGAGACCGCCAGAGCAGTGAGCACCGCGGACGGGCCGGGGATGGCGGAGACGACGACGCCGGCGGCGATCGCTGCATCCACCAGGTGGAAGCCCGGGTCGGACACTGTGGGCATGCCGGCGTCGCTGAGCACCAGCAGGTCGGCGTCGCGGGCGAGCTCGACCAGCTCGGCGGCCTTGCCCCGTTCGTTGTGGTCGTGCAGGGCGATCAGCCGCGGCCGGTTCTCCACGCCCAGCGCCTTGAGCAGGTGCACGGTGACCCGGGTGTCCTCCGCGGCGATGACGGTGCTGGTGCGCAGCGCCTCGATGAGTCGACTCGAGGCATCCCCGAGGTTTCCGATGGGGGTGGCTGCCAGAATGATCATGGTCCCAGTCTCGCAGCACGCAGGCCCGTACGGCGGCTCACTACGATGGTCACGTGCTCACCACCCTCCGCGAGACCGACCGCGCGACCGACCGCCTGAAGCGCCTGTGGTCCCACCGCTGGGTGCGCCTGGCCGGTCCGGCGCTGGTGCTGATCCTGGCCGCGTTGCTGCGGTTCTGGAACCTCGGCCATCCCGCCAGCCTGGTGTTCGACGAGACCTTCTATGTGAAGGACGCCTGGAGCCTGTTCAACAACGGCTACGAGTGCACCTGGCCGGAGGGGGCCGACGCCCTGTTCGCCGCCGGTCAGAGCAATATCTTCGCCACCACCGCGTCGTTCGTGGTGCACCCGCCGCTGGGCAAATGGCTGATCGCCCTGGGCATGGCCGTGTTCGGCGCGGACAACCCGGTCGGCTGGCGGGTGATGACCGCACTGGTCGGCCTGCTCGCCGTTGGGGTCCTGATGCTGATCGCGCAGAAGCTCTTCGGGTCGGTGCTGCTGACCTCGATCGCCGGTTTCCTGTTCGCCATCGACGGCAACGCCATCGTGATGAGCCGGGTGGCGCTCCTCGACAACTACGTCATGTTCTTCACCCTGCTCGGCTTCGGCGCCGTCCTGATGGACCGCGCCCAGCAGCGCACCCGGCTGGCCGCCTGGCTCGCCGAGCGCCGGGACAACGAGGTCGAATCCACTTGGGGACCCGCCCTGTGGTGGCGCCCGTGGGTTCTCGCCGCCGGGCTCGCATTCGGGCTGGCCTGCTCGGTGAAATGGTCCGGGGCCTATTTCCTGGCCGCATTCGGCATCTACCTCGTTGTCGTCGACGCGCTCGCCCGGCGCCGGGCCGGGCTGCCGTTCTGGATCAGCGGCGCGATCCTCAAGCAGGGACCGGTGACGTTCCTGTTGCTGGTCCCGGTCGCCGTGGCCACCTTCCTGGTGTCCTGGACCGGTTGGTTCGTGACCGGCGGCGGCTACTACCGCGACTTCGCCGACCAGGCCGGCCAGGCCTGGACCGGGGCGCTGGCCTGGGTGCCGCACTCCGTGCAGAGCTTCTGGCACTACCAGTCGGCCGCGTACGGCTACCACATCGGGCTGGTCACCCCGCATCCGTACCAGGCGAACCCGCTCACCTGGCTGCTGCTGAGCCGCCCGACGAGCATGTACTACCAGGGCAGCTCCCTGGGCGAGAGGGGCTGCGACTACGCCACCTGCTCCGAGGCCATCACCGGCATCGCCAACCCGATCATCTGGTGGGGGGCCACCGCGGCGATCCTGTACCTGGTATACCGGTTGGTCCGCTACCGCCAGTGGCAGGTCGGGCTGATCCTGATGGGCATGGTCGCCGGCTACCTGCCGTGGCTGGGATACCTGAATCGCACGGTGTTCCAGTTCTACACGATCGCCTTCGAGCCGTACCTGATCCTCGGCCTCACCCTGGCCATCGGGATGCTGCTGGGCATCACCACCACTCCGGCCGGCCGAGCGGGTCCCAAGGTGCGTCTGGACCGGCCGGAGCTGGCCGACCGGGCGGCGCCTCACGGTCCCGCCGGAGAGCCGGCCGAATGCGCTCAGGTGCCACCGGCCGCCCAAGCGGGCACCGCGGGTCCCGGCACCGCGGGACTGGTCATCGTCGTCGCGTTCCTCTGCGTGGCGACACTGGTCAGCGCCTTCTTCCTGCCGCTCTGGATGGGCACCCAGGTGCCCTTCGCCTTCTGGCAACTGCATATCTGGCTGCCCAGCTGGCGGTGACCAGCACATTCGCAGAATTTGCAGCCTCTGCAAGCGGCCGGACATATGCCAAAACTGGAATACGTCGCCTGTTAAAGGCCTGTAAATTTTCGTCTTTTCGAAGCCCGCGACCCGTAGGATATCCGGTATCTGCTTGACGAGTGTTTGCTCTATTCCCGACTGAGAAGTCCAGATACAAACCAAAGGCCTCATGTCGGAAGCATCTGCCGCACCCACGGTGCGTATTGTCCGCACTCGCAAGGGTGGCGACTCCAAGAACCCCACCACCGAGTACTCCTCGCTCCTGCACACCGTGCGGAACCTGGACCTCCTCCAGCGGGCCACGGCCTTCTATTGGGGCGTCTTCGCCGCCCTGGTACTGATCACCGCCGGCCTCGGCGTCGGCTTCGTGCTGCTGGGCGACTCCTGGTACCAGTTGATCATCGCCGGTGTACTCGGGATCATCCTCACCCAGTTCGCGTTCCTCGCCCACGAGGCCTCGCACCGCCAGGTGTTCGAGTCCGGACCGGCGAACGACCGGGCCGGCCGGATCCTCGCGAACCTCTTCGTCGGCATCAGCTACGCCTGGTGGATGACCAAGCACAGCCGTCACCACGCCAACCCGAACGTGGTCGGCAAGGACCCGGACATCGAGCCGGACGTCATCCGTTTCAACGAGAAGGACGCGTCAGAGGTCAACTGGCTTACCTCCTTCATCACCCGGAAGCAGGGCTACCTCTTCTTCCCGCTGCTCACCCTCGAAGGCATCAACCTGCACATCCACGGCTTCAAGACCGTGTTCGGCAAGGGCCGGGTCGACAAGCGCTGGCTCGAGATCACCATGCTCACCAGCCGCATCGTGATCTACTTCGCCGTGATCTTCTACTTCCTGCCGCTGGGCATGGCGTTCGCCTTCATCGGAGTGCAGATGGCGGTGTTCGGCGTGTACATGGGCGCCTCCTTCGCCCCCAACCACAAGGGCATGCCCCAGCTGCCGCACGAGAGCAAGGTCGACTTCCTGCGCCGCCAGGTGCTCACCAGCCGCAACATCCGCGGCGGCAGCTTCATGGACACCTTCATGGGCGGCCTGAACTACCAGGTCGAGCACCACCTGTTCCCGAACATGGCCCGCCCACACCTGAAGAAGGCGCAGGAGATCACCAAGGAATACTGCGAGTCGAACAAGATCCTCTACACCGAGACGGGCCTGTTCGAGTCCTACGGCATCGTGATCGCCTACCTCAACAAGGTGGGCCTCGCGGCCCGCGACCCCTTCGACTGCCCGATGGTGCAGCGCTTCCACCACCGCTGACGCGCCCCCTCGCGGGCCGATGGGTAGGGTTGGGGGGATGTGGATCTGGGGAGTTGCCGTCGCCGCCGGGGCCACCCTGGTGGCGTGGGGCGTGCATGCCGCCGCCCCGGCGGTGCCGCTGCTGACCGCCGCCGTCGTGCTCGGCATCGTGGTGGGGCAACTGCCGGTGCTGCGCCCGTACGTCACCGGCCCGCTGCGGCCCGGCCTGTCCCTCGCTGCCAAACGCCTGATGCGGATCGGCGTGGTGCTGCTCGGACTCAAGCTCAGCCTGGTCGACATCGCGGGCCTGGGCTGGGTCACCATCACCACCACCGTGCTGATCGTGGTGCTCACCTTCTTCGGCACCCTCTGGCTCGGCCGCGTCGCCGGCCTGCCCGGCCATCAACCGCTGCTCATCGCCACCGGCTTCGCCGTCTGCGGCGCCTCCGCCATCGGCGCCATGAGCGGTGTGGTCAAGGCCAAGGACGACGAGACCGCCACCCCGGTCGCCCTCGTGACCCTGTGCGGCACCCTCGCGATCGGCGTGCTGCCGGTGCTCTGGCATCCGCTGGGCCTGACCGCACTGCAATTCGGCCACTGGGTGGGCGCCGGGGTGCACGATGTGGGCCAGGTCGTCGCGACGGCGCAGATCGCCGGCTCGGCCGCCCTGGCCGTGGCCGTGGTGGTCAAACTCACCCGGGTGCTGATGCTCGCCCCGCTCGTGGCCGGTGTCGCGGTCTATGAACGCCGCCGGGTGGCCGCGACGGCTCCGGCCGGGCGCCCGGTCGACTCCCCCGCCACCGGCCGTGCACCGGCCCGGCGCCCGCCGGCGGTCCCGCTGTTCGTGGCCGGGTTCCTCGCCATGGTGCTCGCGCGCACGGTCCTGCCCCTGCCGGATGCCGTCCTCGGCGCCGCCGACCTGGTACAGATGATTCTGCTGGCCATGGCGCTGTTCGGCCTCGGCACCGCGGTGCGGCTCGGCACCCTGCTGCGCACCGGCGGCCGGGCACTCGGAGTGGGCCTGGGCTCCTGGCTGCTCATCGCCGCGCTGGCCCTGGCGGCCGTCTCTATCAGCTGAACCACCGGAGCGCCGCACGAGCGCCGTCCATGTGGCGCTCTGTTACGCCGTGCGACACGGGAGCCCGCACCGGACGGGTAGCGTACTCCCATGGCAGATCGCGAGTACGGCTTCACCACCAGGGCAATCCACGCCGGGAATATCCCCGACGCCGTCACCGGGGCGCGGGCCCTGCCCATCTACCAGACCAGTGCCTTCGTCTTCGATGACACCGCGGATGCCGCGGCCCGGTTCGCCCTGCAGAAGTACGGCAATGTTTACTCCCGGCTGGCCAACCCCACCGTGGCCGCGTTCGAAGAACGCATCGCCAGCCTCGAGGGCGGCCTGGGCGCCGTCGCCACCGCGTCCGGTCTGGCCGCGCAGTACATCACCTTCGCCAGCCTGGCCGGTTCCGGCGACCACATCGTCTCCAGCGCCAACCTCTACGGCGGCTCGATCACCCAGCTCGACGTGACCCTGCGTCGGTTCGGCGTGGAAACCACCTTCGTGCAGTCCGCCGACCCGGCCGACTACGCCGCGGCGATCACGCCCCAGACCAAGCTGATCTTCGCCGAGACCGTGGCGAACCCCTCCGGCGAGGTCGCCGACATCGAGGGCCTCGCGGCCGTCGCGCACGCCGCCGGCATCCCGCTGATCATCGACTCCACCATCGCCACGCCCTACCTTTGCCGGCCCATCGAGTGGGGCGCCGACATCGTCATCCACTCCGCCACCAAGTTCCTCGGCGGCCACGGCACCACCCTCGGCGGCGTGGTGGTGGAAAGTGGCCGGTTCAACTGGCACAGCGACAAGTTCCCGCTCTTCACCGAGCCCGTGCCCAGCTACGGCGGCCTGGAGTGGTCGGGCAACTTCGGCGAGTACGCCTTCCTCACCCGGCTCCGCGCTGAGCAGCTGCGCGACATCGGCCCGGTCCTGGCCCCGCACTCCGCGTTCCTGCTCGCCCAGGGCGTGGAGACCCTGCCGTACCGCCTCCAGGCGCACGTGAACAACGCCCGCATCGTGGCCGAGTGGCTCGAGGCCGACCCGCGCGTCGACTTCGTCAACTGGGCCGGCCTGCCCAGCCATCCGCACTACGAACGCGGCCTCAAATATCTGCCCAAGGGTCCGGGATCGGTGTTCAGCTTCGGCGTGAAGGGCGGCCGCGATGCCGGCCGCACCTTCATCGAATCCGTGGACCTGGCCAGCCACCTCGCCAACATCGGCGACGCCAAGACCCTGGTGATCCACCCCGCCTCCACCACCCACGCCCAGCTCAGCGAGCAGCAGCTGGTCGACGCCGGCGTGCTGGCCGGGCTGGTGCGGATCAGCGTGGGGATTGAAGACGTGGACGACATCATCTACGATCTCGACCAGGCCCTGGCCCAGGCCGCCGGAACGGGAGGACACGCATGAGCACCGACACCGTCAGCGCCGGGAACGAGACCGTCCA
This sequence comes from Cryobacterium sp., assembly GCF_025463825.1. Lineage (GTDB taxonomy): Bacteria > Actinomycetota > Actinomycetes > Actinomycetales > Microbacteriaceae > Cryobacterium. The sequence goes on from NZ_JAODBG010000074.1 coordinate 10,917, forward strand.
GCTCACCAACGGCCTGAGCTGCAGCGTTCCCGTCAACTCCCCGCTCGCCAAGCTGCTGCGCACCCAGCGCACCTGGGAGGGCCCGGACGCCAAGGCGCGGCTGGGCATCCTGCGCCGCGCGAAGTCGGTCGCCATCGTGGGCGCCTCGCCCAATCCGGCCCGGTCCAGCTACTTCGTGGGCACCTACCTGCAGCAGTCGAGCGACTACCGGGTCTACTTCGTCAACCCGCGCGCGGACACCATCCTGGGCCAGAAAGCCTACCCTGACCTCGCCTCCCTGCCCGAGGTGCCCGACATTATCGACGTGTTCCGCAAGGCATCGGACATCCCGTCCGTCATCGACGACGCCCTCGCGGTCGGCGCCAAGACGGTGTGGGTGCAGTTGGGCATCTGGAACCAGGAGGCCGCCGAGTACGGAGAGTCGAAGGGCATCACCATCGTGATGGACCGATGCATCAAGATCGAGCATGCCCGCTTCCACGGCGGGCTGCACCTGCTCGGCTTCGACACCGGGCAGATCACAGCTCGCAAGACCATCCGCTAGACGTACCGCACACGCCCCGGGGCGGCAGCACCATCCCGAGCGGAGCCGCCCGCGTACGATGGGGCAGGTGACAGCGTACGTTTCGGCTCTCGACCTGTTCTCCATCGGAATCGGTCCATCCAGTTCCCACACGGTCGGCCCGATGCGCGCCGCCCAGGCCTTCGCGGAGCACCTCGCCGGCAGCGGCCGGTTGACCGAGGTCCGTCGACTCCGCTGCTCACTGTTCGGCTCGCTCGGCTCCACCGGCCTCGGCCATGGCACCCCCGACGCCATCCTGGCCGGCCTGGCCGGCCTGACGCCGGAGGTCTGCGACCCCGCCGATGTGCGCAACCGGTGGGCGCACCTCGAGGGCGAAACCACGCTGCTGCTGAACGGCACCCACCCGGTGGCGGTGAACAAGACCGACGTGGTGTTCGAGCCGCGCACCCGACTACCCGGGCACCCCAACGCGATGACCCTCTCCGCCTGGGGCGCGGACCCGACCGGCCCCGCCCTGCTCGAGGAGACCTACTATTCGATCGGCGGCGGCTTCATCCGCCGCGACGGCGACCCGGTGGGCCCGGTCGCCATGGTGGCGCAGCCGATGCCGTACGCCTCCAGCGCCGCCCTGCTGGCGCTCTGCGACGGCCACGGCATCGGCATCTGCGACGTCGCCCGCGCCAACGAGGAGGCCGTGCACGGCGCCGACCGCCTGGATGCCGGCCTCGATGCGATCTGGACCGCGATGCACGCCTGCGTCGAGGCCGGCCTGGACGCGTCCGGCACCCTGCCCGGCGGGCTGGGCGTCAAGCGCCGGGCCGCCGCTGTTCGTATGCAGCTGGAAGAATACGACGGCCTGCGGCAACGTGAACGGGACACCTCGACCGAGTGGCTGCACGCCTTCGCCCTGGCCGTGAACGAGGAGAACGCCTCCGGCGGCCGGGTCGTCACGGCGCCCACCAACGGGGCCGCCGGCATCATCCCGGCGGTCGCGCACTACTATCTGCGGTTCGTGCCCGGGGCGGACCCGGCTGGCATCCGCCGGTTCCTGCTCACCGCCGTGGCGATCGGGTCGCTGGTGAAGGCGAACGCCTCGATCTCCGGCGCCGAAGGCGGCTGCCAGGCCGAGGTCGGCTCCGCCTGCGCCATGGCCGCCGGCGCGCTCTGCGCCGTGCTCGGCGGCACCCCCCGGCAGGTGGAGAACGCGGCCGAGATCGCCATGGAGCACCACCTCGGCCTCACCTGTGATCCCGTCGGCGGGCTGGTGCAGGTGCCCTGTATCGAACGCAACGCCATCGCCGCCTCCACGGCGGTATCGGCTGCCCGGCTCGCCCTGCACGGGGACGGCACCCATCTGGTATCGCTCGACACCGTGATCGAGACCATGCGGCAGACCGGCCTTGACATGATGACCAAATACAAGGAGACCAGCGAGGGCGGCCTCGCGGTCAACGTCATCGAGTGCTGACCGGCCACTCGAACGGGGGCAGCACCGGATGCCACGTCAGTGCGGTCCCTGGCCTAAACTAGATTCCCTGGGGGTACACCATCAACGATTTGCGCTCTTCCGCACGCACCGGCGCGTCTGGTCGCGCCACTCGCCTGGCATTCCCTGCCCTGGCGGTCATCGCCGGCCTGGCTCTCACGGGATGCGCGGCGGAACCGGCACCGGTGGTGACCCAGACCGTGGTCGTCACCGCCACGCCGACGCCGACCCCCACGCCGACGCCGACTGCCACGCCGACGCCCACTCCCACGGCCGCCGCCAAGGTCGTCCCGGAGGACCCGTCCCTGGACCCGAACCCCGAGTTGCCCGCCGAACCCCTGCCGGAGGGCCCGGCCCAGGACCTCGGCGCCATCCTCGGTGCGCAAGGCGCCCCGGTGCTCGACGGCGCCGGAGTGCCGATCAGCTACAAGGTGCTCGAGGGCGATTCCTTCTTCGACATCGCGCAGCGCTTCAACGTGCCCATGCAGCAGCTGCTCAAAATGAACCCCAAGGTCTCGGGCATCGGTGAGGACATCTACATCCGTCAGGTTCTCAACCTGGACTGGACCAAGACCGGCTGATAACGGCGGTCAGCGCGTCAGGGCGTGGATGCGCTCCATCACCTCGATGGTGCGGAGCGCATCGCCGGCATCCACCGGCAGCGCCGCGCCGCGCAGGAGCGCGTCGGCCAGTTCCGCGTAGAAGGAGACATACCGGCCACGTCGGGTGGGGACCACCGTTGTGGCACCGTCGGTGCCGAGGGTGCCCCAGGCGCTTTCCGGCTCCAGGCCGAAGTCCGGCTCGGTCGGCAGATGACCGGCCTGGATGGCTTCCTCCTGACCGTCGAGTCCCCACTTGACGTAGGCGGCAGCGGCGCCCAGTACCCGGTATCGGGGGCCGACCTGGGCGGCGAACTTACTCATCCAGAGGTGCGACCGCACCCCGGACCCGTGGTGCAGTGACACGAAGGTGTCGTCGTCGGCGGCTCCGTCCGGATACCGGGTGGTCACCTCGGCGCTCACGTCGTCGACCGGCCCGAACAAGAGCACCGCCTGGTCGATGAGGTGCGCGCCGAGGTCGAAGAGGATGCCGCCGCCGGCCGCCGGCGTCGCCTGCGCCTTCCAGCTGCGCGGCGGACCCGGCTTGAAGGACTCGAACCGGGACTCGAACCGGTACACCTGGCCCAGGGCGTTCTCGGCCAGGAGGGCCCGCAGGGTGAGGAAGTCGCCGTCCCAGCGCCGGTTCTGGAACACCGTGATCGGCAGGCCGAGGCCGTGGGCGCGGTTGACGAGCTCCCAACCCGCCTCGGAGGTGGTGGAGAACGGTTTGTCGATCACCACGGCCAGGCCCGCGTCCAGCGCCGCGTGCGCGAGCGGAACGTGGGTTTCCGGTGGCGTACCGATCACGACGAGGTCCAGGTCACCGCGGGCGAAGAGCTCCTCGGCGCTGGCCAGCACCCGCACGCCGGGATAGCTCTGCCGGGCCGATGCGCCGCGCTCGGCGTTCGAGGTCACGATGACGTCGAGTGAGAAGTCCGGATTGGCCGCGAGGAACGGCGCGTGGAACACCCGCCCGGACAGGCCGTAGCCGAGAACGCCGGCGCGGATCGGAACGGTACGGGGCAGGTCACTGGGTGCGGAGGGCATTCTTCGAGCGTACGCCTGTGGCCCGGGGCCGCCGGAACCCGACCAGCCCAAGCCAGACCCAGAGCTCGGCGACACCGTGCGGGCGAAGGAGCCCGCGGTGTGGTCGGCGTCGAACGAGTCGAAGGTGAAGTCCGCGAGAAGGCACCCAGGATCAGTGCCAGTGCCACGGCGCCCGTCCGTGTCTAGGTGAAAGTGCGGGTCATCGTTGTTCGCCCGGTTGGATCACGTTCAGCGGTTCAGCGCCCCGCGGCTACAGCCGGTTCACGCCGGTGACCTTCAGCACGGCGACGCCGGCCTCGTCGCTGGCGGCCAGGTCGACGGTGGCGCTGATGCCCCAGTCGTGGTCGCCGGCCGGGTCGTCGAAGATCTGCCGGGCGGTCCACACCTCGGCGCCCTCGTCGAGGATCAGCAGGCCAGCGCCGCGGGCATTCGGCCCGACCAGCAGCTCGTCGTGCTCGGCGTAGTACCCGTCCATGGCGTCAGCCCAGACATCCGCCCTGAAGCCGTGCGCGCGGTCGAGCTCGCCGAGGGCGTCGTAGTCCTCCCGCGCGGCCAGCTGCACCCGGCGGAACAGTTCGTTGCGCACCAGGATCCGGAACGCGCGGGTGTTGGTGGTGAGCCGGTGCGGAGCGGGCGGCACCACGGTGTGCGCGGTCGATTCGTGCGCGGCCAGGTCGGGGTGGATCAGCTCTTCCCACTCGTCGAGCAGGCTGGAGTCCACCTGGCGCACTAGTTCCCCCAGCCACTCGATGAGGTCGAGCAGGTCTTCGGTCTTGGCTTCGTCGGGGATGGTCTGCCGGGCGGCGCGGTAGGCGTCCGAGAGGTAGCGCAGCACCACGCCCTCGCTGCGGGCAAGCTTGTAGTAGGCCACGAACTCGCCGAACGACATGGCGCGCTCGTACATGTCGCGCACCACGGTCTTGGGGCGCAGCGGGAAGTCGGCGATCCAGGGCTGGGACTGCTTGTAGGTCTCGAACGCGTAGCTGAGCAGCTCGTCCAGGGGCTTCGGCCAGGTGATCTGCTCGAGCAGCTCCATGCGCTGGTCGTACTCGATGCCCTCGCTCTTCATGGCGTTGACGGCCTCGCCGCGAGCGGCGAACTGCTGGCCCATCAGCACCGGCCGGGGGTCGTCGAGGGTGGACTCGAGCACCGAGATCATGTCAAGGGCGTAGGTCGGCGCCTCGATATCGAGCAGGTCGAACGCGGCCAGCGCGAACGGCGACAGCGGCTGGTTGAGCGCGAAGTTGGCCTGCAGGTCGACGGTCAGTCGGATGCTGCCATCCGCGTCCTGCTCTACGATCCCCGCGGCGCGCAGGGTCTTGTAGATGCCCAGGGCCCGCCGGGCGTGGGCGAGCTGCCGCTTGAACGGTTCGTGGTTGTCGAACACCAGCGAGTAGACGTTCGCGAAGGCATCCCCGCCGCGGGCGATCACGTTGATCAGCATGGCGCTGGTCATCTGCATGCTCGAGGTGAGGGTCTCCGGTTCGGCGTCGACGAGGCGCCGGAACGACGGTTCTCCCCAGGACACGAAGCCCTCCGGAGCGCGCTTGCGGATGATCTTGCGCTTCTTCTTGGGGTCGTCGCCGGCCTTCTGGATGGCCTTGAGGTTCTCGGTCTCGTGGTCCGGGGCCTGGACCATCACGGTGCCGGCGGTGTCGAAGCCGGCCCGGCCGGCGCGGCCGGCGATCTGGTGGAACTCACGGGCGTTGAGCTGGCGCATCTTCACACCGTCGTACTTGGTCAGCGCCGTGAAGAGCACGGTGCGGATGGGCACGTTGATGCCCACCCCCAGGGTGTCGGTACCGCAGATCACCCGCAGCAGGCCACGCTGGGCGAGCTGCTCGACCAGTCGGCGGTACTTGGGCAGCATGCCGGCGTGGTGCACGCCGATGCCCATCCGGATCAGCCGGGAGAGGGTCTTGCCGAAGCTGGTGGTGAACCGGAATTCGCCGATGAGGTCGGCGATGGCCTCCTTCTGCTCCTTGGTGACCACCTTCACGCTGGAGAGCGCCTGGGCGCGCTCGAGGGCGGCGGCCTGGGCGAAGTGCACGATGTAGACGGGCGCCTGGCCGGTCTTGAGCAGGTCCTCCACGGTCTCGTGCACCGGGGTGGTCTCGTAGAAGTAGTGCAGCGGCACCGGTCGCTCGACGCCGGTGACGACGGCGGTGTCGCGGTTGGTGCGGCGGGACAGGTCCGCGGCGATGTCGGTGACGTCGCCGAGGGTGGCCGACATCAGGATGAACTGCACCCGCGGCAAGAGCAGCAGCGGCACCTGCCAGGCCCACCCGCGGTCGGGGTCGGAGTAGAAGTGGAACTCGTCCATCACGACCTGGTCGACCGGGGTGTCCGCGCCGTTCCGGAGCGCCAGGTTGGCGAGGATCTCGGCTGTGCAGCAGATGATCGGGGCGTCGGAGTTCACCGAGGAGTCGCCGGTCATCATGCCGACGTTCTCGGCGCCGAAGATCTCCACCAGGGCGAAGAACTTCTCGCTCACCAACGCCTTGATCGGGGCGGTATAGAAGGTGCGCTTGCCGGCGGAGAGCGCGGCGAAGTGGGCACCGACGGCCACGAGCGACTTCCCGGTTCCGGTGGGGGTAGAGAGGATCAGGTTCGCCCCCGACACGATCTCGATGACGGCTTCCTCCTGCGCCGGGTAGAGGCGGAGGCCCGCATCCGCGGCCCACAGCTCGAACGCTTCGAAGAGGACGTCGGGATCGGTGACGTGCGGGAGGGCGCTGAGGGTTGCCATGATTCCCTAATCCTCCCCTATCCGGCTGGCGGCGTCCTCCACTGCATCAGCCAGGCGAGTAGGTAGGCCCGGCTGTTGCCGTCGTCGATCCGGGCCGCCGGCAGGGTGTCGGCGGCCTCGAGGGCGGCGGCCGCCGCGTCCGGGCCCTGCAGGGCCGCGTACATCAGCAGGTAGTCACCGAACATCACGTCGTAACTGCCCCCGGGCACCGAGTCGGCCAGGTTGGCCGCCACCCGGGCCGGGTCGCGGCCGAGGTACCCGGCCACCGGACTCATCGGCAGCACCAGGATGCCGAGCATGGCGCTCGGCTCCGCGCTGAACCAGGTGGCGTAGTCGCGTTTGCCACCCCACACCAGTGAGGTGACGGTGTGGTCGAAGCTCGCGTAGACCGGGTCGGCCAGGTCGAAGTCGGTCCAGTAGGCGCTGGCGGAGGCAGCCTCGCTGGAGAGCATCCACTCGGCCTCGGCCTGCAGGCCGGCCTGGTCGCTGGCGGCGGCCCACAGGGCCAGGCCGTTCCACGCCGTGACCGCCTCCGAGCTGGACTCCTGGTTGTTGCCGTCGCCGAACGGCGAGGTGCCGCTGGCCCAGGAATGGCCGGCATAGGCGTCGAACACCCGTCGAGTGGGGAAGTACTCGCTGTCGCCGCTGGTGGCGAGGTCGGCGGCGAGCAGGTTCAGCACCGGCGCCCAGCGTTCGGCGGCGGCGGGGTCGCCGGCCGCGACGACGGCGGCGGCGTAGAAGAAGTAGCCGTAGTGGAAGTGGTGGTCGTTGAACTCCTCCGAGCCGAACGAGGTCGCCAGGCCCACGATCCCCCGGGCTTGCGGGTCGTAGACGAAGCACCGTTCGGTGCGGTCCACGCAGCCGGCCGCCTCCAGCCACTCGTCGAGCGCCGTGGCGAGCCGGTCGGTGAGGTCGGCCGCGGCGTCGTCGGCGCCCACCTGACGCGCCACGGCCAAGAGGTTCGCCGCCCGGTAGAGCGACTTGCCGCCGAAATAGGTGTCGGCGGCGAAGGTGCCCGTGCTGTCCACGTCGGCGCGCACCTGGTCCGCCAGGCGCTGGCGGTCCTCGCCCTCGACGGCGGACAGGTCGAGTGTCCCGCTGGGCTGCACGGTGGGCACCGTCCAGGTCAGCGCGGTGCCGGCGCACAGGGTGAGGGTGCCGTAGATACTGGGGTAGCTGCCGGCGTCGCAGCGGGCGTCCGCGGCGAGGCCGGCCTGCTGGTGCGGCATCGCCGCGACCAGGGTGTCGCCGCCGTCCACGGTGTCGTAGGCGATGGTGGTGGCGGCCGCATCCGTCGTGCTGCCGTACTCGAGGCGGGTGCCGGTGACCGGATGCCCGGCCGCTTCGGCGAGGGTGGCCAGCGATCCGTCGGCGGGCACCGCGAACCAGGTGGCGGTACTGCCTCGCGGCACCGCCAGGCCGGTGCCGGAGAGGGCACCCGCCGATACCAGCCCGTACTCGGTGCCGTCCACCTCGGCTCTCCAGACGCCGTCCCCGGCCGCAGTGAACCCGGCCGGCAGGGTGAGGTCCACGTCGGTCGCGGCGGTGAAGGACACAAACGGGGAGCCTTCCGCGATCACCGTCGAACCGAGGTCGTTTCCGGCGCTCCGCTGGGTGATGGTGACCGACGCCTCGTCGTAGGCGGTGACGACCTGCTCGAGGGCCTGGCCGTCCGCGGCGAGGGAAATGCGGATGGCGGGGGTGTTGCCGCCCAGGATGACCGCGCTGTCACTGGTCACGGTGGGCAGCCCGAAGGCGAGGCCGGTGCCGGTGAGCTGGAAGGACAGCGGCAGCGGGAACACCGGCATCGGCTCATCGCCGAAGACGAGACCGGAGAACCAGCGATTTGTGGGCGGGATGAGGCCGTCGGCCAGGCGTGCTGCCGGCAACGGCTTGATCGTTCGCTCGGGCAGGGCGTTGACCAGTGGACCGATCTCTGCGGTGGGGAAGATCGGGTCGGTCGGCTGGGCGCTGCCGGCGGGCGGGGCGGCGGGCGGCCCGGCCGTGGGCGTGCAGGCCACCAGCCCGGCCGCGGCGGCGAGGGTGGCGGCGGCGACCAGAACCGTCACTGCTCGGAATCTTGTCGCCATGCTCACAGTCCGATCGTGCGCAGGAAGCCGAAGAACCCGTCGCTGACGCCGGCGAGGGGCCCGTCATCGCGGAGCGTCAGGGTGGCAGAGACAGGGGTCCCGGGTGCGGCGAGCCCGTTGTATTCACCGTCGGTGAGCCCGGCGGTGACCACCCGGGCGGTGGTTTCGGCCTGGCCGTCGACGGTGGTCACCTCCACGGACTCCAGGGTGCCGGCGATCCTGGCCTGGTTGGGCAGCACGATGTCGACCGTCGCGCCATCCTCGACCCTGGCGTAGTCGGTGCTCGTGAGCACGAACTGGGCGGAGACGAACAGGGACCCACCCCGGTCGATGGTGGCGAGCACCTGGCCGGCCTGCACGAACGAGCCCCGTTCGGTCTTGATGCCGGTGACGGTGCCGTCGATGGAGGCCGTGAGGGTGAGCACCCCGTCGCCGGACACCGAATAGGCAACGTTCTCCAGGCTCACCAGCCCCTCGGCGACGTCCGCCTGCAGGGTGGGGCTCTGCACCGTGAACAGGGGCTGCCCGGCGGTGACGGTGTCCCCCTCGTCGATGAGGCGATCGATCACGATTCCGCCGTAGTCGGTGCCGACCGGGTACTGGGCGGCCTGGATCGATGCGGATGCGCTGGCCACCTGCGATTGGCGCTGGTTGAAGAGCACCGTGAGCACGGCGACGAGTGCGACGACCCCGACCAGGCCGACGAACAGCCGGACACGGTTGGCCCAGGTCATGCGGTCACCGCCTCGCGGCCGGGCGCATCCGCCGGCAGCGGCGGGCCGGCCCACTGGGTCACCCGGCGCCGCCCGAGCAGCATCCGTCGCTCGGCCGCGAGACTCAACCGGGTGGCGCGGCTCTCGTGCAGCGCGGCGCCGATGAAGCTGCCGAGAATCACGGTGTTGGTCACGTTCCACGCCGTGGCCAGGGTGGGGGCGCCGATGCCGACGTCCCGCCAGAGGGCCACGACCGAGGTGAGTAGCAGGAACACGAACACCAGCACCTGCGGAATCATGAAGTTGAACGGTGAGGACACCGTCGACTTGTTGCCCGTTGCCCGCCACTGCTGTTCCTTGCCGATGACCACATTGACCAGGGCGGCCAGGTAGATCGGGAACGACGCGGCGGCGAGCATCAGGGTCTCCCAGCGGAAGGAGCCCATCGTGTAGAACGCGAGCGCCACCTGCATCAGGTAGAACCCCGCGTAGTACAGCAGCCAGGTGCCCAGGGTGGTCGACAGGTTCATCGGCCGCAGGTCGAAGTAGATCTCCAGCGGCGGCACGATGAGCAGCAGCAGCGGGGCGATACCGGTGAGGTAGAACGACGCGGTGACCAGGTACTGCAGGCGCTGGTCGAAGGTGAGACGCCGGCGGCGGCTGAGCGGGTTGCTGGTCAGCAGGATCTCGAACCCGCCCGTCGCCCAACGCAGTTGCTGCTTGGTGTAGGCCTCGACGGTGTCCGGTGCGTGGCCGGTGGCCAGCACCATCGGGATGAAAATTGTCTTCCAACCCCGCTCGTGCAGCTTGAGCGAGGTCCAGACGTCCTCCGACTTGGAGTCGGTGTACATGCCGCCGACATCCACGATGGCGTCCCGGCGGAAGATCACGTTGGTGCCCACGCAGAACGCGGCGTTGAACCGGTTGCGGCCGGGCTGGATGAACCGATAGAACACCGACTGCATGTACCCGGCGCCGCGCGAGATCACGTTGTGCAGGTTCCGATAGGCCTGCGGCGTCTGCACGAAGGCGACCCTGTCGTCACTGAAGAACGGCAGCGTCTCCACCAGGAACTCCGGCTCCGGCACAAAATCGGCGTCGAAGATCACGAAGTACTCACCGGAGCTCGCCGTCAGCGCGTGGTTGACGTTGCCCGCTTTCGCCCCGTTGGGGCTGAGCCGACGCAGGTACCGCGCGCCGAGGTCGGACGCCAGGGCCCGAACGTCGTCGGACCGGCCGTCGTCGAGGATCCAGGTGAGGTGCGCCCCCCGGATGGCGAGGGCGGCGGTGACGGTGTCCCGGATCACGTCGAGGCTCTCGCCGTAAGTGGTGATGAACACGTCGATGCTGGTGGGCTGCCCGCACAGGTGTAGTTGCCGCCGGTCGGCGCCGGACGTCCCCGCTCCCCGGGGGTTCGACCTGGTCGCGAACAGGGCGGCCTGGGCCTGGTGGAAGGCGAAGTCGCGGGGGTCCTGGGAGCCGGAGAGGATGGTCCACATCGACAGCAGCGCCTGGAAGATCAGGCTCGATTCCGCGACGATGACGAGCGTGTACGGCAGCCAGTCGCCGCGGCTGGCCGGGTTCAACAGAAAGTTGGCGTAGGCCAGGATGCCGATGGTCGCGACCAGCACCAGCAGTACCAGCGAGGGCGAGTGGTCATGCCCGGCGCGCGGCGGTCGCCCCGATTTCGGGTCCGCGAGCTGCCGGTGCGGTGGGATGCGGTGCATCAGCGCGGGGTCGTCGATGCGGGGATGAAGAGAGGTCATCCGGTTCTCATTTCGGCTGCCGGATTCGGGTCCGGGGTTCGCGAGCGTGGTCTCGGGCGAGGCTCGCGGGGTGTGCTCTGCCAGTCCCGGGGGCGCTAGGGACGCGGGGACGGAAACTGGCCGCCGGCGAGGGAAACCGGCTTCGATGGGGCGAGGTATCGATGGAGCGGAATCGTTGAGGATCCTTCGGCATTGGCGGGTGACCGGCCGAATGGACCTGGCGTCACTGTAAGCAGATCGACACCACGGACGCACGGCTTCGTGCACTTTCAAGCGGAGGGTTTTCCTGTTCGTAACATGCTGGTAACCGGGGCTTTCGCTGTGTCACCTGGGTGGGGGCCGTGCGGGCAGGGCGGGCGTCAGGCACATTCGTAAGAGATTCGTAAGCCACCCCCAGCGCTTCCGGCAGCAGGCAAACCTAAGCTGAGAGCATGTCCAGCACTCCCCCGGCACCGGCCGCCCCGCCGCCCACCGAGCCATCCGTGCGCCCGCGCGGGAACACGTCGGCACGCTGCTGGTGGCCGGCGCTGGCCGGACTGGCCGCGGTGCTGGCAGGGTTCGGCCTGGGCGAGCTTGTCGCCGGGCTCATCGCCCCCGGTGCCAGCCCGGTGCTGGTGGTCGGCGCCCTGCTCATCGATCTGGCGCCCGCGCCGGTGAAAGAGCTGGTGATCGGTCTGTTCGGCACCGCGGACAAGGTGGCGCTGATCGTCTTCATCGCCCTGGTCGCGGCGGCCCTGGCCGCCGCGGCCGGAGTTCTCGAATACCGCCGGCCGCCGTTCGGGCGGTTCGTGGTGGTCATCGCGGGCCTTGTGGCGCTCGTCGCGGCACTCACCCGAGCCGACGCGTCCCCGTTCGACGCCGTGCCACCGGTGCTGGCCATGGTGGTCGCCGCCCTCGTGCTCACCATGCTGCTGAAGCGGCTGCACGCGAGCACCGCGCCCGCCGAGGCCGCCGCCGCCGCGACCGCCCACACCGGCCGCATCGCATCCGTCACCCCCCACGCGGCCGCCCGGGCCGCCCTCGACCGGCGCCGGTTTCTCCTGTACACCGGGGTCAGCGCCGGCGCCGGCGTGCTCGCGGCGATCGGCGGCCAGCTGCTCACGGCCGGCAGCCGGGCAGCGGACGCCGCCAGGGCGCTGTTCACCCTGCCCGCCCCCAGCACTCCGGGCGCGCCGATCGCCGCCGGGGCATCCTTCGACATCGACGGTCTCGCGCCGATCATCACTCCCAACGCCGACTTCTACCGCATCGACACAGCGCTCTCCGTGCCCCGCATCGACCCGTCCACCTGGACCCTGAAGATCAGCGGGCTGGTCGAGAACGACGTGGAAATCGACTTCGCCGAGCTGCTCGCCCTGCCCCTGGAAGAGAGCACCACCACCCTCGCCTGCGTGTCGAACTACGTGGGCGGCGACCTGATCGGCAACGCCGTGTGGCTGGGCTACCCGATTCGCGAGCTGCTCAAGCGGGCCGCGCCGACCAGCGACGCCGACATGGTGCTTTCCCGCAGCCAGGACGGCTGGACCGCCAGCACCCCGCTCGAGGCGCTCACCGACGACCGCAACGCCATCCTCGCCGTGGGCATGAACGGCGACCCGCTGCCCCTGGAGCACGGCTATCCGGTGCGGATGGTCGTGCCGGGCCTCTACGGCTACGTGTCCGCCACCAAATGGGTCACCGAGCTCGTGGTCACCCGCTTCGACACGGAGACGGCGTACTGGTCCACGCGCGGCTGGTCGGAGGAGGGACCGGTCAAGCTGTCGTCGCGGGTGGACGTCCCCCGGGACAATGCCACCGCCGCCGCCGGAACCGTGACGGTCGCGGGTGTGGCCTGGAGCCAGCACGTCGGGGTGTCCGCCGTGGACGTGCAGGTGGACGACGGCGAGTGGAACGCGGCGACGCTGGCCGACGCCATCTCCGTGGACACCTGGCGGCAGTGGCGTTGGGACTGGACGGCAACCGCGGGTTCGCACTCGATCCGGGTGCGCGCGACGGATGCCAACGGCTCGGTGCAGACCAGCAAGCTCGCCGATGTGGCACCGGACGGCGCCACCGGGCTGCACGAGGTCAGCGTCTCGGTGCCCTGATGGTGGCCGAACCCGCCGCGGAGCTCACCGCGGCCGACCGTGCCCACTTCGAAACGCTACTGCGCGGGAAACGCCGGGATCTCGAGCTGGAGCTGGGCCGGCAGGGCGACTCCCTCGACGCCGTGCGTGCCGCCCGCAGCGGCGGTGATGCCGACGACGAGCACGACCCCGAGGGCCCCACCCTCTCCGACGAGTGGTCGCTCCGGTCGGGGGTGCACGCCGAGCTTGCCGCAGCCCTGGCCGCGATCGACGCCGCCCTTGCACGCATTGATGACGGCAGTTACGGCCGGTGCCTGCGGCGGGGTGAACCCATCGGCCGGGGCCGCCTGGAGGCCCGCCCGGCCGCAGAATTGTGCATCGACTGCGCACGGGAGCCGTAGACGTCCCGCTCCCCTAGGCTCGAGTCATGTCATCGGAGGGGCGGGCGCGGCTGGGTTGGGGTCCGAGCGTGGTCACGGCCGTCCTGTGGCTGGTCTGCTCCGCCACCTTCGGCTACCTCACCTGGCGCGATCGGCTCCCTCGCCAGATCCTGGCCCACGCCGTGGCGGAGGGGATGCCGGCGGGCGTGTGGAACCTGCCCGGGCCGTGGGTCGCCCTGGTCGCCGTCGTCTCGACCGTGGCTGTGTTCCTCGTGCACCTGCTGCTGGCCGACCTGGTCGGCCGTGGCTCGTCCGGACCGCGCATCACCCTGTTCTTCGCGCTCTGGTTCGCCGCTGTGGCGACTGCGGTGCTCGCCAGCGCCCCCTTCGCCCTCAGCGCGATCGTCACGGAGTTCCCGCCGGCCCGGGCCGCGTTCATCCTCGATCCGGCCGGCTCGGTGATGCTGCAGAGCGGGTACTGGGGTCTGCTCTGGGGCTGGATTCCAGCGCTGCTGGCTTCGCGTCGGCCCGCGGTCACCGTTCCGGCAGGCGGTTACGCGGTGACCCGCATCGCCTGGAACGCCATGCCGACCGACGGCGAGCTGGTCGCCTATACCCTCTACGGGGCTCTGTATCCCGGACTGGAACGCGGCTCCTGGCCGGCGACGCTCGACATCATCGCGGGCGGCGACGTGTCGGTCACGGCCTGGTCGGTGCGAGACGGCGGCACTCACACCGATTAGCACCGACGCCGCCTCGGCACCATCTGTGGTGAACCGCCGCTCCTCCACAGGTAGGAGTTTTTGACCTTGTCCACCAGTGATTGACTGGGCTCGGGGATGTCGGTGGTGAGTGGTTCACTGTTCCTATGGCCCCCTCGAATGCCACACCCGAAGACACCCCGAACGGCGCCGACGATCCCGCGGTTGATCCGGTCGCGGCGGCAATCAGCGCGATCATCGATCCGCTGATCGAGAACGAGAAGGCGCTGGCCGGCTGCTACGCCGAACGCACCCGCTTGCTCTCGGCGTTGGACCGATTGGGTCACGAGCCGGGCATGATCGCGGGCCTGTGCGGAGATCCGGTCGAGTCCGGCCGGGACGATCCGGACACGCAGGCGCATGGCCCGGCCTGGGACGACGAGGAACTGGCCCGGCGCACCATGGCCGCCGAGGCCGGCGCGGCGTTGCGGTTGCGCGCCAACACCGCCGGCTGCATGATCTTCGACGCCACCCGACTCACCGACCAGCTGCCCGCCTTCCACGAAGCCCTCACCGACGGCCGGATCACCTGGGGGCACGCGCTGAAGATGCTCGAGCTCACCGTGAACCTGCCCGAAGAAGTGCTGCCCCGGTTCGAAGCGGCAGTGCTGTCGGCGGCGGAGCAGCGCACCTCCACCCAGTTCGTCAAGGTCGCCCTCAAGGTGCGGGAGCGCATGCACCCGGTGCCGTTGCAGGAACGCGTCGACGCCGGGTTCGCCACACGGCGGGTGATGTTCCGGCCCGACGCGGACGGGATGGCGTGGTTGAACGCCTACCTGAAGGCGGACGAGGCCCAGGCCGCGTATGCGCGGCTCAGCCAGATCGCCGCGGACCTCGATGACGCCGACACCTCCGTCCCGGTGCTCCGCACCACGGACCAGCGCCGCGCGGACGCCTACCGGGACCTGCTCCTGCACGGTATCGGGCCGGGCGGGCTCGGCCAGGGCATCCGCGGTACCGTGCACATCACCGTTCCCGCGCTCACACTGCTGGGCCGCAGCGACGAACCCGCCATCCTGGAAGGCTACGGGCCGATCGACCCGGAGACCGCCCGCCGGATCGCGGGCACCGCGACCAGCTGGACCCGGATCCTGACCCATCCGGAGACCGGGTGCAGGCTCAGCGTCGGCCGAGAGCAGTACGCGCCGCCGGCGGACATGCGCCGGTACGTGCAGATCCGCGACGAAACCTGCCAGGGCATCGGCTGCAACCGGCGGGCCACGCTCAGCGAGATCGACCACACCCAGCCGTGGAGTACCGGCGGGCCCACCCACGTCGACAACCTCGTCTGCCTCTGCAAGGGCTGCCACCGGCTGAAACACCAATCCGCCTTCAGCACCAGCCAAGGCCATGGCGGGGTCCTCACCTGGACCAGCCCCGGCGGCAAGAAATACCCCAGCAAACCCGGCACCGACGGCGCACTACCGGCGCCACCGACCGGTCCACTCCCAGCGCCCCCTGCTCAGCTAGCCGACGAACCGCCGCCCTTCTGAGCGCGACTGTGACTGCTACCTCGTTGCAGCCCGGGTCAGTCTGGCGTTCTCCTTCTTGATCGCCTCCACCAGTTGGGCCTTGGTCATCGACGAGCGACCGGTGATCTTGAGGCGGCCGGCAATCTCATAGAGGTGGGCCATGGAGGCGTTGGCGTCCACGCCCTCCTCGGTGGGCTCCGGGCTGTCGACCCCGCCGGCCGCCTTGGCGTCGGACGGCCCCCGCTCCGCCTTTTCCTCCCAGTGATCGCCGACCTTCTCGTAGGAGTGCTTCAGCGCGGCGAAGGCGGTGCGGTGCGCGCGCTCACCCTCGCCGTAGGACTCGACGGCGGAATCGTGCGCCTCCGTCCAGATCGCCTGAGCGTGCTGGGGAGATCGGGCGATCGTGGCGGGCATTTCCTGTGCGGCGGGCATGGTGTGGTCCTTCCCTCGTCGGTTCAGCGGTGGAATACATCCCACGGTAGGCAGGAGCGCCGCCGCCCGCAACGGCGTGGCCGGCAGGTGCGCGCCCAAAAAAAAGGCGCCCGACCTGTGGCCGGGCACCCTTCTTCGGTCAGTCTTAGAGCGTGATGAGACCGGAGGTCGTGTCGCGCGCCTTCTCGAAGCGAGCCGAGACGTTCGCCCAGTCAGTGACGGTCCAGAAGGCCTTCACGTAGTCGGCGCGCACGTTCTGGTAGTCGAGGTAGTACGCGTGCTCCCAGACGTCGAGCATCAGCAGCGGAACAATCCCGGCGGGGAGGTTGCCCTGCTGGTCGTAGAGCTGCACGATGATGGGCTGCTGGCCCAGGGTGTCCCAGGCGAGGATGGACCAGCCGGAGCCCTGAACGCCCATGGCGACCGCGGTGAAGTGAGCCTGGAACTTCTCGAACGAACCGAAGGTGTCGTCGATGGCGGCAGCGAGCTCGCCGGTGGGCTTGTCGCCACCGTTCGGGGACATGTTGGTCCAGAAGATGGAGTGGTTGACGTGGCCGCCGAGGTTGAAGGACAGGTCCTTCTGCAGCTTGTTGACGAACGTGAGGTTGCCGGATTCGCGAGCCTCAGCGAGCTGCTCGAGCGCGGTGTTGGCGCCGGTCACGTAGGCCTGGTGGTGCTTGCTGTGGTGGAGCTCCATAATGCGCCCGCTGATAGCGGGCTCGAGGGCGGAGTAGTCATAGGTCAGCGGGGGCAGCGTGTATGCGGTCATTTGCTTACGATATCGTCTCAAGTGCACTTGAGATCAAGGAGAAGGCCCCGTGTCAGAGCACTTGTCCAGCAATGATCTCCTGCCGATCGGGCAGGTGGCGGCCCGAGCAGGCGTGCCGGTCTCCACCGTGCGGTACTACGAGACGCTGGGCCTGATCCCCGCCGTGCGCTCGAACGGTAATGTTCGTCTTTTTCCACGACATGTGCTGCGCCGAATCGCGCTCATCCAGGTGTCGGTGCGCTATGGCATCTCCCTGGCCGAGGTCGCCGAGTTGCTCAAGGACCTGCCCGACAGCCGTCCACCCACTCGCGCCGAGTGGAGCGCCATC
Source organism: Cryobacterium sp. (assembly GCF_025463825.1). GTDB lineage: Bacteria > Actinomycetota > Actinomycetes > Actinomycetales > Microbacteriaceae > Cryobacterium. The sequence goes on from NZ_JAODBG010000074.1 coordinate 28,098, forward strand.
TCCGCCACCTGGGGCGAGCACCTCGCCCGCCAGCAGGCGGTGCTCGAACGGATGCAGGCCGAGCTCACGGGCTGCATCGGCTGCGGCTGCCTCTCGCAGACCCGGTGCGCCGTAGTCAACTCCGACGACCGCCTGCGCAGCGACGGTTCGGGTCCCCGACGGGTGTTGGAGCCCTAGGGTCCCTCAGAGCAGCGTCATCACGTCGCGCGCTGCCGTCATCAGCAGCGGGGCGTACGACTCGAGCTTCTCCCTCGGCACCAGCGGAGCGATGGTCGTGATCCCGATCCCGCCGATGAGGTTCTGTTGCATGTCGAACACGGGAACTGCCATGCAGCGAATGTGCTCCTCGTTCTCCTGGTCATCGATCGAGAACCCGCGGTTGCGCACCAGGGCGCCATCGGTCAACAGGCTGCCTACGTCGGTGATGGTGTATTCGGTGCGGGTAGGCAGCCCGGTGCGGGCAGCGTAGGCGCGCACCTCGCTTTCGCTCAGGTGGGCGAGGACCGCTTTGCCGATCGCGGTGGAGTGCAGGGGGATCTGCCCGCCGACCCGGGACGCGATCTGGATTGGCTGCGCGGTGTCTTCGATCTTTTCCACGTAGGTGGCGGTGTCACCGGTGCGCAGGGCGAAGTGGATGGTGCTGTGCACGTCGGTCTGCAGTCGTCGCAGCCGCTCGCCGACCAGGTCGGTATCCGTGTGCGCGGCCGTGAGCTTGAGCGCGAGGAGGCGCAGGGCGCGACCGGGAGCGTAGGTGCCGTCGTCGCGGCGGCTGACGTAGCCGCTGTCGATCAGCTCGGACAGCAGTCTGAACACGCTGGTCTTGGCGAGCCCGGTCTCCTTGACGAGGTCGCTGAGCCGGTGGGCATGACCGGTGTTCGACACTGCCTCGAGTACTCGGAGGAGCTTCTGGGCCGCGTTGTCCTTGGCCGAAGCGTCCCGCGTTCTGCTCGCCATCTCATTAACTGCCGTGTGCGCCATGAATCCCACCTGCTTGAAGTTCTGTCGTATGGACAGTTAACCATGAATGTGGAATAGAGGCAGCGCGAACGACCTCGATCGGGGTACTCCCCGACGTCGGACTCTTGACAAAGCAGCATTCGTCTGGGTGACGCCCTCGCATGAGGCCCCGGTCGAATATTTGGCCACCGGGAGTTGCCAAAGCTCTTCGCGCGCGGATATGGTGAGTTCATGTGACGGACTACCATTCTGTCAGGCGGAACAGCGGAAAGCGAACTCCGCTGATTCTCAACGAGGAGGAAGTAATGCAGGGAACTGCGAACGAAGCCACATCGGCCCTTTCGGGCGGTCTGGTCCTGCCGGCCGGCATCCGGCTGGTCACCGCTCAGGGCGGTCTGCCCGCGCTCGAGGTGGCCATCGAGAGTGCCACGGCTCTCGTCTACCTGCATGGAGCGCACGTCGCCCAGTGGATCCCGGCCGGCCAGAAGCCGGTGCTGTGGATGAGCGAGAACAGCGCCTTCTCACCCACCGCCGCTCTCCGCGGCGGCATCCCCATCTGCTTCCCCTGGTTCGGCCCCAACCCCACCGACGCCAGCGCCCCCAACCACGGCTGGGCCCGCATCTCACCGTGGACGCTCACCGCCGCCACCCTCGTCGGAGGCGACGCCCATCTCACCTTCGAGCTGGCCGGCACGCACAGCGACCCAGCCGGCACCGCACAGCCGGTCGCCCTGCAGTACACGGTCTCCATCGGTGCCGCCCTGGCGCTGGCGCTGACCGTGCTGAACGACGGTGATGCCGCAGTGACGGTCGAAGCCGCGTTCCACACCTACTTCGCCGTGGGAGACGCCCGCACGGCTCACATCCGCGGCCTGGCCGACCTGCCCTACCTCGACCGCACTCTCACCCCGCCGGCCACAGCGAGCTCGGCGCTGCCGGTGGCCATCATCGGCGCCGAGATCGACAGGATCTACCCGATGCCCCGCGTCGTCACCATCGACGACACCCAGAACGGTCGCAGCATCCAGGTCGGCCACACGGACGCCGCTCAAACCGTGGTGTGGAACCCGGGCATCGTCAAGGCGGCGGCCATGGGCGACTACGGCGACGACGAGTGGACCGAGACCGTGTGCGTCGAGGCGTGCAACGTCCGGGACCAGGCCATGGTGCTCGCCCCAGCCGCCAGCCACCGGATGCGCGTCACCGTCACGCTCACCCCGCTCCTCCTGAGCACTCCGAACACCCGCACCGCGCAGCACGACCACACAATTGAGGAAGCGAAAGTCATGGAAAGACTTACCAGCACCATCTACCCGAAGCCGGAACTGCCCACCAGAGCCATCCAGTTCGGTGAGGGCAACTTCCTGCGCGGATTCGTCGATTGGCAGCTGCAGCAGTTGAACAAGCAAGGCCTGTTCGACGGCGGCGTCAAGATCGTGCAGCCCCTCGCGGGCGGCCTGGTCGCCATGCTCGAGGAGCAGGACAACCTCTTCACGGTGCTGCTGGAGGGCAAGCAGGACGGCGCAGAAGTCCAGAGCCACGAGGTCATCACCGTGGTCACCGGCACGGTCAACCCGTACACCGACTACCAGGCCTACCTCGACCTGGCCGACGACGACGACATCGAGTTCATCTTTTCCAACACCACCGAGTCCGGCATCGTCTACAACGCCGACGACAAACTCGGCGACACCCCGCACGCCAGCTTCCCCGGCAAGCTCACCGCGCTGCTCCAGCGCCGCTTCGAACTCGGCAAGAAGGGATTCACGCTCATCCCGTGCGAACTCATCGAGCACAACGGCGCCAAGCTCAAGGAAACGGTGCTCGCCACCGCCGCGAACTGGCAACTCAGCGACGCGTTCGTGGCCTGGGTCGACACCGACAACACGTTCTACTCCAGCCTCGTCGACCGGATCGTGCCCGGCTACCCGAAGGACCGCGCCGAAGAACTGTGCGCCGGTTTCGGTTTCGAGGATCGCCTCATCGTCACGGCCGAACCGTTCCTGCTCTGGGTCATCGAAGGCCCGTCTGAGCTGACCGAGACCCTGCCGCTGGCCAAGGCCGGCCTCAACGTCACCGTGACCGACGACATGACCCCGTACCGCGAACGCAAAGTGTTCCTGCTCAACGCCCCGCACACCACCATGGCCACCCTGGCCCGCCTCGCCGGCGTCGAGACGGTGCGCGACGTGATGCTCGACGCCGACTTCGGCCCGCTCGTCGAAGCCGTCATGTACGAGGAGATCATGCCGGTGCTCGACCTGCCGCACGACGAACTCGCCGCATACGCCGAGTCGGTCAAGGAACGTTTTGAGAACCCGTTCATGCACCACGAACTCGCCGCGATCGCGCTGAACACCGCCTCCAAGTTCACGAGCCGCCTGCTGCCCGTGCTGCTCGGCTTCCACGCGAAGAACGGCACCTTGCCGCGCCGCGTCACCCTGGCGCTGTCCGCCCTGCTGCTCACCTACAGCGGCGACCCGGCAGCGACCGTCACCCCGGTCGACAGCGCCGAGACCATCGCGGCCTTCCACGCCGCGTACGCCGCTGCCGCCGATGACACGGCTGCCTACGTCGCCACAATCCTGGCCGACACCACGCTGTGGGGCAGTGACCTCACCGCCATCGACGGCCTCGTCGACCTGGTCTCGGCCGGCGTGACCAGCCTCCGCACCCAGGGCGTTCGGGCCACCCTCGCGGACGTGGCGGTGCCCGCATGAGTGCTCCCACCCTCACCGCCCCCACTGCAACGACACAAGGTAAGAACATGCTCCTGAACGATGATTTCCTGCTCGGCACCGCCATGGCGAAGAAGCTGTTTCACCACCACGCCAAGAACATGCCCATCATCGATTTCCACTGTCATCTGAACCCCCAGGAGATCTACGAAGACGACAACTTCAGCAGCATCACCGAGGTGTGGCTGAAGGGCGACCACTACAAGTGGCGCCTGATGCGCGCCAACGGAGTTCCGGAGAAGCTCATCACCGGCGACGGCGACGACTTCGACAAGTTCTACGCCTGGGCCGGCACCGTCGAGAAGGCCCTCGGCAACCCGCTCTATGTCTGGACCCACCTGGAGCTGAGGCGCTTCTTCGACATCGACCTGGTGCTCAGCCGCGACACCGCCCGCGAGGTCTACGACCGGGCCAACGCCCTGCTGGCCACGCCGGAGTTCTCCCGCCGCAGCCTGATCCGCTCCAGCAACGTCACCGCCATCTGCACCACGGATGACCCGGCCGACGACCTGCATTTCCACGAGCTCCTGCAGAGCGAGAAGTCGTTCACCGTCGTCCCGGCCTTCCGCCCGGACAAGGCCATGAACATCTCCGCGGCCGGTTTCGCCGACTACCTGGTCACCCTCGGCGCGGCGGCCGGCGTGAGGATCGGCGCATTCGCCGACATCGTGTCAGCCCTGTCCGCCCGGGTGGACTTCTTCCATGCGATGGGCGGGCGCCTCTCCGACCACGCCCTCGACACCGTCGTCTACGCCGAGGCCACCGAGACCGAACTCGACGCCATCGTCACCACCGCCATCGGCGGCGGCGCGTTGAGCTCCCTGGAAAACGCGCAGTACCGCACCGCGATCCTTCAGGCGCTGATGCGGATGTACACGGTCAAGAACTGGACCATGCAGCTGCACCTGCATGCCCTGCGCAATACCAACACGGTGATGCTCGGCAAGCTCGGCCCGGACACCGGCTACGACGGCCTGAACGACCGCCCGGTGGCCGAGCCGCTCGCCGCGCTGTTCGACTCGATGGAGTCCGAGAACTCCATCCCGCGCACCATGCTCTACTCGCTGAACGCGAATGACTACATGCCGCTGGTGACCCTGATGGGCTCGTACCAGAAGGACACCGTGCAGAAGATGCAGCTGGGCAGCGCCTGGTGGCACAACGACACCCGCAGCGGCATGCGGCTGCAGTTGCAGACCTTCGCCGACGAGAGCCTGCTGTCCAATTTCGTGGGCATGCTCACCGACTCGCGCAGCTTCCTCTCCTACCCGCGGCACGAGTACTTCCGCCGCATCCTCTGCGAACTGATCGGCGAATGGGTCGAGCTCGGTGAGGTGCCCGACGACGAGGCGATCCTCGGCCAGATGGTCGAAGACATCTGCTTCAACAACGCCGACAACTACTTCGGTCTCTAACCCGGCCGCGCCCGGTACCCACCAAAGGAATCGATTCTCATGTCACACATCGAAAGCATCGCCACCGGCACCTCCGTACTGGTCATGGCGGAGGGCGACGACGTCGCCGTCGCCCTCCGGGACCTGCTGCCGGGGGAGTCCCTCCCGGTCGGCGAGGGTGTCCTGACCGTCACCACGCTGGTGCCGAGCGGTCACAAGGTCGCCCTCACTGACTTGAGCGTCGGCGCCACCGTGCACAAGTACGGCCAGTCCATCGGCGTCGTCACGGCGCCGATTCGTCGGGGCGAACAGGTGCACAGCCACAACATCGGCATGGACCTCGCCGCCCGCACCCATGAATTCGGCACCGTGCACACGGAACTGCGGGCCCCGACCGAACGGCGCACCTTCCAGGGGTTCCGCCGGGCCGACGGCCGCGCCGGAACCCGCAACTACATCGCGATCCTCACCACGGTGAACTGCTCCGGCACCACCGCGAAGCTCATCGCCGACAAGTTCCGGCACGGCGCGCTCGACGAGTTCGAGAACGTCGACGGCGTCATCGCCCTCACCCACCAGAGCGGCTGCGGCCTGGTGCTGGGGAGCGACGGCGCCCAGGTGCTGCTGCGCACCCTGAACGGCTACGCCAGGCACCCCAACATCGCCGGCGTGCTGATGCTCAGCCTCGGCTGCGAGATGACCCCCACCAGCCTGGTGCTGGGCGAGGGCACCCTGCCCGCCGACACCGTCGTGGAGTCCCTGTCGATCCAGGAGACCGGCGGCATGCGCAACACCGTCGCCGCGGGCGTTGCGAAGATCCTCGCCCTGGCTGAGCAGATCAACACCCGCCACCGCGAACCCATCGACATCTCCGAGCTGGTGCTGGGCCTGAACTGCGGCGGCTCCGACGGCTATTCCGGCATCACCGCCAACCCCGCCCTGGGCTGGGCGTCCGATGTCCTCGTCGCGCACGGCGGCACGTCCGTCCTCGCCGAGACCCCGGAGATCTACGGTGCGGAGCACCTGCTCACCGCCCGGGCCACCACCCCCGCGGTCGGCCACAAGTTGATCGACCGGATCGACTGGTGGGAGACCTACATCTCCGCCAACGGCGGCACCATGGACAACAACCCGTCCCCGGGCAACAAGGAGGGCGGCATCAGCACCATCCTGGAGAAGTCGCTGGGCGCCGTGGCCAAGGCCGGCCACGCCGACCTCGCCGCCGTCTACGAGTACGCCGAACCGATCGACACTCGGGGTCTGGGCTTCATGGACACCCCCGGCTACGACCCGGTGTCGGTCACCGGCCTCGTCGCCGGCGGCGCCACCGTGGTGGTCTTCACCACCGGTCGTGGCTCGGTCTTCGGCTGCAAGCCCACCCCGAGCATCAAGGTCGGCACCAACACCGAACTGTTCGTGCGCCAGGGCGGCGACATCGACATCGACGCCGGCCGCATCGCGGACGGCAATGCCACCGTCGACGAGGTCGGCGCCGAGATCCTCGAGATGATCATCGCCGTCGCCAGCGGCACCCAGACCGTCAGCGAAGAGTTCGACGTGGGCCAGGAAGAGTTCGTGCCGTGGCACATCGGAGCCGTGACGTGATGGCCTCTCCCCAGGAGAACGACGCCGTGCAGCCCACCGTGGTGTGCTTCGGCGAGACGATGGGCATGTTCACGCCCACCAGCACCGCTCCGCTGAACACCGCCACGGGCTTCACCCTCGGTACCGGCGGTGCGGAGTCGAACGTGGCCATGCACCTGGCCGAGCTCGGCCACCGCGTGGCCTGGGTCAGCAAGGTCGGCACCGACCCCATCGGCACCAAGATCATCGACGCCCTGCGTGGTGCCGGCGTCGACACCCGGTGGGCCGGCCGCACGGCCCACGCACCGACCGGGCTCTACCTCAAGGAGCCCGACACCGGCAGTGGAGCACACGTGTTCTACTACCGCACAGGCTCGGCGGCATCCACGCTGAAGATCGCGGATGCCGTCGACTGGCCCTTGGCCGGAGCCCGGTGGATCCACACCACCGGTATCACTCCCGCGTTGTCGGGGACCTGCTCCGCCCTGGTGGAGCACGTCCTCGACAGCGCGGCGGGGTGGGGCGCCACGGTCTCGTTCGACATCAACTTCCGGCCGGGCATCTGGAGCGTCGAGGAGGCCGCACCGCGGCTGCTCGCCCTGGCCCGCAAGGCCACCGTCGTGCTCGTCGGACTCGACGAAGCCGCCGTGCTGTGGGGCTCTGTCACCGCTGCCGACGTGCGCGCCCTGCTACCCGACCTGCCCTACCTGGTGGTGAAGGACTCGTCGATCGACGCCACCGAGTTCGCGCTGGCCGCCGATGGAACCGAGACCGTCACGGTGGTGCCGGCTCGCAAGGTCGACGTGGTCGAACCCGTCGGCGCCGGTGACGCGTTCGCCGCCGGCTACCTGTCCAGCTTGATCAGCGGGGAGGGCTCCGCGGAGTGCCTCGCCCGCGGCCATTCCCGCGCGGCCTGGGCGCTGGGCAGCCGGGAGGACTTCCGGCCTGGTCTCGGCAGACGCCTGCACGCCGACGAACCCCACAGCGTGGATCTGGCCAGCGTCGCCCTGAGCTCCGACCCCGCACTCGAACCGAGGAGATAACCCGCATGTTCGCATCGACCAGCACCGCCATCACTCCCACCCAGTGGTTCCCCGGCGACTTCTTCACGGTTCCCGTGATCGCGGTCTTCCGCGGCCTCTCCGCCGCAGAGGCCGTGCGCCTGTCGGCGCGCGCCTGGGACGCCGGCGTGGAGCACGTTGAAATCCCGATCCAGACCATCGACGCCGTTCCCGTGCTGCAGGCCGTGGCCGACGCCGCCGCCGAGCGCGGGCTCGTCGTCGGCGCCGGAACGGTCACCACCCTGGAGCAGCTCGACGCCGCGACCAACGTGGGCGTCGCGTTCACGGTCTCGCCCGGCCTCGACCCGGCGATTGTCGCCGAGAGCGTCCGCCGCGGCATTCCGCACCTGCCGGGCATCGCCACCGCCACCGAGATCTTGCAGGCCCGCGCCCTGGGCCTCACCTGGGTCAAGGCCTTCCCGGCAGCCCTGCTCGGGGCCGCCTGGGTCAAGGCACAGAAGGGCCCGTACCCGGAGACGAACTTCATCGCCACCGGCGGCGTCACCGCCCTGAACGCACCGGAGTTCCTGGCCGCCGGCACCAGCGTCGTCGGACTTTCCGGCGCGTTCGCCGACGATGCCCAGCTCGACCTCGTGCGGGCACTCATCGCCGGCGCCCGCTAACCGCGAACCGCGGCGGCGCGACTGCGGTTCTCGGTCCCTGTTGCTAGGCTGGGGCCGAGACCTGGGGGAGAGTCACGTGCGAGCACCACTGCGTGACACCCGTTCCCGTCTGCGCGCCGACCGCTGGCTGATCTGGGCCATGTTTGCCCTGGTGGCGGTGTACACCGTGGGGCTCCTGCTGCACGGAGAGGGCCCGAACGCCTTCGTCGACGTGGTGCTGGGGGAGCTGACCCAGTGGGTCCCCGCCGCGGTGTTTTGGATGGCCACCGTGCGCACGGGCTTCCGCCGCCCCGACGTGCTCTTCGCCACGCTCGCCGTCACGTTCAACTCCGCCGCCGATACCTACTATGTGTTCTCCATGGATGCGGCCGGCCAGGCGCCGTTCCCCTCGCCGGCCGACATCGGATATCTGCTCTTCTATCCGCTGATGCTCGCCGCCCTGGTCGCCCTGATCCGAAGCCAGATGCGCGGGCTTGCCTGGTCGGTGCTGTTGGACAGCGCGGTCGGAGCGCTCGGCTCCGCGGCGATCCTCGCCGCCCTCCTCGGCCCGGTGCTCTCTTCGGCGATCGACGAGTCGGAGGCCCTGGCCACCGGCGTCGCGGTGGCGTACCCGATCTTCGACCTGCTGCTCGTGGCCGCGATCGCCGGCATCGCGTCCTCGCCCGGGCTCACCATGGGTCCGCGCTGGATCTATCTGGTCGGGGGCCTCCTGTTCTTCGCGGCGGCCGACGTCGTCTTCGCGCTTCTCGAGGTCAGCGGCAGCTACTTCGCCGGCCTGCCCATGGACGCTGCGTGGGCGTTCGGCCTGGCGCTGATGGCCGTCTGGGTGCACGCCATCGGGCGGCCGCGCTCCGGCAGGGTCCTCGCCGACACCAAAACCCCGGCACTCTTCGTCCCCGCCGTGGCCGTGGCAGCCGGGTTGGGCGTGCTGGTGGTCGGCACCCAGATCGTCCAGCCCGTCGCTGCCGTGGTCCTGGCCGGCCTCACGGTGTCCCTCGCGGCCATTCCGCTCGTGTTCCGGCACCGTCTGCTGCGCCGGCAGGCCCGCACCGATGACCTCACCGGGCTGCCCAACCGACGGGCGCTGTATGCCGATGCGCCGGCGCTGCTCACGGTCAGCCGGGTCGCCGCCCGGCAACGGCAGTGCGCCCTGCTGCTGCTCGACCTGGACAGGTTCAAGGAGGTCAACGACAGCCTGGGCCACGACGTGGGCGACCAGCTGCTCGTGCAGGTCAGTGGTCGGCTGAGCGCCGCGCTGCCGCGGAATGCCATGCTCGCCCGACTGGGCGGCGACGAATTCGCCGTCCTTCTCGGCGGGGCCGGCGAGGCGGAGGCCATGGCGGTGGCGCTGGGCCTGAGCGACGCCCTCGAGACGCCATTTGTGCTGGAGGGCCTCTCCGTCCAGACCCGCGCCAGCATCGGCATCGCGCTCTTCCCCGAGCAGGGCCACGATCTCAGCGACCTGCTGCGCCGCGCAGACATGGCGATGTACAAGGCCAAAGCCACGCACGTGGGGGCGCACATCTATCGGTCAGAGGACGACAGCCACGGTGATGCGCGGCTGCGCACCCTGCAGGAGTTGCGCCTGGCTCTCGGCCAGGACCAGCTCCGGGTCTACTACCAGCCCAAGGTCAGCCTGCTCACCGGGGCGGTGACCGGAGTCGAGGCGCTGGTGCGCTGGCAGCACCCCGAGCGGGGACTGCTGCTGCCCGAAGACTTCCTCGACCTCGTCGAAGAGTCCGGGCTCATGCATTCCCTGACCCGGATCGTTCTGACCAAGGCCCTCGACCAGGCCGCCGAGTGGCACGCCAGCGGGCACGACCTCACCATCGCCGTGAATATGTCGGCGAGTTCCCTGGTCAACATCGACCTTCCCCAGCAGATCATCGGGATGGCGACGGAGCGTGGGCTGGCGGCATCGGCGCTGATGCTCGAAATCACCGAGGACTTCCTGATGAGCGACCGGGAACGTGCCCGCTCGGTGCTCACCCGGCTGAGGGAGGCGGGTATCCAGGTCGCCGTCGACGACTTCGGCACCGGGTACAGCTCGCTGTCCTACCTGCGCGAACTGCCTATCGACGAACTCAAACTGGACCGATCCTTTGTGCTGCCCATGAATAACGACGCCAAGGCGGCGGCGCTGGTCGCCGCCACCATCGACCTGGCCCACAGCCTGGGCCTGCGCATGGTGGCCGAGGGCGTGGAGACCGGCGCCGCCTACGACGAACTCGCCCGATACGGCTGCGACCACGCCCAGGGCTTCTTCATGTCGCAGCCCATCCCGGCCGCTGAACTCGACCTGTGGCTGAACGCCCGTCGCCTCGCTGAGCGCTAGACGGTGTCGGACCGGCCTGGGTGTTGCCCAGAGCACGGTCCTTCAGTACCGAGTATTCGCCCTGCGAGATCGCTCCAGAGTCCAGGAGTTGCTTGGCCTGGGCGATGTCTTGCGCCGGATTGACGCCGACGACCGACCGGATGTACTCGTCGGTGGAGCGCTTCTGCGCCATCCCGGCGCTCACCTGGCGCTCCGCCATGCTGCGTCCGCGGGCGATGACGTAGACCAGGACGGTCAGTATGGGCACGAAGACCAGGAAGATCAGCCACACCGCCTTCACCCAGCCGTTCATCTCCCGGTCCCGGAAGATGTCGCCGATCACTGCGAACAGCGCGAACAAATAGGACACGAACACGAAGGTCCAGAAGAAGAACCCGATGAAATCCCAAAAACTCGACCAGAAGCTCATGGCGGCGCCTTTCTCTCGACCACCACGCTAATCACCCTGCGCCGTTTTGAATCACCCGGATCGGGTGAGAAAAGCTGAAAACAACCTGCACATCGCATCCTCCCGAGCCGCCCGCATGCGAGGGGCGGGGCCGCTAGGCTGGGCGCAACAGCACGCTCAGCGCACCGGGTCTACCAGGGCGACTGAGCACTTCTGCACAGGGGTGCAGGAGCCTTGTGAGGGCCACCGCGGCTGCCTAAGCTCGGCACTGTGATGACCCTGCGTTCGTCGCTGCCCGCCGCTAAAGCCGCAATTGAAGCGGTCCACCTGGTCAAGAGGTTCGGCACGACAGTGGCCCTGGACGGCGTGAGTTTCAGCATCGCCCGCGGCAGCGTGTTCGGGGTGATCGGGCCGAACGGGGCGGGCAAGACCACTATCATGCGGGCACTCCTGGATCTCATCCGGCTCAGCTCCGGCCGGGCGACACTGCTCGGCACCGATTCCCGTAACGCCGGTCCCGAACTGCGCCGCCGCATCGGCTACCTGCCCGGGGAACTCATCCTGGAGGGCCGCACCACCGGCCGCCGGCTGCTGGGGCACTACGCCAACATCTCCGGACCCGTCGTCCAGGGCCGCGTCGACGACCTGGCCGACCGGTTCGGGCTCGACCCCGACCGCACCGTGCGCACCCTCTCCAAGGGCAACAAGCAGAAGCTCGGCATCGTGCAGGCGTTCATGCACCAGCCGGACCTGCTCGTGCTCGACGAGCCGACCAGCGGACTCGACCCGCTGATGCAGCAGGAGTTCCTGAGCCTGGTGAGCGAGGCGCGCGACGCCGGTCAAACCGTCTTCCTCTCTTCCCACATGATCAGCGAAATCCAACAGGCCGCCGACGAGGTCGCGATCCTGCGGGACGGCCGCATCATCACGGTGGCCGGGGTCGAAGCGCTGCGGGGCTCCGCGATCCGGCACCTGCGGATGAGCGCCACCGGTGTGGGCGTGGCCGAACTGCGTAGCCGGCTGGCGCCGCTCACCGGGATGGCGGAGCTGGACTGCCGGTCGCGGCGACCGGCACAGAGGCCACCGCCGTGTTCAGCGGTGCGATCGCGCCGTTCGTCCAGGCGATCGCCCCCCTGAACCTCACCGACCTGGTGGTGGAGGAGCCCGACCTGGAGGAGTCGGTGCTGCGGCTGTACTCCGCTCCAGCATCATCCCCCGCGGCATCAGCAGCACCGGCGGCCCGGCGATGACGGCCACCTCGGCCCGTCCGGCCGTTGTGCCGGCTCCGCTGGAGCGGCGCAGCCCGCTGCCGGTGTTCACCAAGTCGCTCACCGACAGTTGGCGTTCCCTGGTGGGATGGTCGCTCGGCTTCATCGCCGCGCTCAGCCTCTACCTGCCGATCTTTCCGAGCATGAGCGGCAACTCGCAGATGCAGGACCTCATCGACAGCCTGCCGCCAGCGCTGACCCGCACCATCAACTACGAGAACATCAGCACCGGCGCCGGCTACGCCCAGTCCACCTTCTTCGGCCTGATGGGTTTCCTGCTCATCAGCATCGCGGCGATCAGCTGGGGTGCGGCGGCCATTGGCGGCGACGAGGAATCCGGCCAGCTGGAGCTGACCCTCGCGCACGCGGTGACCCGGATGGAGGTGGCGGTGCAGCGCTTCGCCGCGCTGGCGGTCAAGATCCTGGCGCTGGCGGCGGTCGCGTTCCGGATGGTGCTGTTTTGGAACGGCCCCGCCGAGCTCGACATCGACGCAGCGAACCTCGCCTCGACCTGCCTGCTCTTCGCCGGGCACGCGCTGGTCTGCGGCAGCACCGCGCTACTCTGCGGGGCCCTCACCGGGCGCCGCATCTGGGGCATCGGCGGCGGGACCGCCGTGGCGGTGGGCGGATATGTCTTCAACGCCGTCGGTAACCAGAGCACCGATCTGGCCTGGCTGCACGCCTTGTCGCCCTACTACGCGGCCTACGGCCACCACCCTCTGATTCACGGCGCGGATGCCTGGACGCTGGCGCTGTTCTACCTGGCCGCGCTGGTACTCGGGGTCCTGGCGGCGCTCACGCTTCGGCAGCGCGACGTGGGGGTCTAGGCCGCAACGGGCAGCCCGGCCTCGATGGCGCTGAGAATCTCCGGAGCACCCGGCACCGTCGCCGGCCGGAACCGGTGCACCGTGCCCGCCGGGGTGACCAGGAACTTCTCGAAGTTCCAGCCGACATCACCCGCTGTGCCGTCGGCATCCGCCACCCGGGTCAGTTCGGCGTAGAGCGGGTGCCGGTCGGCGCCGTTCACCTCGACCTTGTCGAACAGCGGGAAGGTCACCCCGTAGGTGGTGGAGCAGAACTCCAGGATGGCCTCCATGCTGCCGGGCTCCTGGCCCTTGAACTGGTTGCAGGGAAACCCGAGCACGGTGAAACCGCGCGGGCCGTAGGTCCTCTGCAGCTCCTCGAGCGCCTCGTACTGCACGGTCAATCCGCACTTCGAGGCCACGTTCACCACGAGCACGACCTGGTCGGCGTAGTCGGCGAGGGTGACGGTGTCTCCGGAGGCGGTGGTCAGCGGAATGTCGCGAAGGCTCATCCCTCGAGCTTAGGGATCCGGGTGGGCGGGGAACGAACCCCCGGTTACGGGCGGCTGAGAGTTCGCTGACCGTACAGTTGCCGCGGCCGTGCAGATGGCCAGGTTCAGCATCCGGCGGCTATCCGGCTCGGACGCCACCCGGCTCACCCGAAACGGGTGACGCCGGGGCGGGATGCGCTGGAGGACACTGTGCCTGACGCTGACCGCAAGCGAAGGGAAGCCCATGTAGCGGCGAGCCAGGACCCGATCAGGCGCCGAGAACGCCCGGCGGGCGGCGCGCCCGGCCATACCGGCTGCGCCGGTGGTAACCCACCGCAGCGCGTCGATTCTCATGGGGCTGGGCGGAGCCACCGTGGTGGTGTTCGGCCTGGCCGCGATCGCCGGCATCGCGGCGCCGATCCTCCTGGCGCTGGTGCTCACCATCTGCGCGCACCCGGTGCGGCGCGGCATGGAACGCCACGGGGTCCCGCGCGGCCTCGCGACCGGATCGGTGGTCATCACGGTGTTCGTGGTGTTGGCGGCCTTCGTGTTCGTCCTGGGGCTCGCGCTCGGCCAGTTCGCCGCTCTGCTGCCGCAATTCGCGAGCAGATCAGCGACATCGGCGCGAACGCGTCCGCCTGGCTCGCGAGCCTCGGTTTCGGTACCGCGCAGGTGCAGGCGGTGGAGGCGAGCTTCGACCCGAGTAACCTACTCTCGTTCGCGTCCGAACTTTTCGGCAGCATCACGAACATCACCGTGGCCCTCGTGATCGTGCTCACCATGCTCATCCTCATGGCCGCCGACGCCGGCTACCTGCCCAACCTGCTGCGTCAGCTGCGACCCTCCCGGCCGACGCTGGTCGAGGCCCTGACGAACTTCGCGTCCAGCGTGCGCCGCTACCTGGTGGCCACGACTCTCCTGGGAATCGCCCAAGGGGCGCTGAACGCGATCGCGTTGGTGCTGCTCGGGGTGCCCGGCGCCTTTCTGTGGGGGCTGTCGTCGTTCCTCCGCAGCTTCATCCCCAACGTGGGCTACTTCCTCGCCATCATTCCGCCGACGGTGTTCGGGTTCCTCGTCGGCGGCTGGGCGCTCGCGCTGCCCGTGATCGTGATCTACGCGATCGTGAATGCCGTCGTGCAGTCCATCGTGCAGCCCCGGGTGGTGGGCAACGCCGTCGCGCTCAGCCAGTCGCTCACCTTCGCATCCGTGCTGTTCTGGGCCATCGTGCTCGGCGCCATCGGCGCCATCCTGGCGATCCCGCTCACCCTGTTGATCCGCACGATCCTGGTGGACGCCGACCCCGCGGCCGCCTGGTGGCGCCCCCTGCTCGGCGATCTGAATGAGACCCGCACGCTGATGAAAACCGAGGATGCCCGCCAGCGCGCCCTGCGCAAGGCCGGCCGGACGGCCAAGGCCGGCCGGGGCAAGACCGCCAAGGGTGCGGCGGGGGCTGCCTAGCCTGCTGGTCAGGGTCTTCTCCCAGGCCGCACTGACAGGATCGGTGCTCCATTCTGTTGTCTGGAGGTTCGCATGCGCTCACACTACGACGTGCTCGTGATCGGAGCCGGCCCCGCCGGCACGGCGGCGGCCCTGCGGGCTGCCGAGCTCGGCGCCGGGGTGGTGGTGGTCGAATCCGACCGCACCGGCGGCACCTGTGTGAACACCGGCTGCGTGCCCACCCGGGCGCTCGCCAAGGCGGCCCGGCTGATGCGGGAGGTGCGCACCGCGGAGACCTACGGCATCGAGGCCGTCATCCAACGGTTCGACTGGCGTACCACCGCAGCCAGGGTCACCGGGTCCGTGGACCGGGTGCGGGCGATCAAACGGGAGGCCGAGCGGTTCAGTGCGGCCGGTATCGACCTGGTCCTCGAGGGCCGGGCCCGGTTCGTCGACGCGCACACCGTGGTGCTCGACTCCGGCCGCCGGATCAGCGCGGACAACATCCTGGTCTGCGTCGGCGGGCACTCACGCCGGTTGCCGATCCCCGGCGCCGACCTCGCGACGGTGCCCGAACACGTGCTCACCCTGCCCGCCCTGCCCGAACGCCTCGCGGTCATCGGCGGCGGCAACACCGGCGCCCAGCTGGTCACCATCTTCAGCTCGTTCGGCTCCCGGGTGACGCTGCTCGACGTGGCCCCGCGCATCCTGATGGCCTCGGACGCCGCGATCTCCGCGGCGGTGACCAAGGCGTTCCGCGAGCAGGGCACCCGGGTGGACACCGGCATCGACACCGTCGAGTCCCTCGAGCGGCAACCGGACGGCTCGCTCACCCTCACCTGGCGGATGGCCGGAGAAGCCGTCGCCGACAGCTTCGACGCCGTGATCATGGCCACCGGGTGGCCGGCGGATGTCGACGACCTCGGCCTGGCGACGGCCGGCGTGGCCACGGTGCGCTCCGCGATCCCCGTCGACCAGTACTTCCGCAGCGAGGTGTCGCACATCTTCGCCGTCGGCGACGCGAACGGTCGTGACATGCTCGTGCAAGCGGCGCAGTTCGAGGGGGAGGCCGCGGCCGAGAACGCCGTGCTCGGCACCAACCGGCGCACCCCGCACCACCTGCTGCCGGCCGGCGGGTTCACCGACCCGGACTACGCCGGGGTCGGGCTCACCGAAGCTGAGGCCCGCGCCCGCGACCCGCTCTGCGTGGTCGCGACGGTGCCGTACTCGAGCCTGGACCGGGCCGTGATCGACGACCGCGAACGCGGCTTCCTGATGCTCATCTCCGACCGCCGCCGGGACCTCATCCTCGGCGCGCACGCGGTGGGGGAGAACGCGATCGAGGTGGTGCAATCGGTCACCACGGCGATCGCCGCCGGCGTGGATGTGGCCACCCTCGCGCACGTGCGCTTCGCCTACCCCACCTACAGTGCCATCATCGGCCTGGCCGCCCGGGCCCTCCTGGCCGAGGCGGCCCCCGCCGCCACCTCCGCCGCCGCGGCCCTCCCCGAGTGATCTCGCGAGAGCGGGGATGTGGTCACCTCAGCGCGCTGAAGTAACCACACGGCCGCTCTCGCGAGGGCTTAGACCAGGTCGACGGTTCCGGTGAGGGGGGTGTCCGTGACCGAGGTGCCCACGTGCACCGCGAAGGCGCCGGCCTCGTACTGCCATCCCTCGTCCCAATTCGCGAAGGCGCGGGCGGGCAGGGCCAGTTCGAGTAGGGCGGATGCGCCGGCCTCCAGCGAGACCGCGGCGAAGCCGGCCAGCCAGCGCACCGGTCGGTCGATCGCACTGTCGGCGCGGCTCAGGTACACCTGCACCACCTGCTTGCCGGCCCGCTCGCCGGTGTTGGTCACGGAGAGGCTCAGCCAGCCGTCGGTGTCCGCGGACACGGTGGGCGCCACCGTCAGGTCGGCGAGCTCCCACTCGGTGTAGCCCAGGCCGAAGCCGAACTCGAAGGCCGGCTCGGTGCCGGCCTTGAGCCAGGCCCGGTAGCCGATGTGGATGCCTTCGTCGTAGCGCAGGATCCCGTCCTCCGGGGTGACGTCGAGCACCGGCACATCGGTCAGCTCCTTCGGCCAGGTGGTGGGCAGGCGGCCGCCGGGCTCGGCCTGGCCGAAGAGCATGTCGGCAAGGGCGTTGCCGTATTCCTGACCGCCGAAGTAGCTGAGCAGGATCGCCTGCACCTCGTCGCGCCAGGGGAGCAGCACCGGGGAACCCGAGTTGACGACCACGATGGTGCGCGGGTTCGCGTCGACCACAGCGCGCACGAGCTCGTCCTGGCGGCCGGGCAGATCCAGATCGCTGCGGTCGAAGCCCTCCGACTCCACCTGCGCGTTGGTGCCCACCACGACGATGGCCACATCGGCGGCGCGGGCAGCATCGACGGCGGCGGCGAGGAGCGCCGCGGGGCCGGAATCGTCGGTCTCGACGCCGACGTTGATACCGAACACCCCGGGCAGGTCCATGTCGCGGGTCGACAGGTCGAACTCGACCTTCAACGCGACCGGCCGGCCGGCGACCGCCGCCACGGCGGTGACCACTGACGGCGGGGCCATCATGTTGGCGCCCAGCGTGCCGCCCACCGAGAGGCCCTCGCCCTCGTGGGCCACGGCGCCGTCCACAAAGATGCGGCCACGCCCCACGGCGGCGAAGCCGAACGGCACGGTGGCCGAATCGGTCGGGGTCCACGTCATCGACAGTTCGATGGTGTGCGCGGTCTGGATGGGGGCGTTGCCGCCGAAGTAGATGAGCGCGGTGGCCAGCCGGTCTTCGCGGAACAGCTCCGCGCCATCCGCGTCGAGGAAACGCACCAGCATGCCGGCGGTGCCGGTGGCCGGGTTGACGATCGAGTCCAACGGAAGCTCGGCGATGCCGTTCTGCACGACGGCGCCCACCGAGTAGCTCACCTCGGCGTGCGGGAGGGCCGAGCGGATGCCGTCCAGCGGTGTCACGATCTTCTCCGGCAGCACGGTGGCGCTGCCGCCACCCTGGGTTCGGGCGTGCAGGGCGTTGTGGCCGATCACGGCCACGCTGCGGAGGCTCTCCGCCGCAAGCGGGAGTGCCTGATCGACGTTCCGCAGCAGCACGCTGCCGGCCGAGGATGCCTCCCGGGCGAACGCGATGCCGTCCTCGACGGTCACCGGCGCGGCCTGTACGGCGTCGAAGCCGGCCAGGGCGCCCACCCGGGCGGCCAGGCGCAGGATGCGCAGCACCTTCCGGTCGATGTCGTTCTCGGCGACGTCGCCGGCCCGCACGGCGGCGACCAGGGCCGCGCCCCAGAACCCGTCCGGGCCGGGCATCTCCAGGTCCTGCGAGGCGCGGGCGGAGGCGGTGCTGCGCACACCGGTCCAGTCGCTGACCACTACGCCGTCGAATCCCCACTCGGAGTTCAACGGGGTCTCGAGCAGGTCGTTCTCGGTGGCGGTGACGCCGTTGATCGAGTTGTACGAGCTCATCACCAGCCAGGCGTGCGAGTCGGTGACGGACTTCTCGAACGCGAGCAGGTACAGCTCTCGCAGGGCGCGATCGCTCACTTCGGTGCTGGCGGTGAAGCGTTCGGTCTCGTAGTCGTTGGCGATGTAGTGCTTCGGGGTCGCGCCCACGCCGTTGTCCTGCACGCCGGCCACGTAGGCGGCGGCCATCTCGGCGGTGAGCACGGGGTCTTCGCTGAACGCCTCGAAGTGGCGTCCGCCGAGCGGCGAGCGGTGCAGGTTGATGGTCGGGCCGAGCACCACGTCCACGCCCTTGCGACGGGCCTCGACGGCCGACATGGCGCCGTAACGGGCGGCCATCTCGCCGTCCCAGCTCGAGGACAGGGCCGTACCGGAGGGCAGGTTCAGTGACGGGGAGCGTTCGTCCCAGACCTCGCCGCGCACGCCGCTGGGGCCGTCGGAGACGAGCAAACGGCGCAGGCCGATCTTCTCGATCGGCCAGGTGGTCCAGAAGTCCCGGCCGGTGAGCAGCTGCACCTTTTCGTCGAGGGTGAGCCGCTCGAGAAGCGCGGTCAGGCGGGCGGTGTCCGCCGCTGAGGTGTACGTCATGGTGAGAGTCCTTCTTCCAGCGGGCGTCGATGCCCGCTCACGATGCCACCGGCGGTACCGACGGTGGTGGTAGCGTACCAGCGGAACCTACCAACGGTAGGTTTGTGGTCAGGTTGGTCGGCGGTAGGGTGACGGCATGAGCATCCACGGCCCGGCACGACGGTACGCCAAGGGTGCCGCCAAGCGACGCGAGATCCTCGACGCGGCCCTGGCCGTCGTCGCCAAGCACGGCTACCGCAACTCCTCGCTGCAGGAGATTGCGGATGCCGTCAACCTCACCAAGGCCGGGGTGCTGCACTACTTCGATTCCCGCGAGGAGCTGATGGCCGAGGTCGTCAGCGAACGAGACGAGCACGACCGGGCGGCGTTCGAAGGCGCCGAGCACGACATCCTGGACACACTGAGCCGCACCATCGAGCACAACGGCACGGTGCCAGGGCTCGTGCAGCTGTACTCCCGGCTGGTTGCCGAAGCCGAGGCCCCCGAGCATCCGGCGCACGAGTACGTGCGCGAGCGGTACGATCAGATCGTGGGGTCTCTCGCCGACAGCGTGCGGCAGCGCCAGCTGGATGGCACGGTGCGCGCCGACATCGATCCGATGGTGCTGGCGCGGGCTGCCACCGCACTCAGCGACGGACTGCAGCTGCAGTGGTTGCACGACAATTCGATCGACATGAGCGGGGTCTTCGACGCCGCCCTCGAGCTGATGCTCGGCGCCGCGCCACGAACCACCCAGTCCTGACCCGGTCAGCCCTTCCCGGTCTTGCCCTTCTTCTTCGTTCCGGCCTGGTCCTCGAGCCGGGCGGCGTGGTCGGGCACCGGCCGGTTCAGTTCCCGGGGCGGCCGTTCGTAATCCGACCCCGGCGGCCGGTGCGGGATGTGCACGACCGGCGGTTCCATGTCCTCGTACGGCACCACGGACAGGAGATGGCTGATCATGTTCAGGCGCGCGGCGCGCTTGTCCTCGCTCTCCACCACCCACCAGGGGGCCTCGGCGATGTCGGTGTGCACGAACATCTCGTCTTTCGCCTTCGAGTAGTCCACCCACTTCGTGATCGAGAGCACGTCGGTCTCGGAGAGCTTCCACCGGCGCATCGGGTCCTCCTGGCGGGACCGGAACCGGGCCTCCTGTTCGGTGTCCGAGACCGAGAACCAGTACTTGACCAGCAGGATCCCGTCTTCCACCAGCATCCGCTCGAACAGTGGCGCCTGGTGCAGGAACCGGCGGTATTCATCGGGAGTGCAGTAGCCCATCACCTTCTCGACGCCCGCGCGGTTGTACCAGGAGCGGTCCATCAGCACGATCTCGCCCGAGGTGGGCAGGTTCTTGATGTAGCGCTGGAAGTACCACTGGCCGCGTTCGCGTTCGGTGGGCACCGGCAGGGCGACCACCCGGGCGATGCGGGGGTTGAGGTACTGGGTCACCCGTTTGATCGCCGAGCCCTTGCCCGCGGCGTCCCGGCCCTCGAAGATCACCACGATCCGGGCGCCGGATTCGCGCACCCACTCCTGCATGGTGACGAGGTCGGCCTGCAACCGTTTCAGCTCCGCCTCGTAGATCTTCTTGTTCATGCGGGGGGTGGCGTCTGCCGACTTCTTCGCCATGAAGCGCTCCGTCCGGGTCGTGTGCGTGGGCTCAGCGTACTCGCCGGCCGGCCGGCGCCCATAGCGGCCCGCCCACCGGAGTGCCTAGGCTGGCGATCAACGGTGCACCCGACCCGGACGCGGCCGGTGACGCGTGTGAACGGGAGACCCCATGGTCGAGGGAAGTAAAGCGGAACCGTGGAGCCTCACCACCGCGCCGGGCACCGCTGCCTACTCGATGTACCGGGAGGGTGACGAGCTCGTCTGCCAGGTCGGTTCGACCACGTTGAAGTACCAGGCCAGGGCCATCGACGACCTGCACGCCTGGCTGGTCGCGCAGGGCGACTGGGTGTCGCTGGGCGCGGCCGACGAGCAGAAACCCGCCCCGGAGGGCTCGGTCGAAGCCTGGGGGCGGTCGTCGGATAACCCCGTCGGCGGCTGGTACGGGTTGCGCAAGGGGTATCGGGGACGCTTCGGCATGTACCTGCCGCCGTTGCTCGAGCACCTCGGCGTCGCCGAGCTGACGCACGAAAAACGCAACAACTCGATGCGGGCCCTCTGAGCTCGCACCCCACTCGCGGGCGGCCGAACCAGGCTGGCCGGCACGACTGGCACGGTGACTGGGAAAGGACACGGATGCGCGCACGGATGCCGATGCCGCCCGCGTCGCCGACCGCCCGGCTGTGGGTCGCCCTTGGCCTCGGAGCGGGCGCGGGCTTCAGCCTCGCCGCCCTGCCGCTGGGCAGCCGCGGCTTCGGTGAATTCCTCGCCCTCGCGGCCCTGTTCACCCTGTGCGCCTCGGCCCTGGCCGTCACCGGCGCCGCCCAGCAGGTGCTGGCGATCCTGGTCATGGTGCTCAGCGGCGCCGGCACACCGGTCGCCCGGCCCTACCCCGAACTGGCCTCCCAGGTCGGCCAGAGTGTTCCGGATGCTCCGGGCAAGCCTCAACCGCGCGCCCCGGGCCGCGCCCTCCCGGTCGCCTAGGGCGCCTTCTGCGCACCGCACCCCATCGGGTGCCTGCTCTGCGCGCCAACCCTGTCGCGACCACACGGTTCCCACTTTCCGTATTTCCGACCGGGAGACTCCCATGGACATCTATGCCTTCGGCCCCATTGCGGCCGTTCTCGACGCGGCCTACCGCGTTCTGCACAACCTCACCCTGTTCCTCACTCCGCTCGCCGCGGCCGATGCGGCCGCCCTGGCGATCATCGTCGTCACCGTCACCCTGCGCCTGGTACTGATCCCGGTGGGGGTCTCCCAGGCCCGTGCCCAGCAGCTGCGCCAGCGGCTGGCTCCCCGCCTCGCCGAGCTGCGCCGCCGACACGGCACCGACCCCGCCCGGCTGCAACGCGAGACGATGGCGCTCTATGCGGCCGAGAACGCGTCGCCGCTGGCCGGCTACCTGCCCCTGCTCGTGCAAGCGCCCGTGCTCTCCATCGTCTACGGCCTGTTCGTGCTGCAGGACATCAACGGGCACGACAACGCCCTGCTGGCCGGCGGGCTGCTCGGCAGCCCTCTGGGCGCCAGCATCCTCACCGGCTGGGGTGCCGGCCAGGCGCCGGCCGTCCTCGCTGTCGGCCTGCTCCTGTTGGCGGTGCTTCTGGTGGCGCAGTTGCTCAGCCGGCGGCTGATGCTCGCCCAGGGGGCCGCGGCCGCCGGTGCGACCACGCCCGCGGTCGGCGCACCACCGGCCGCGTCGCCCGCCGCCGCCGGGCTGTCCCCGGCGGCACAGCTCACCATGACCCGCGCGCTCAGCTGGCTGCCGCTGATCAGCGTGGTCTTCGCGGCCTTCGTGCCGCTCGCTGCCGCGCTCTACCTCACGGTCAGCGCGCTCTGGAGCGTCACCGAGCGCGCCCTGCTCTGGCGCCTGCTGCGTCCCCGCCGGTGACCCACACAAAACTGGCCCATTTTCGCTGGTTGCAGCGGCTGCTGCACTAGCGGAAATGGGCCAGTCATCCCGGGGGACGGGTCAGGCTGCGGTGGTGGCGTGGGACTTGGTGCGGGTGTCGGTCACGCTGGCGCCGGGCTGGCTCTTGGAGCAGAGCACGACCAGGATCACGGCGATGCCGACAGCGATGTGAGGGACCCACGCGTTCGGGGCCTCGTCGGCGAAGCCGAACAGGAACGGCGAGGCGATCAGGAAGACCGAGGCCAGCACGTCGAAGACCAGGTGCACCGGCATGCCGATGACCTTGACCAGGCCGAGCTCGTATCGGGTCAAGAGGCTGTAGAGGATGAGCCCCACGCCGAGGACGCGGGGGATGATGACGGCGGCGCCGCCGACCTCCTCGAACATGAAGATGGTCGGGGCGAAAATGAGGGCGACGGCCACGACATAGTCGAGAACGGCGTGCACTTTGGTGGGAATGAAACGCATGGGGAGCTCCTGGTGGTTGACCGGAGGCCGGATCGCCTCGCACTACTGGTTCGCCACCCTCGGGCCGGCGGATTGGTCCGGCGGCGCATCCGCCCGGTGAACCGCGAAGAATCAACACCTTGCCAGTTCTGACGGGTGCGCGCATAGTCAACGTGTCGGCACCACCCGGATGCCGGAGAGGACGTCACCGATGTCTCAACAAACCATCACGCAAATGCGGCTCGAACGGTATTTCGACGCGCCGCCCGACCGGGTGTACCGGGCCTTCACCGATCCGGAGCAACTCGCCGAGTGGTTCGGCCCGCTCGGGTTCCACGTGCCCCGCTCCACCGTGCGCGTCGACGCCAGGCCCGGCGGTTACTGGCGCCTGGTCATGGTGAACAACGACAACCCGGCCATCACCTCGCCCGTCGACTCCGTCTTCACCGAGGTGGACGAGAACGCCAGGCTCGTCGGGTACGAGGATGCGAGGGGGATGCCGGGGGTGCGGGACGGCACCCGCCTCGTCCTGAGCATCGAGTTCACCCCCGACGGCGACGGCACCCTGCTGCGCATCGTGCAGGGACCTTTCCCGGAGGAGCTGAGCGATAAGGGCGCAGTGGGCTGGCGGCAGTCGTTCGGCAAACTCGATGCCTTGCTCCGGACCCGGCCGGAGCGGCGGACCGCCACGCGAGCCTGAACGAGCCCGTCAGCAGCGTGAGTACACGTAGCCGGGGGCGCCGGCGGCCACGAGGTCGCGGTCGCGCAAGATCATCGACCGCGGCCGGCCCGGTTCGGCGCAGGCCGACGCGAAGTCCAGCCGAAGGTCGTCCGCGTACTCGATCGCCCACACCTGGTCGCCGTAGGCCCCGGTGTACAGCCCGCATTCCTGCCAGCGGTCGCACTCCTCCACGACGGCGAAATCGAACGTGCCGGCCAGCTCGCCCGCCAGCTCGGCGGCGTTCTTCTGTCCGATGGCGAGGCCGGCGGCGTGCGCGCCCGCCACGAACAGGCCCGCCAGGGCGAGGTTGTCATCCACGGTGAGCAGACCGGCCGATCGGGTGAACGAGTCGAGATTGTCGATCTCCACGGCGTCGAAGCCGTCGCGGGCACAGGCCGTGATCGCCGGCAGCAGCAGTGCGGCGATGGCGGAGCGGGACTGGGCGGTGCTCGTGTCGTACAGGAACTCGTCCGGCCAGTTCTCGTCGCGGACGGGCTCGCCGCCGTCGGTGAGGACCAGGTCGGGGGAGTCGGTCAGGACCCGCTCCGAGTCGGCCGGTTGGGTCTGGAACCCGTTCAGGTAGCAGACCGAATACAAGCCGGCGGCGGGTGATTCGGTGCTGTCGCGCACGATGACGCCGACGCCGGCCGGCGGGTCGTATGCGCCGCCGAGCTGATAGTCCAGACCGACCCCGGCGGGTGGCAGGGCGGGCGGGGCCGCCGGGGCTGCCGGCGCGGGCGCCGCGCAGCTGCCCAGGAGCAGCGCCGTGACCAGCACGGGCACCAGCCCGGGCGACACCTGTCGCCCGGGGGATGTGCGGCTGGTCATCCGCATGCCGCGGGCGAGAGGTTAGGCGACCTCGGCGACGCTGGCGTTCAGCACGTCGTCGAGGGTGACGAAGGCTTCTTCTTCGGTGGACTTCTGCGCGAGCGCGAGCTCGGAGACGAGCACCTGGCGGGCCTTGATGAGCATCCGCTTCTCGCCGGCGGAGACGCCGGAGATGCGGTCGCGGCGCCACAGGTCGCGAACGACCTCGCTGACGCGGTAGACGCTGCCGCTGCCCATCTTCTCGGTGTTGGCCTTGTACCGGCGCGACCAGTTGCTGGGCTCTTCCTCGACCTCGCTGCGGAGCACGTCGAAGACGGCCTCGACACCGGCGGCGTCGATGACGTCGCGAACGCCGACGAGCTCGGCGTTGTCGATGGGCAGGTTGATGGCCAGATCACTCTGGTGCACGGTGAGCGTGATGTACCGCTTCTCGACACCCTTGATCGTGCGGGTGTCGACCGCGGTGATCGTTGCTGCGCCGTGGTGGGGATAGACGACGGTCTCGCCGACTTCGAAAATCATCTGATGCAGCCTCATAATTCTTTGAGCGTGGTTGACGTATCACCCGAACGTCAGCGCCGGGCGCGGACGTGCTCCACCGCGGTGCTGCGACAGCCGATTGGACGCACTCGGGGCGGATCACCGGGTACAGCATGCGACTGAAAATGGCACAGCGGTTCGTTAAGGGTATTCAGAGAGTGTATCATTCCCGCCTCGCTGGCCCTATTCGTTACCGGAGCCGTCCTTCTCGAGTTCGGTGACCCGTTGCACGATCCAGGACGACAGCGTCGCGGTGAGCACACCGAGCACGGCCACGCCGCCCAGCATCAGGCCGGTGGCGATGGCGCGCCCCCGCACGGTCACCGGCGTGAAGTCCCCGTAGCCGACCGTCGTCACGGTCACCGCCGCCCACCAGAGCGAGTCGCCGAACGAGGTGATGTTCGCGGCGGGGTCGTTCCGCTCGGCTTGGAGCACAGCCAATGCGGCGATATAGGTGACCAGCACCGCGGCGCTGGCGAGGTAGACCAGTACCCGGGCGCGAAACGCGGCGCCGGCGGAGGACTGGAAGACGCTGCTGTGAGCGATCACCCGGAGCAGTCGCAGCGGGCGCAGCAAGGGGAGCAGCACGAAGAGCAGAGCCAGCGGATGCCGCCTCGCCCACTGCCAGGGGTGCGTTGCGAGGGCGAGGTTCACGACGTAGCTCACCGGGAAGAGCGCCCAGGTGACCAGGATCAGCAGCCTGAGGACGCCCGCGGTCGCCAGGTCGACGGGGGCGATGACCACGACCGAGTAGGCGGCCAGGAAGACCAGGGCCGCGATGCTGAGGGGCCAGTCCGTGGCCTGCTGCCAGTGCGCCTGGCGCGGGCCACCCCACCGGTCCGGCCGCCTCTCGGTGGTGATCATGCGGGCATCTTGCAACCGGCACTGTGGCACGCCAAGGACGGCCGCCGGCATGGAACTCTACCGGTTGGGTGCTTTTTCACCCCATCAAAGGGGGCTGGAACACGACCATCGTGCCAAAATGTGCAGGACGGTGACTGGACTCCACCCCGCTCAGCGCAGGAGCCCTCTGGCCGTGGTCAGGAGGTGCCCGATCATGGTTGTACCGGTGCCGGGCCCGAGGGACGACGCCTTCGAACGGGCGGTGCGTGATCCGCTGTTCCTCGAGGCGGTACGCGCTGCACACCGGGGGAGCTGGGCTGTCCTCGACGCGCTGTGGTGGGCGTCGCATCCGGACGACACCGCGCCCAGCGGCACGGCCGCGCCCCAGGCGCGGGTCCGGGACCTGCAGCGGCGGGTGTTCGCCGCGGATGCCGATGCCGTCGGCGACCCCGCCGTGATCGGCGCTCTGCGAGAGTTGGAGAGTGAGATCGCCCGGGAGCGGATGGCGATTGACGCGGCCGTCGTTGCCGTGCGGTTCGACGAGAGCCGCCGCGTCGGTGCGCCCCTGTTGGTGCAGGCCCCTGCCGCGCCCCCGGTGGTGCAGGCCCCGGCAGCTTTCCCCGTGCCTGTGGCGCCGGGCCCGCTCGCGCCCGGCCGCCCGGCGAGAGTTCGCCTGGCGGCCTACCTCGCCGCGGCCGTCCTGGTCGGCCTGGTGATCGGTGGCCAGCTGGCCGCGACGCCCGCGCGTGACGCGGTCCTGCCGCCGACGTCGTCGACGGCAGCGGACGACATCGATGAGGCCCCGGTTCTGGCCCTCGCCATCTTCGACCGCGCGCGAATTGTGACAGATATCCCACCGACGCCGGTGCCGTCCTCCTTCGACCGGTCGTCGCTGCGTGCGGTGTGGTCGGTGAGCTGGGACATTGCCGGCCCCCGGGCGGAGCCCCCGTATTTCGTCGCCCGGGGCGCCGGCGGCCGGGTGTGCCTCCTGGCGATGGTCACCGACGCCCGCCATGCATCCACCTGTGTGAGCACGGCTGAGTTCGCCGAAACCGGGATGCGGCTCTTCTGGACCACTGACGTCGCCGTCGATGCCACTGCGACGCCGCATACGCAGAATCTGGTGCTCGAGTGGACCCCGGCCGGGCGGTTCGAGGTGGAGTCGGCCGACCCGCCCCGGCGCACGTGGCGGAGGGGCCTGTGCCCCACCGACCTCCCCCGCCCCTGTTGACTCCGGCCGGCCTAGCGCGGCCGGAATCGCCGGCCCGTGGCAGGATGTGCGCAACAACGACGGGAGTGTCGTGGCAGAGGCGCAGCGTGAGAATGATCCGTATCGGCAGGCCCTCGACGATCCGGCCTTCCTCACAGCGGTGGGTGCGGTCTACCGCGGCCGGCTGGCGGTCCTCGACGCCCTGTGGTGGGAGGCGCACCCGGATGACCCGGCGCCCGACGGCCGGCCGGCACCCGTGGAGCGGCTGCGCGCGCTGCAGCGCCGGGTGTTCGCGGCGGACGGCGACGCCGCCGGCGACCGGGCCGTTGCGGAGGCGCTGCTGGAGCTCCAGGCGGACATCGCGGCGGAGCGGTCGGCCATCGGAGCGGCAATCGACGCGGCCCGCGCCGGTATCGCGGAGCCGCCGGGAGGAGCCGCCGCGCCAGCCGCCGGACCATCCGCCGGGCCGGAGCCGGACGCGGCCGGCCCGTGGCCGTCGCCGGAGACTCTGCCCGAGAAGAAGGGTTCCGGGCTGCACCCCCATGGCCGGGTGCTGGTGGCTGCCGGCCTGGCCGGCGCTGTGCTGCTCGGGGCGCTGCTGGGCAGCAACGTCACGACCGCGGTGAATTCGGCCGGCGGGGAACCGCCGGCGACGACGGCAAGCGACCCAACCCCGACGGACGACCAGTCGGCGCAGGTCGGCCGGGTCTTCGACCGGATCCAGACCGCCAGGGATATCCCGCTGGTGCCGATGCCCGAGACGTTCGACCCCGAGTCCTTCCGCTATCTGGGCTCGGCGGGATGGACGGACCGCGACGCCGACGGCCTGACGGATTCGCCGTACTACGCCGCGCGCGGGGCCAACGGAACCGTGTGCCTCGTCGTGGTGCCGGAGGGCAGCGGATACCTGTCGACCTGCGCGATCGAGGCCGCCTATCCGGGGTCGGGGCTGCACCTGTTCTGGCAGAGCACCGATCTGCACCCGACGGTACCGGCCGGCGCCGAGGCCGTCGTCCTGGACATCACCGTGGCCTGGCTGAGCGACGCCACGATCCAGACCAGGGGATCCGGCCGCACCATTGCGGGCCCCTGACCGCTCCGGCTTCTACAGCCCCTTCTCCACCATGTCGATCACCCGCACGATGAGGGTCTGCTTCACGGGTGCCGGCAGGGCGCGAAGCGGTCCGTCGATGAAGAGTTCGGCGAGACCGTGCACGGCAGACCAGGCCAGGAACTCGGCCGTGGGGCGGCGCTCCGGCGGCAGCAGGCGCACCGTGACGAGGTCGTCCAGGGCCCGAGTGAGCAACTGGAACGGGGTGAGGCCGCTGTTGCCGGCGCGGGCAGAGGTCGTGGCGCTGTCCATGTCTGAGGAGGCCGAGAACGCGGTCTGGAACTGGCCGGGCTCCTCGAGCGCGAAGCGGAGGTAGCCGGTCCCCACGGCGCGGAAGCGGAGCCGGGCGTCTTCAACGACGTCCGTCGGCGCGATGGCGGCTTGATCGGCCTCGATGGCCTGCGCGACCAGGGCCTGGCAGCTCGAGCAGACGGCATCCAGCAGCGCCTGCCGGTCGGCGAAGTGCCGGTACGCGGCGTTGGGCGTCACCCCCGCTCGACGGGTCGCCTCGCGCACCACCACGGCCGCCGGTCCGCCCTCGCGCGCCAGGTCCACACCCGCCTCGATCAGGGCACGGCGCAGGTCGCCGTGGCGGTACGACGTTCGCACGGTTGATTCGCCGGTTCCCGTTGTCACGTCGCCTCCATCTGGTTAACATGGGATCTTACATGTGTACATCGTCCACATACAGCCAGACCCATCCAATTCTCTTCAATCGGCAGGGGCATGACATGGCATTCATCGAAGCCGCCGGGCTCACCAAGGTCTACAAATCCAAGAGCGGTCCGGTGCACGCGCTGGCCGGGCTCGACCTCTCCGTTCCACAGGGCACGGTCACCGCGATCCTCGGCCCGAACGGCGCCGGCAAGACCACCGTGGTGAAGATCCTCACCACCCTCATCCGGCCCAACGCCGGCACCGCGATCGTCGACGGTATCAACGTCCTCGAGAACCCCAAGGCCGTGCGCAGCATCATCGGCGTGTCCGGGCAGTACGCCGCTGTCGACGAGAACCTCACCGGCTTCGAGAACCTGGAAATGGTCGGCCGGCTCTACCACCTGGGCGGCGCCGCCTCCCGCCGACGGGCGCAGGAACTCATCGACCTGTTCGAGCTCACCGCGGCGGGCAACCGGCCGGTGAAGGGCTTCTCCGGCGGGATGCGGCGCCGCATCGACCTTGCCGGTGCCCTGGTGTTCAACCCCAAGATCCTCTTCCTGGACGAGCCCACCACGGGGCTCGACCCGCGCAGCCGGATAGCGCTGTGGGGCGTGATCAACGGGCTGGTCGAGCGAGGCACAACCGTGCTGCTCACCACCCAATACCTCGAGGAGGCCGACCAGCTGGCCGACAGCATCGCGGTCATCGACGACGGCAGAGTGATCGCCGAGGGAACCTCGGATGAGCTGAAGGCGCAGATCGGCGGCCACCGGGTGGTGATCGCCCTCGTCGACGCGGCCGACGGCGCTGCCGGCCGCGAGGTCCTGGCCCGGTACGGCGCCGGCGAACCGCTGGTATCCGGCGACGGTCGCGGCCTCGACGTGGCGGTGACCGACGGGCCGCCCGCCCTGCAGCACGTGCTCGCGGACCTGCGCAGCGCCGGGGTGGAGCTGCACGACGCGGGCATGCGCCGGCCCACCCTCGATGACGTGTTCCTCAAGCTCACCGGCCACAAGGCCGACAAGGCGTCGGACGAGAACGAAGACGAAAAACTGGAGAAGGTGAAATGACCACGACGGCCGAACGGCCCCTGCTCGCCCCATCCAACTGGAACCCGCTCTCGCTGTGGCTCTCGGACGGCTGGACGACGACCAAGCGCAACCTCATCAAGATCAAGCGCACCCCCGACATGCTCGTCTTCGCGGTCATCCAGCCGATCATGTTCGTGCTGCTGTTCAGCCAGGTCTACGGCGGCGCCATCTCGGTGCAGGGCACCGATTACGTGCAATTCCTGATGGCCGGCATCTTCGCCCAGACCGTGGTGTTCGGGTCCACCTTCTCCGGCTCCGCCATGGCGCAGGACCTGAAGGACGGCATCATCGACCGGTTCCGCAGCCTGCCGATGAGCTCCTCCGCCGTGCTCGTCGGCCGCACCAACGGTGACCTGGTGCTGAACACCATCTCGATGATCATCATGATGGCCACCGGCTTCCTGGTGGGCTGGCGGGTCAACTCGTCGGTGGGGGAGTTCTTCGCCGGCCTGGCGCTGCTGCTGCTGTTCAGCTACGCGTTCAGCTGGGTGATGGCCCTGCTGGGCATGAGCGTGCGCTCGCCGGAGGTGATCAACAACGCCTCGTTCATCATCCTGTTCCCGATCACCTTCGTCTCCAACGCGTTCGTGCCGATCGAGACGCTGCCGGACCCGCTGCGGGTCTTCGCCGAGCTGAACCCGGTCTCGGCGCTGGTGCAGGCCGCGCGCGAACTGTTCGGCAACGAGGGCAGCGCCCCGGTGCCGGATGTCTGGACGCTGCAGAACCCTGTGATTACAGTGCTCATTGGCGTCGTCGTGCTGATCGTGGTGTTCGTGCCGCTGTGCATCCGCAAGTTCGCCTCTATCACCTCGCGCTGACGCGACGCGGTTCGAGAACACACCGAGACAAGGGAGTCGATCATGGCGACAGCAACGAACTTGACCATTGAGCGCGGATTCGGCGGCTTCGCGGTGCCGGACCTGGAGGTTGCTCGCAGCTTCTATGGGGACGTGCTCGGACTCGACGTCTCTGACATGAAGGGCATGCTGATGCTCAACCTGCCTGATGGAACCGGGGTGTTCGTCTACCCCAAGGAGGACTACCAGCCGGCGGTGTTCACCGTCATGAACCTTCTCGTTCCCGATATCGGGCCGGCCGTGGATGCGCTGACTGAACGTGGCGTGGAGATGCTGCACTACGAGGGATTCGGGCAGGACGATCGGGGCATCGCACGCGGGGAGGGCATGCCGACCGGCGGCTGGTTCGCCGACCCGGCCGGCACTATCATCGCGATCATGCAGGAATGACTGGAGAGAAGAAGACCATCATGGCCACCACAACGCACGTGACCTACAAGCACGGTTTCAGCGGATTCGCGGTGCCGGACATCGAGGCTGCCGGCACTTTCTACCGGGAGGTGCTCGGCCTCGACGCCGGCGACGGGGGGATCGGCTCACTGCGCCTCACCCTGCCCGGCGGTACCGACGTGTTCGTATACCCGAAGGACGACCACACGCCGGCGGGATTCACCATCCTCAACCTCGAAGTGGACGACATCGAGCGAGTGGTGGATGCGCTCGCCGAGCGGGGCGTCGAATTCCTTCGCTACGACGGCTTCGGACAGGATGATCGCGGCATCGCCGGTGGTGGCGAGTACGGTCCGCGGATCGCGTGGTTCACCGATCCGGCCGGCAACATCTTCTCCGTGCTGCAGAACGAATCGTGACCGAGGTGGTGGCGGCGCCCTCCGACGTGAAGCGCGCCCTGCGGGCGCTGTACGCCCCGAAGAATCGGGACTGGGAATCGGTGACGGTGCCGCCGCAACGCTTCCTCGCGGTGGACGGGTCTGGCGACCCCAATGCCGCACCGGCCTACGTCGAAGCCGTTGAGGCGCTCTACGCGGTGGCGTACACCCTCAAGTCCGCGGGCAAGCGCGCCGGCCGCGACTCGGTGGTGGGGCCGCTCGAAGGCCTCTGGTACGCCGACGACGACGCCGTCTTCGTGGCGCGGGACAAGGCCGCGTGGAGCTGGACCATGCTGATCTGCCTGCCCGACTGGGCGAGCGACGCCGAGGTCCACGACGCGATCGCGGCGGCACGCACCACGAAGAAGGCGCTGCCGGGCCTGGACCGGGTGCGCATCGTGCGGCTCGACGAGGGGCAGTGCATGCAGCTGCTGCACGTGGGCTCCTACGACGAGGAGGCGCCGGCGCTGGCGCGGTTGCACGGCGAGGTGTTGCCCGCCGAGGGGTTGCGCGAGCGCGGCAAGCACCACGAGGTGTACCTCGGCGACCCGCGCCGCGCCGCGCCGGAGGAACTCAAAACGGTGGTGCGACAGCCGGTGCGGCCCGCGTAACCCGTCGGGTCAGCGGCCGCCGCGGCGTTTGCCGGCCTGCGGGCTGGGCGAATTGCGGGTGCGTCCGGCGCTCTGCGTCTTCCGCGGTGTGGCCGGCTTCGCGGCGGCCGCGGCGGCGCGCACGGCCTTCGCCGCGGCCTTGGCCTTAGCGGTCTTCTTTTCCTTCTTCACCGGCTCGTCGCCGGCGGCGACGGCGTTGGTGCGGGAGCTGTCGCGGGTGCGACCGCGCACGATGCCGATGAACTCCTCCACGTCGGGGGTGGTGTCCTCGGTGCGCCAGGCCAGGGCGATGCGGCTTTCGGCGGTGTCCTCCACCGGCTTCGAGACGACGTCCTTGCGGCTGTGCAGCCGGGCCACGGAGTGCGGCAGGATGACGATGCCCACCCCCGCGGCGACCAACTCCATGGTCTCGTCCATGTCGCGCATCGGCGGCAGCGGCCGTCGGCTGCCGTCCCGCACCTCCACCGCGGCGTCGCGCCATTCCGGCACCTCGTCGGGGTCCTGCAGCAGGTGCTCGTCGACGAGGTCGGCGACGACCACACTGTCGGCATCCGCCACGAAATGGTCCTTCGCGACGACGACCACGGGAATTTCGTTGTACAGGGCGATCAGGCTCAGGCCCTCTTCGTTGATCGGCAGCCGCACCAGGCTCACGTCGGCACGATTGTCCCGCAGCACGGTCTCCTGGTCGGCGGCGCCGGTGCGGAAGACGTCGAGCGGGGTCTCCGGGCGGCGGGACTCCCAGATGCGGGTCCATTTGGTGGGGGTGACCCCGGCGACGAAGGCAATGGAAAAAGTCACCGGCATCCTCTCGTTCTGCGTTTTTCACGGGTGGGCTGGTGGTGTGCACGGTGCGGGCGGGCAGACGACACCGAAACCATAGTGCTCTCAGGCTATACGCTGGAACAATGAGCGAGAAGAAGCCCCAGACCATGAAGCCGGCCACGGCCGCCCAGAAGCTTGGGATTCTGCTCGAAGCAGCACCCGAAGAGTTCCAGTCCGCCCCGGTGTCGCGCACCGAGCTGGCCGCCCTCGAGGCGAACCCGCCCGAGTGGCTCACCGACCTGCGCGCCAACGGTCCGCACCCCAAGCAGGTCGTCGCCGCCAAGCTCGGCGTCTCGATCTCCGGGCTGGTGCGCGGTGGCGTCACCGAACCCCTGACCAGCGCCGAGATCCAGGCGCTGCTCAAGGCGCCGCCGGCGTGGCTCGTCACCGAGCGCGCCACCCAGTTCGAGGTCCGCGAGGAGCAGATCCGCGTCAAGGACCGCGACGCCGAGAAGGCGCGCAAGAAGGCGCACATCGAGCGTCAGATCGCCCAGAACGAAGAGGCCGGCCGCAAGCTGCTCTAGTTTCGGCGGCGGATGCGAGGCGTCAGGCCGCCGGAACCGGGTACTGCTTCCGCAGGAACGTGACGATCTCGCCGAGTTCGGCCTGCGCGATCGAGTGGCCCAGCCCCTCATAGATGCGCTCGGTGAGGGTGCAGTGCCCCGGCAGCCAGGCCTGGGTGCGTGCCACCGCTGCTTCGGGGATCACCGGGTCGAGCGTGCCGCGGCCCCAGAACACGGGCGGCTTCACCTGGGCCAGGCGCGCATCACCCGGATGCGTGCCGCCGGCGATGAAGCCCGACAACTGCACCGCGAATGCGAACCGTTCCGGCGCGTGCCGCATCAGCTGCAGGGTCATCGCGCCACCCTGGGAGAACCCGAGCAGGCCGATCGAAGTGGGCTGCTCCGGCAGGGCGTCCAGCCACTCGAGGATCCCGAGGGCGGCCGCGTCGAGGGCGTCACCGACCGGGTCGCCGGGCACGTCGATCGGGAACCACGACCAGCCCTGCCCGGCCGGCAGTGGGGCCCGCAACGCGGCGATGGACGGCTGCAACGGGAGGTGCGGGGCCAACGAGAACAGGTCGCCCTCGTGGGAGCCGTAACCGTGCAGGATCAGGAGCAGCGGCCGCCCCACCCGGTCGGCGGCCGCGGCCGACCACAAAACGGCGTCCGGGTCGATCGTCGCGGGCCTGATGCTGCTGCTGTCCATGGGTCAAGCCTACGGTGCCTCCCCGCCAGCGAACCGTGGGCACGACCCCGAAAAACCGGAGAACCCGGGGCTGTTCTTCCGGCTCGGCGGCGGCTTGGGATGCATCCGGGCGCGCGGTGGGACACAATGAACTATGAGCGTGCGCACCCCTGACCCCGACCCGGACTGGACGAATGGTGGGGATGATGCTCCGCCGCCCAGCACCAACCCGGGCTGGCTGACCGACGTCGAACTCGCCGAGATCCGCCAGCGGCTGCCGCTGCTCTACGTCGAGGCCGTGCCCGTGCGGGTCGACGGACTGGGTCAGGTCGTCGAGGTCGGCGTGCTGCTGCGCGCCACTCCGGAGGGCAAGATGACCCGTACCCTGGTCTCCGGACGGGTGCTCTACGGCGAGACCCTGCGCGACGCGCTGTTCCGCCACCTCGAGAAGGACCTCGGCCCGATGGCGTTCCCGCAGCTGCCGCCAAGCCCGGTGCCGTACTCGGTCGCCGAGTACTTCCCGATGCCCGGCATCACCGCCTTCACGGATGACCGCCAGCACGCCGTCTCGCTGGCCTACGTCGTGCCCGTCACCGGCACCTGCGATCCCCGCCAGGACGCCCTCGAACTTACCTGGATGACCCCGGAAGAGGCGGCGACGGACGCCGTCTCGGCCGAAATGGAAGGCGGCCGCGGCGGCCTGCTGCGGATGGCCCTGGCCTCGGTCGGCGCCCTGCGCTGACGCCGCTCACCCCCTCCTCCCGAACCGTGAGCCCCTACCCGGGGGCGGACAGGCCCAGCGTGTCGAGGAACAACCGCACGTAGCGCGGTGCGTCCACGTCGAGGGCCACCTCGGCAATTTCCCAGGTGCCGGCTGTGCCGTGCACGATGTCTTCGCCCACCCGGCGGCGCTGGTCGACGATGGTTTGACCACGGCCGTATCCGGTCAGCTCCACCCGCACGGGCAGCAGCCGGGTCGCCAAGGCCTCCGGGTCCACCAGCGCGCAGAGCGCGCCGGCGTCGCCGATCAGCCCGGAGTACTCGGCCGAGCCGGACTCACTGCGGGCCACCCGGTTGGCCAGCAACGCGCCCACCACCCGGCCGTAGGCGGAGTCGCCGGCCTCCAGCGCGGCGGCCACCTCGCGGTCTACGCTCACCTGGTTGAAGACATCCAGCCCGTACATGAAGGTGGGGATACCGGCATCCAGCACGATCGCAGCCGCTTCGGGGTCGTGCCACACGTTGAACTCGGCCACGGCGGTGGCGTTGCCGGTGCTGGCCGAGCCGCCCATGAACACGATGCGCTCAATGTTCTCGGCCAGGTCGGGGTACTGCCGCAACAGCAACGCCAGGTTCGTCTGTGGTGCCAGGGCCACCAGGGTCACCGGGCGGGGGCTGTCGGTGATCAGCCGGCGCATCAGCTCGATGGCATTCACCGGCTCGGGTGTGCGCTCGCCCGGCGGCAGGTGCACCGTGCCCAAGCCGCCCTCGCCGTGAACGTGCGACGCCGAGCGGGCCGGCGAGATCAGCGGCCGGCGGGCGCCGGCGGCCACCGGGATGGCGGGCGCGCCGGCCACGTCGAGCACGCGCAGGGTGTTCTCCACGACCCGCTCGAGCGAGGCGTTCCCGGCGACGCAGCTGATGCCGAGCACCTCGATGTCGGGGTGCGCAACAGCGAACAGGATGGCGAGGGCGTCATCGACGCCGGTGTCGACGTCGAGGATGATGGGAATCGTAGGCATCGGCCCAGTTTATCGGCGGCCGGCCGCAACCTATTCCGTGGGCACCAGGTGCATCTCGCGCACCAGCCGTACCTCGTGGATCGGTTCGCCGAGGATCTCCTCGTCCTTCTCCACACCGTCGGGCACGTAGCCGTTGCGGGTGTAGAAACGGTGGGCGCGGGGGTTGTCGGCGGCCACCCACAGGTAGGTGGGGCCGGGGTCCACGACTGCGTCGAAGAGCTGCTGGCCGATACCGGTGCCGTGGAAGGCATCCAGCAGATAGATGAAGTACAGCTGGTGCGGGGTGGGCTTGCCCTCGTCCCGGCCGGGGCCGCTGCCGGCGAAGCCGACGATCTCGCCGTCGACCTCGGCGACCACCTGGCGGTAGTCGGGTCCCTGGACGGTGAAACGGCGCCACATGGCGGTGAAACGCTCGGGATGCAACTGGGCGAGGACGGCCTTGCTGAGCAGGTGGTCATAGGTCTCGTGCCAACAGGCCGCGTGGACGCGGCCGAGGCTTTCGGCATCCGTCTCGGTGACGGGCCGAACAACAACGGTGGTGTTCATACTTCGACCCTAAGCCCGGCCGGCCCCCGTCCCTGACCATCGCCCGCACCGCGTGCCCCGCGCGGCGCCCCGGACCGCGGCCCATGGGGCCATTAACCGCGGCACGGGCCGGCCCCCGGAGGAGCCGGCCCGTGCGGGTCGTGCGGATGCTGCCGGGCGCTTAGCCCTGCGCGCGGCGCGGAGCCGAGCGGCGGGCGCCGCCACCGGTGGAACCGGAGCCGCGAACCAGGCCGCCGACCTGCAGGCCACCGGAGCGGCCGGAGCCGCCGGAGCCGCCGGTGCGGGGGGCGTGGCTGCGACCGGCCGACGCCGGACGCTCGCCGCGCTCGTGACGCGAACCACCGGCGGCAACAGCGTCGCCGCCACGGCCGCCGCGGCCACCGGAGTCGCGCGAACCGCGGCCGCCGTTGTCACGGTCGTCACGATTGACGCGCTTGCGCTGGGCGTTGGCGCCCTGCGAGCGGCCGCCCTGCGACTGGCCGTGCGGCTGCTCGACGCGCGGAACCGGCTTGACGTACGCGGCCACGTCGCCGGTGAGGGCGATCACGGCGGGGGAGTTGGCGTTGACCCGCTGCGGGGTCACCGTGATGGCGGCCTTGCGCAGGAGTTGGTCGGTGTCGCGCTTCTGTGCGGGCAGCACGATGGTGACGACGTCACCGGCGCTGCCGGCGCGGGCGGTGCGGCCCGAGCGGTGCAGGTACGCCTTGTGCTCGGCGGGCGGGTCCACGTGGATGACGAGCTCGATGTCGTCCACGTGCACGCCGCGGGCGGCGACGTCGGTGGCGACGAGCACCTTCACGGTGCCGGCGCTGAACGCGGCGAGGTTGCGGTCACGGGCCACCTGCGACAGGTTGCCGTGCAGGTCAACGGACGGGATGCCTGCGTCGGTGAGCGCCTTGGCCAGCTTCTTGGCGTGGTGCTTGGTGCGCATGAAGAGGATGCGGCGGCCGGAGCCGGACGCGAGCTTCTCGATGAGCTCCTTCTTGCTGTCGGCGCCGTCGACCTCGAACACGTGGTGGGTCATCGCGGAGACGTGGCTGGTGGCCTCGTCGACGGAGTGCAGAACCTCGTTGTGCAGGAACCGGCGCACGATCTTGTCCACGCCGTTGTCGAGCGTGGCGGAGAACAGCAGGCGCTGGCCGCTGGAGGGGGTCTTGTCCAGGATGCGGGTGACGACGGGCAGGAAGCCCAGGTCGGCCATGTGGTCGGCCTCGTCGAGCACGGTGATCTCGACGGAATCGAGGTTCACGAAGCCCTGCTTCATGAGGTCCTCGAGGCGGCCGGGGCAGGCGACGACGATGTCGACGCCGGCCTTGAGCGCGGCGACCTGGCGGTTCTGCGAGACGCCGCCGAAGATCGTGGTGGTGTTCAGGCCGTAGGCCTCGGCCAGCGGGGTGAGGGCGGCGGTGATCTGGGTGGCCAGCTCGCGGGTCGGAGCGAGGATCAGGCCGAGCGGGCGGCCCGGGCGACGCTTGCCGCCGGCGAGCTTGCCGCCGAGGCGCGACACCATCGGGATGGAGAACGCGAGGGTCTTGCCGGAGCCGGTCTTGCCGCGGCCCAGGACGTCGCGGCCCTTGAGGGTGTCGGGCAGGGTGTCGACCTGGATCGGGAACGGGCTGTCGATGCCCTGCGAGGTGAGCACGGCAACGAGGGGAGCGGGCACGCCGAGCGCGCCAAAGGAAGTTTCAGACAAAGTGGTGCCTTTCGGGCATCAGACCTCACTCGAACCGTTCATCGCGAGAGCGAGAGCCGGAGCCAGGAGGATTCACATGGCGAAGGTGCCGATGGGCACATCCGTTCGCCGTAAGAAAGTTTCATTCGGAAATCGAGCGGGCTGCACAGCCGTGAAAGTCTTACTCGCACGTGCGGCCATCAATAAGAAGAGGGCGTTCTACGACGCAGTGAGCGCAACTACGAACTCACAAGTAGGTCTACTCTAGCGGATGCTGTCAAGCTTCCCAAGGAGGAATCCGCCTAAAAGCGCGGTGACCGGGACTTTCGGCCTCTAGTCCCTGGGCGTGTGTAGCTCGCCGACCGGGATCTCGACCGTGACGATGTTGCCGGCCTGCGGCAACGGGCAGGCCCACATCGGGTCGTACGCGCAGGACGGGTTGTAGGCGAAGTTGAAGTCGAGAATCAGGCTGTCGTCGCCGGCGCCGGGGCCGAGGTCGGCGCCCTTGACGGTGTCCAGCAGGTAGCGGCCGCCGCCGTAGGTGCCGCCGGGCTTGCCGGCCAGGGAATCCTTGAGCGGCAGGAACAGGCCGCCGGCGTAACTGGCCAGGCGCCACACGTCCAGCGAGCCGATGTACGGCAGGCGGACGGAGCCGATCAGGTCGAACGGGACCACGCCGTCGGTGCCGGTCTCCACCTTGATGCGGTGCGGCTCCTCGGTGCGATGCACCTCCACCTCGAACCGCCAGTCGGGGTCGTACGCGGCCACGGTGAGGCCGGTGAACGCCGCCCGGTCGTCTGGTAGCAGGGGAGAGGCGGGATGGCCGGCGAAGAGTTCATCGCGCCCGGAGCGCCAGAGCTCGTGGCCCGCGGCGGGCGAGCGCACGCTGAGCTGGCGCACGCCGCCGTAGAGGCCGAACACACGGCGGCGCCAGTCGGCGATCTGTAAGGCTCCGATGGTTGTGCTCATGGGTTCAGGCTAACCCGTCGCCCTCCGTCGGCGGCTCGGCCGCGCCAGCGGCAACGAACGCGGGGTCGTCGGCGCCCAGGTCGTACCGCCAGCTGGGGGCCAGGGCCTTGAGCTTGCGCATCCGCAGCTGCCAGAACGCCCACAGGCCCGGCCACACCGCCAGGGTCGCCGGCCCGGCGGAGAAGATCAGCTGGTCGCGGTAGAGGGTCTTGCCGGTGCCGGCCGGGTCGGGGGAGATGGCCATGCTGTGGTCCCAATGTGTGATCCCGGCCATCAGGCCGGACACCCCGTTGCCGGTGTCGCGGACGATCCGGACGCCGGTCTTGTTGGTGCGCATGTTCAGGCGGATCATTTGTTCCCCCAGGGGCAGCACGCCCAGACCGCTCATGGCCACGGGGTGTTCGCCGGGCTCCCACTGGGTGGGGAACCCGGTGGTTTCGAGGGACTCCACGCCCATCAGCGGGCCGCTCACCTCGCGGAACACGGCGGGGCTGGCCAGCGCCCGCCAGGCGGCATCCGGCGGGCAATCGAGGATCTCTTTCAGCAGTACGCGCATGACCCCAGTCTGTGGTGTCGGGGTGATGCACTACAACTAGTACCTGATGATTCGGTATTGGCTCGGCGTGGTGCAGCAGGAATACGTGCTGCGCAGCGTCGCCATGGGCCTGGCCCAGATGAACTACGCCGCCCGCGACACTCTCGAGAGCATGAACGAGTCCGACGGGCTGGTCTACTACTCGCCGAAGACCGAATTCGAGGGCGAGCGGCTGCGCCAGTTCACCGCGATCGGCTACGTGAGCGACAACGTGGTGGTGCAGGTGGGCGACTCCGGCAGCGAGTACCGGCCGTGGCGGCGCCGGGTGGCCTACGACCCGGATGCCGTGCCCGCGTCGATCCGGCCGCTGCTCACGGTGCTCGACCTCACCCGCGACGACCCCGACTGGGGCCGGCA
>NZ_JAODBG010000075.1 GCF_025463825.1 Cryobacterium sp.
GTCTCGCTCTACTCCGACCCGGCGAACGAGTCGCAGGGGCTCTGGATCCTCGAGCGCGCCGGCCTGATCACACTGAAGGCGGGCACCACGAAGGGCGACGCGACGATCGCCGACATCGCGACCAACCCGAAGCACCTGAAGTTCCCGCTGCTCGACTTCGCGGCCCAGTCCCGCGCCCTGCCCGACCTGGACGCCGCGGTCGGCTACACCGAGTACTACCTGGCGGCCAAGGTGCCGATCAGCAAGCAGATCTTCGCCCCGGCCGCACCCGACGAGTTCGCCGGGCAGCTCACCATCGGCAGCGACTTCGCCGACACCGAGAACATCAAGAACCTGGTCGCCGCGTTCGCCGACCCGGCCGTGCAGGACTTCCTGGCGACCGACCCCGCCGTTGCGGGCATCCTGCTGCCCATCGACGCCGAGTAACACCCCAGCCCAGCCCGCGAGAGAGGTCGTGTGGTCACCTCGAATCCCTGAGATGACCACACGACCGCTTTGGTGTGCCCCGAGCACTTGGAATGCAAGCTGACACTTGCATAAAATGGAGGGCATGGGAGATGTGTTCCGGGCCCTCGCCGATCCGACCCGGCGCCAGATCCTCGACGAACTCGTAATTCGCGATGGCCTGACGCTGTTCGAGATCTGCGCCCGGCTGATGACGGTGCACGGAGTGGCCTCCACCCGCCAAGCCATTTCCCAGCATCTCGCGGTGCTCGAGGAGGCCGA
Source organism: Cryobacterium sp. (assembly GCF_025463825.1). Lineage (GTDB taxonomy): Bacteria > Actinomycetota > Actinomycetes > Actinomycetales > Microbacteriaceae > Cryobacterium. The sequence continues at coordinate 727 of NZ_JAODBG010000075.1, forward strand.
CCTGGTGCGCACCCGCCGGGTCGGTCGCACCAAGATCCACGACCTGAACTCTGCGCCCCTCCGCGCGATCACCGACCGCTGGCCCATCACCCGATAGGAGAATCCCGTGCCCATCCGCATCAACCTCACGAGTATTTTCGTCGACGACCAGGCCAAGGCGCTCGCCTTCTACACCGAGAAGCTCGGCTTCGTGCTGAAGAACGATGTGCCCATCGGCCTGCATCGATGGCTCACCGTTGTCGGCCCGGGGGAGCCCGACGGCGTCGAGCTGCTCCTCGAACCCGACGAGCACCCCGCAGCGAAGGCGTACCTGGCCGCGCTCGTCGAAGACGGTATCCCGGCCACCTCGTTCGCGGTCGATGACGTGGCGGCCACGGTGCGCGAGCTCGAGGCGAACGGAGTGAGAGTCACCCAGCCGGCGACCCCGATGGGCCCGGTGCTGGTGGCCACCATCGACGACACCTGCGGCAACCTGATCCAGCTGACCAGCCCGGCCTGATCGGCTAGGCCGAGGCTGAGCAACGCACGCTGAGAAGGAGAACGGTCGCAAATAAGGACATCGTGCGCGATCCAGTCCTTGTCAGCTCACTTTTTCCTTATTGCGGGGTGCTGTTAGAAGGTGTGCTCCGGTGCGGGGAAGGTACCCGCCGTCACCTCGGCCGCGTAGTCCTGGGCGGCGGTGAGCAACACGGAGTGCATGTCGGCGTACTGCTTGACGAAGCGGGGGAGCCGGCCGGTGCGGAGGCCCACCATGTCCTGCCAGACGAGCACCTGGGCGTCGCAGCCGTTGCCAGCGCCGATGCCCACGGTGGGGATGCGCAGGGCCGCGGTGATGTCGGCGGCCACGTCACCGGGCACCATCTCCATCAGCACCGCGAACGCCCCCGCCGCCTCGAGTGCGCGGGCGGCGTCCAGCAGCCGCTCGGCATCCGCGCCGCGTCCCTGCACGCGGTATCCGCCCAGGCTGTGCTCGGCCTGCGGTGTGAAGCCGATGTGGGCCATCACGGGGATGCCGGAGCGGGCGAGGAGCTCGACCTGCGGAACCATCTCGGCGCCGCCCTCGAGTTTGACCGCGTGCACGCTCGCCTCCTTCATGAACCGCACCGCGGTGTGGAAGGCTTGCTCGGCAGAGACCTGGTAGGAGCCGAACGGCAGGTCCGCGATCACCAGTGCGTGCTCGGCGGACCGGGTGACCGCGCGGGCCAGGGGGATCAGTTCGTCCACGGTGACCGGCAGCGAGGTCTGGTTGCCGAACACGTTGTTGGACGCCGAATCGCCCACGAGCAGCACCGGGATGCCCGCCTCGTCGAACGTCGCCGCGGTGTACATGTCGTACGCCGTGAGCATCGCCCATTTCTGGCCGCGCTCCTTCAACTCCTGCAGGTGGTGGATGCGCACCCGTTTGCGGGTGGCCGGAGCGTTCGCCGCGTTACCGTAGGGAGCAGGTTGCTCATTCATGCGTGCCTTTCAGGATTCAAGTGACCTTTCACCCTAGGACCGATTGCGTACAGTGAGATCCCTATGGACACCTCCTTCACCGTTCCCCTGGCCGACCGCTATCTGGAGGACTACCGGCCCGGAATCGTCGCCGAGTACGGGGCGGCGTTGGTCAGCGAAGAGAGCATCGTCGCGTTCGCCGCCGCCTTCGACCCGCACGCGATGCACCTGGACCCGGCGGCGGCGCTCGCCGGGCCGTTCGGCGGCCTGATCGCCAGCGGGTGGCACACCACCGCCGTGATGATGCGGATCATGGTGGACAACTACCTGAACGAGCACCAGCCTGGGCTCCCCGGGCGTGGACGAGCTCCGGTGGATCCTTCCGGTGCGAGCCGGCGACATCCTTTCGGCCCGGTTCACCGTGCTCTCTGCCCGGCAATCGGCGTCCAAGCCCGATCGTGGCCTCGTGCACACGCGCATCGAGGCGCGGAACCAGTCCGGTGACCTGGTCATGTCCCAGGTGATGATGAACCTGATCCGCCGCCGCGCCTGATCGCCGAGGACTACTGCGCGGAGTAGCCGCCCGTCGACGAGGTGGTAGCTGCCGGAGATGAATGATGCGGCGTCGCTGAGCAGGAACAGGGTCAGAGCGGCGACCTCCTTGTCGGTGCCGAGACGGCGGGACGCGTGCTGGGCCTCGAGCGCGGTGAGCGCCTCGGGGGAGAGGCTGGAGCGCACCAGCGGGGTGTCGATGAAGCCGGGGCCGACAGCGTTGGTGCGGACGCCATCCGCGGTGTACTCCAGCGCGGCGACCTTGGTGAGTCCGATCAGGGCGTGCTTGCTCGTCACGTACGCGGCGTTCTCGGCGATGCCGACAGAGCCGAGCACGGAGGCCATGTTGACCGCGGCGCCGCCGCCGGCGGCCACGATGGCGGGCAGCTGGAACTTCGGGCCGTAGAAGACGCCGTCCAGGTCGACGGCGCGCACGCGGTCCCAGGCGGCGATGTCGTAGTCGCCGATCTTCTGCGGCGCGGCTCCGATGCCGGCGTTGTTGACGGCCAGGTGCAGGGCGCCGAAGGTTTCCTGGGCGAAGGTGACGGCCGCTTCGGAGTCTTCCCACTTCGCGGTGTTCTGCGTGAACGCGGCGGCCTTGCCGCCGGCGGCGATGATCTCGTCCGCGACCGCCTGCGCGGCCTCGAGCTTGATGTCGGTAATCACCACGGCGGCGCCTTCCGCGGCGAGCTCCCGGGAAATCTCGGCGCATTGAGAATGCTGAACTTATGCGTTCGCATAAAAGCAAACCACGGGTCGGTATTAAGTATTCCACAGCTAATTGTTGCAGCTACAACCATTTGAGGTATGGTTGTAGATACAAGCACTTCACCGCGATTCCCGGGAGCCAGTCATGAGCGTCACCACCGACGAGCAGATCCTCAACGCCGACACATCAATGGGAGCGGTGACCCTCCGGGTCGGCGACCTCGACACCATGTCGGACTACTACTCGCGGGCATTCGCCATGGAGCCCCTCGAGGAGCGCAGCCGCTCCCGCGAGGTGCACCGCGTACTCGGGCGCGGCACCACCCCGCTGGTGCGCCTCATTCACACCCCGGACCTGCCCCGCGTCGATCCGCGTCAGGCCGGCCTGTTCCACACCGCGTTCCTCTTCGAAACCCCCGAAACCCTGGCCGCCACCGTGTACCGCGCCGCGCAAGACCCGCGCAGCCGGTTCGTCGGCTCCAGCGACCATCTCGTCAGTGAGGCGTTCTACTTCACCGACCCCGAGGGCAACGGTGTCGAGCTGTACACCGACCGGGACCGTGACCGCTGGATCCACGACGGTGAAGAAATCCGGATGGCCACCGAATACCTCGACCCCAACTCCTACCTGCAGAACCACCTCAACCAGAGGGTCCTGGATGCCGGCCCCGCCGAGGCCGGCGCCGTCGGGCACGTGCACCTGCAGGTCGGCGACGTGCAGACGGCCCGCACGTTCTACGTCGACGCGCTCGGCTTCGCAGCCACGCAGACCGGCTATCCGGGTGCGCTGTTCGCCTCGGCCGGCGGCTACCACCATCACATCGCCATGAACGTGTGGAACAGCCGCGGCTCCGGACCGCGTGCGGCCAGCCTCGGCCTCGGCGACGTGGCCGTCACCGTGCCCGACGTCGCCGACCTTGAGTCCCTCACCGCCCGCCTGGCCGCCACGTCCATTCCGTTCGCCGGCGACGGCCGGTCCGTCACCGTCACCGACCCGTGGGGCACCCAGGTGACCATTGGCCTGCCCGACCTCTCCGTCGACGAGCTGATCGCCCGATGACCGCGCTGCGGGATGTCCGCTCGCCCGCCTGGCCAACCGACCCGATGGCCGAGCCGGTCGTGCTGCTCCTGATGCACGGCTACGGATCGAACGAACACGACCTCACCGGGCTGATGCCCGCCCTCGGACTCGACCTGCCCTGGGCTTCGCTCCGCGCGCCGCTCGATGCCGGCAATGGTGGCGCGGCTTGGTTCGCCATCACGACCCCCGGCAACCCCGGCGCTCAGCCGGTCGCTGCGGCAACCGAGGCGATCTGGGCCTGGGTCGACGCCAACCTGGCTTCCGGCACCCGGGTGATCCCGATCGGCTTCTCGCAGGGCGGCCTGATGGCCAGCCAGCTGCTCCGCACCCGGCCGGAGCGGGTGCTGGCCCCGGTCGTGCTGGGCGGCTTCGTGCTCGGTGCGGCCCAGCCCGGCGACGACACCCTTGCCGCAGAGCGCCCCGCGCTCTTCTGGGGCCGCGGCGCCGAAGACCGGGTCATCGGCGCGCCCGCGATCGATCGCACGAGCTCGTTCCTGCCGCTGCACTCCACCCTGGTCGAGCGGGTGTATCCGGGCCTTGCCCACGGGATCAACGCTGCTGAGCTCGGCGACGTGCGCGAATTCGTCACGATCAACGCCGGCATCGGGGCCGTGGGCGGCCGCTGAGCCCGGCTACGCCGTCCGAGATCGGATCTTCACCTTTCGGACTGCTCGTCGTTCGCCCGGTACACCTCGAAGGTGAGCCGCGGCATCCTGGCGAAGTCCGTCTCGGGTTCCCAGCCTTCGACCAGAGCCAGGTTGCGCTCGACCTCCTCCGGCCAGCGCATGCCGACGATGCCCGAGGTGACCCGGGTGTCGGACAGCACGAACTTGAGGGCCACCTCATAGAGGTCGTGCGCCGACTGCCAGCCGGGGGCCAGGAACGCTGCTTCGCGCTGGAAAACCCCGGAGGTCATCGTGCGCATCGAGACGACACCGACGTTCTTCTCGGCGGCCTGGATCAGGAAATGGTTCGCTGCGGCCTGGTAGATGATGTTGTACGCGACCTGGTAGACCTCGATGGCGTCATGCTCCAGGAACGGCAGGACGGACCAGGGCTCCTCCGTCGTGATCCCGATGTGCCCGATCGTACCCGCCTCGCGGAGCTCGATCAGGGCGTCGAGCGGGCCGCCCGTCAACACGTGCTCAACGTCGGCGGGGGTGTACATCCGGCCGTGGATCTGCATGAGGTCGATGCGGTCGGTCTGCAGGCGGTGCAGGCTTTCGTGGACGCTGTCGATGACTCCGTCGTGATCCAGTTCGTACCAGACCTTGCTGGCCAGCACGCAGTCCTCGCGACGGGATCTCATCACCTCACCGATCAGGGTTTCGCTGTAGCCCTTGCACGACCTTCCGACCTTCCGCTGTCCTCGGGTTCCACCCGGATGACTCCTCGACGTAGGCGAACGCCGCTCCGCCGATCGCCAGAGGAGACACCTGCAGACCGGTGCGGCCGAGCTCGCGCTTGTGCAGGTGTCGACACTAGGGTGACCCGGCCCGCGGAGGCAGGCTCTGCCAGTACCTGTAACGACAGGGACTCGCGCGTGGGGCCGCTCGGGCGTTGACTGGAGACCGCTTCTCACCCAGGTAAGGAACCCCCATGCGAGCAACACTGATGTACGGCGCCGGCGATGTCCGCGTCGAGACCGTGCCCGACCCGATCATCCAGCAGCCCACCGACGCCATCGTGCGCGTCGTCGCCGGCTGCATCTGCGGCAGCGATCTCTGGCCGTATGCGTCCAAGCCGGCTTCGGAGCACGGCTCGCGGATGGGCCACGAGTTCGTCGGCATCGTCGAAGAGCTGGGCGGCGACGTGGTCGGCCTCGCGACGGGCGACTTCGTCATTGCGCCGTTCGTCGCCTCCGACGGCACCTGCGACTTCTGCCGCGAAGGCCTGCAGACCTCCTGCCGGCACGGCGAGCACTGGGGCAGCCCCGGCGACGGCGGCCAGGGCGAATTCGTGCGCGTGCCCCAGGCGGCCGGCACCCTCGTCGTCGTCCCCGCCGGATTCGACGAGGCACTGATCCCGTCGCTGCTCAGCCTGTCCGACGTGATGTGCACCGGCTACCACGCGGCCAAGAAGGCCCACATCCTGCCCGGGCAGTCCGTCACCGTGATCGGCGACGGCGCGGTCGGCCTCTCGGCCGTGCTCTCGGCCAAGCTCCTCGGCGCCGGCCAGGTCATCTTGATGGGCCGGCACCAGGCCCGCACCGACCTGGGCCGTCGGTTCGGTGCCACCGACGTGGTCGCCGAACGGGGCGAGGAGGGTATCGCCAAGGTCAAGGAGCTCACCGGCGGTGACGGCACCCACGTGGTGCTCGAGGCCGTCGGGCTCAAGTCCGCGATCGAGACGGCCATCGCCGTGGTGCGCGACGGCGGGGTCATCAGCAGGGTGGGCGCGCCCCAGTTCGGTGAGGTCCCGCTGGGCTTTCCCGAGTTCATGCGCAACATCACCCTGACCGGTGGTGTCGCCCCGGCCCGCGCCTACATCGACGAGCTGCTGCCGCTGGTGCTGGACGGGACCATCGAACCCGGCAAGGTCTTCGACCGCACCGTCGGCTTCGACGAGGTAGCCGCCGGCTACCGGGCGATGGCCGACCGCGAAGCACTCAAAGTGCTCATCCGCCCGTAGGCCGCTCGTGGACCGACGTGACGTCCTCACCAAAGCGGTGGGAGCCGGTCTCGTGACCGGCGTGCTCTCCGCCTGCACCCAGGTCGTCGCCGACATGATCGCCACCGCGGTCAGCGTGGACGTGTATCGGATCGAGGCCGCCGCCGCCTATCCGCCCGACTACGACGGGATTGTTGCGCGAAACAGCCGCGAACAAGAGGACGACGCCCGCCCCGCAATCGTGAACGGATTGCCCGACCGAGCGGTGTCCCGGCGCGACGATCGGCGAAGGCCTCGCCGTGCAGGGCGAGGAAGCCGCCGAAGCCCAGGCGGACGTCGAGGCGTGGCTCGGCCGCATCGGCGTGTGATTGGAAGGAAGACCGAGAGGGGGACTTACAGGCACTCCCATCCCCAACACCCCCGGATTAGCGTAGGAATATGACTATCGACCTCACTCTCAACAACGGCGTGGTTCTGCCCGCCATCGGCCTCGGCGTCTTCCAGACCCCGCCCGACGTCACTACGGATGCCGTCGCCACGGCTCTGCAGGCCGGCTACCGGCACATCGACACCGCCGCCGCCTACGCCAACGAGCGCGAGGTCGGTGAGGGCATCCGCCGCTCCGGCATCGACCGCTCCGAAGTTTTCATCGAGACCAAGGTCTGGATCAGCGACTACGGCTACGACCAGACCCTGCACGCCTTCGACAAGAGCGCCGGCAAGCTCGGCGTGGACCAGCTCGACCTGTTCATCCTGCACCAGGCCCTGCCCGGCGACTTCGACAAGGCCATTCAGGCCTACCGGGCTCTCGAGAAGCTCCTCGCCGACGGGCGTGTGCGCGCCATCGGCGTCAGCAACTTCATGGTCGAGCACCTCGAGACGCTGCGGAAGGAAAGCACGATCGTGCCCGCGGTGAACCAGATCGAGGTGCACCCGTACTTCTCCCAGCCCGAGGTGCGGAAGGCCAATTCAGACCTCGGCATTCTCACGCAGGCCTGGTCGCCGATCGGCGGCATCACCTCGTACCGCGGCGACGCCAGCACGAGCACCTTCACCGACCCCGTGATCCTGGGCATCGCCGGCGCCCACGGCAAGAGCGCCGCGCAGGTCATGCTGCGCTGGCAGCTGCAGCTCGGCCACTCGGTCATCCCGAAGTCGGTGCGCCCTGTGCGCATTCGTGAGAATTTCGACGTCTTCGACTTCGACCTCACCGCCGACCAGATGAGCGCCATCGACGCCCTCGACACCGGGGTGCGCGGAGGACCGGCTCCCGAGGCGGTCACCCTCGAGGCTTTCGGCCGGGAGATCCCGGAGGCTTGATTCAGGCGGCGCGGGCGGACCTCAGCCCTGGCTGAGGCCGATGACGACGTTCACGACCCCGATGGCGGCGAGGGGATACGGCCAGAAACGCATCGGGATGAAGAAGAACGTCGACGACGGGCGGGCCCAGATCTGCTGGCCGGTCTCCTGGTTCACCACGGCGACCGGTCGGTGGGTCACCTTCGCACCGCGTTCATTGACCACCGGTTCGGCCAACGGCTGGTAGACGAACGACGGCTTGGCCTTGTCGAGTTTGGGCAGCAGGTACTTCGAAAACGCCCAGAGCGCGGCTGCGCCGAGCAGGAACCCGGTGCCGAGGAACGTGTTGGTCACCGGTGCGTTCGAATCGGCGGCCGGGGCGCCGAGCGCCTTCAGCGCGAACCCCAGGCCCACCGAGAGACCGAAGGACACAATGACAAGCATTCCCCAGCGGGACGGATGATCTTGGTTCACCGTAGGAGTCCAGGATGTCGCGCATCTCCGGCCCACCCCGCCCAGCCCTTGGTGTCGCTCCCGTAAGGGACTTCGCACCCGCCTACCCGCGAGCTGCTCGCGCTCGCGCTGTGATCGCGAGAATGACGTCGGTCTTGGCGTCCGCGTAGGCGTTCATGTCGTCCCACCGGCGCCGGAGCAGCGATCTCTTGGTGCTCTCGAAGAGAGCGCGATCCGCCGCGTTCGAGCGCAGCCAGTCGCGGAGCAGCAGGTACTCGACCACCGCAGGATCACCCTGCTGATAGACGTGCACATGGACGTCGCGGGTTGCGTGCGCACGAGACGGTGCCCCGGTTCACGGGTCCGCAGTTCGTACCCGGCGCCCAGCAGCGCCTCGAGGTAGTCCTCTTCGGCGGTGATGTCGTCCACCGTGACCACGATGTCGATTATCGGTTTTGCTGCCAGCCCGGGGACGGAGGTGGAACCGATGTGCTCGACGCCCACGTTCGCTGCGAGAGCGGTCAGGATCTGGCGCCGGTGCTCCAGGTAGCGGCCGACCCACCGCTCGTCATGGCTGTGGAGCTCGAGCGTGAGTGGTTCGGGGCCACCGATCAGCTCTACCGCCGAGACGTCCGGCCGCCGCGCACCGTCGCTTCTCTTCACCAGAACATGCTCGCATCGGCGAACACCGGCCGACGACCAAGGCGGTAGCGCATCCGGCAACGTGCGTCTAAACTTGAGTCGCGTCCACTCAAGTATTTGCGAAGGATGGTGTGATGGCCAACATGCAGGGTGCCCCCGGAACCGACGAGAAGCAGAAGACCGCGCTGGAGCAGTACGGCGTGAATCTCACCGAGATCGCCCGGAGCGGCAAGCTCGACCCCGTGATCGGGCGGGATGCCGAGATCCGCCGGGTGAGCCAGGTGCTCACTCGGCGCACCAAGAACAACCCCGTTTTGATCGGCGAACCCGGCGTCGGCAAGACCGCCGTGGTGGAGGGCCTCGCCCAGCGCATCGTGGCCGGTGACGTGGCCGACTCCCTCAAGGGCAAGCAGCTGGTGTCGCTCGACCTGGCCGCCCTGGTGGCGGGAGCCAAGTACCGGGGCGAGTTCGAGGAGCGGCTCAAGGCCGTGCTCAAGGAGATCAATGACGCCGACGGGCAGATCATCACCTTCGTCGACGAGTTGCACACCCTGATGGGCGCCGGCGGCGGCGAAGGCTCCGTGGCCGCATCCAACATGCTCAAGCCCATGCTCGCCCGCGGGGAACTGCGCCTGATCGGTGCGACCACGCTCAACGAATACCGCGAGTTCATCGAAAAGGACGCCGCGCTCGAGCGCCGTTTCCAGCCGGTGCTGGTGGACGAACCCAGCGTGGAAGACACCGTCGCCATTCTGCGCGGGCTCAAGGAGAGGTACGAGGCGCACCACAAGGTGTCCATCGCGGATGCCGCGCTCGTCGCGGCGGCGTCGCTCTCGAACCGCTACATCACCGCCCGGCAGCTTCCGGACAAGGCCATCGACCTCATCGACGAGGCCGCCAGCCGGCTGCGGATGGAGATCGACTCCTCGCCGGTGGAGATCGACGAACTACGCCGCAGCGTCGACAGGCTCAAGCTCGAGGAACTCGCGCTGAAGAAGGAGAAGGACGATGCCTCCAAGGCGCGGCTGGAGAAGCTGCGCGATGATCTTGCCGAACGGCAGGAGAAGCTCGGCGAGCTACAGGCCCGCTGGGACAAGGAGCGTTCGTCGCTGAATCGGGTCGGCGACCTGCGCAAGCGCCTCGACGACGCGCGCAGTCAGGCGGAAGTGGCCGAACGCCGCGGCGACCTGGAGAAAGCGTCCCGGCTGCTGTACGGCGACATCCCGGTCATCCAGCGCGAGCTCGCGGAGGCCGAGCAGACCGAGCAGGAGGGGGCCCGGATGGTCGGCGACCAGGTCACCGCCGAGGACATCGCCGCGGTGGTCGCCGCGTGGACCGGCATCCCGGTCGGCCGGCTGCTGCAGGGCGAGACGGAGAAGCTGCTCAACCTCGAGGGCGAGCTCGGCCACCGGCTGATCGGCCAGAAGCAGGCCGTGCGCGCCGTCGCCGACGCCGTGCGCCGCTCGCGGGCCGGCATCTCCGACCCCGCCCGCCCGACCGGGTCGTTCCTGTTCCTCGGCCCCACCGGCGTGGGCAAAACCGAGCTCGCCAAGGCGCTGGCCGAGTTCCTCTTCGACGACGAAAAGGCCATGGTGCGCATCGACATGAGCGAGTACGGCGAGAAGTTCTCCGTCTCCCGCCTGGTCGGCGCCCCTCCCGGCTACATCGGCTACGAACAGGGCGGCCAGCTCACCGAGGCCGTACGCCGCCGGCCGTACTCGGTGATCCTCTTCGACGAGGTGGAGAAGGCCCACCCCGAGGTGTTCGACGTGCTGCTGCAGGTGCTCGACGACGGCCGGCTCACCGACGGCCAGGGCCGCACGGTCGACTTCCGCAACACCATCCTGGTGCTCACCTCCAACCTCGGCTCGCAGTACCTCGTCGACCCGGTGCTCAGTTGGGAGGAGAAAGAGCGGGCCGTGCAACAGATGGTGCGGCAGGCGTTCAAGCCCGAATTCGTGAACCGGCTCGACGACATCGTGGTGTTCTCGTCGCTGTCCACCGACGACCTCGCCCAGATCGTGGAGCTCTACGTCGACCGGCTGCAACGCCGCCTGGGCGAACGCCGGCTCGAGCTGGCGGTGACCCCGGATGCCCGCGCCTGGCTGGCCGAGCGCGGCTACGACCCGATCTACGGGGCCCGGCCGTTGCGGCGGTTGATGCAGACCGAGATCGACGACCGCCTGGCGACAGCGCTGCTGGCCGGCAGCATCCGCGACGGTGAAACCGTGCTCGTGGACCTGGCGGCGGATGGTGAGTCGCTCACGGTGGGCTCGACCCCGGTCGGGCATGCCTAGCCCAAAGTCCCCGTAACGGGGGACATCAGGCCCCGGACCTGCTTGAATGCAGGAGAGGGCTGCCACTGAGGCCGAGATGCCTCGCTAGCCTACGGGTTCGCCTGGTGGGACAACCTGCTCGCCAACGCCGTCAAATTCGTCCGGCCGCAGGGCACCGTCAGCCTCAGCGTCGGCCAGGACGGCACCGGTGCCGTGCTGCGGGTGACCGACGACGGCATCGGGCTCAGCGCCGAAGACCAGCGCCAGGTGTTCACGGTGCGCCTGCCGCTGCAAACCGCGATGGCCGGCTAGGAGAGCGCCCGGTCGAGGTCGTTGATGAGATCTTGGGGGTCTTCGATGCCCACCGAAAGGCGGATCAGGCCGTCGGCGATGCCCAGCCGGTCCCGCAACTCCTGGCTGAACGACGTGTGCGTTGACGTGGCGGGGTGCAGCGCCATCGACCGGGTGTCACCGATGTTGGTCATGTGGCTGATCACCCGCAATCTGTCGAGGAACCGGCCCGCGCCGGCCTCGCCGCCGCGCACGGTGAAGGAGAACACCGACCCGCTGCGGCCGCCGTACAGCCGCTGCGCGAGGTCGAACGCCGGGTTGCCGGGCAGCCCCGCGTAGTCGACGCTCTCCACTCCCGGATGCTCGGCCAGCCAGGCCGCGATGGTCAGCGAATTCGACAGGTGCCGCTCCATCCGCAGCGACAGGGTTTCGATGCCCTGGTGCAGCAGGAACGAGTTGAACGGCGACAGCGCCGGGCCGATGTCGTTCACCACGGCCTCCCGGGTGGCCCGGGCGTACGCCGTGCGACCGAACTTCTGGGCGATCGACGGCAGGCCGCCGGCGGACGCGGTGATCAGCGGGAACGAACGGTCCGCCGCGGCCCAGTCGAAGGTGCCGCCGTCGACAATGGTGCCGGAGATCGCGGCGCCGTGACCGCTGAGGAACTTGGTCGAGGAGTGCACCACGACGTCGGCGCCGTGCTCGAACGGGCGGATCAGGAACGGGGACGCGATGGTGTTGTCCACCACGAACGGGAGGCCGTGCCGTGTGGCCACCGCGGCGACTCGGCCGATGTCGACGATGTCGTTCTTCGGGTTCGGGATGGTCTCGCTGAAGATGGCCTTGGTGTTCGGAGTGATGACGCGGTCCCACTCGTCGTCGTCGAACTCGTCCCAGACGTAGTCCACGGTGACCCCGAACCGGGCGAAGCTGCGGCCGAAGAGGATCCGGGTGCCGCTGTAGATGCTCGCCGTGGACACGATGTGATCGCCGGCCTGCGCGATCGACAGCAGCGCCGCGGTGATCGCGGCCTGGCCGGACGCGACCACGATGGCCTCGGTGCCGCCCTCCAGCGACGCGATCCGCCGCTCGGCCACCGCCCCGGACGGGTTGCGCTGCCGGGAGTAGATGAGACCGTCGGCCTCGCCGTTGAACCGGCCCTTGGCATCCGCGAAAGAGTCGAACCGGAACCCGGCGGTCATGTTGATCGGCGGGATCCGGGCCCCGCTGGTGAGCTCGTCGTATTCGCCGGCGTGCACCTGGCGGGTGTCGAAGGCGTAGCCGTCCCAGTTGTATTCCGGGTCGGCTGCGGCGTCTCTGTTCGTCGGGGCGGTGGTCATCGTTGGGGTGTCGCTTTCAGTCGGCGAACGGCTGCGGCCATCTGAAGCACGGCCTGTTCGAGGAGGGGGCGGGGCATGGCGAAGATCAGGCGGACATGGTCGCCGAAGCCGCGACCGCAGAGGGACCCGTCGGTCATCGTCACCCCGGCTTCGAGACGGAAGAAGTCGGCGATGGACCCGTCGATGCTGAGAGCCGAGCAGTCCAGCCAGGCGATGTAGGTGGCGTCGGGCACGGTGTAGCGCACCTCGGGCAGGTGCTCGGCGAGCAGGTCCTGCAGCACCAGGCGGTTGCCGTCGAGGTAGTCGATCACGCCGGCCAGCCAGTCGCCGCCCTCCTCGTAGGCGGCGGTGGCGGCGATCACCCCCGGCGTGGAGGCGCCGTGCACCACCGTGAAGCCGTAGACCTGGTACACCTCTTCGTCGGCGGGGTTGGTCGTGATGAACTGCGCCGTCTTGAGGCCGGGCAGGTTCCAGGCCTTGGACGCGGACGTGGCGGTGATGGTGTGCCGGGCGCTCTCCGCGGAGATCGACGCATACGGGATGTGCCGGGTGTCGCCGTAGCGCAAGGGGGCGTGGATCTCATCGGCGAAGACCCGGCCGCCCCAGCGCTCGACGATCTCGGCGATGCCTTCGAGTTCGGCCAGGGTGAGGGCCGTGCCGGTGGGATTGTGCGGGTTGCACAGCACCAGGGTGCGGGCGCCGGCGGCGAAGGCCGCATCGATGGCGGCGAGGTCGTGGGTCCACCGGCCGTCCACGGCCAGGCCGGGAACCTCGAAGATTTCCCGGCCCAGGGTGGGCGTGAAGCTGAGGAACGGCATGTAGGAGGGGGTGGGCACGATGACGCCGCTTCCGGCCGGCGAGAACCGGCGAACGGTGACATCGAACGCGCTCATCACGTCGGACACCGGGTGGATGTTCTCCGGCGGCACCGCCCAGCCGTAGTCATCGAGCAGCCATCCGGCCGTGGCTTCCGCCATCCGGCGGGTGGTGGTTGGCGCGAGGTAGCCCAGGTCACAGTCGCTCACTGCCTGGTGCAGCGCCGCGGTCACCGCCGGTGCGGTGCCGAAGTCCATCTCGGCGACCCAGGCACCGATGGTGCCGGGGTGCAGGCTCCACTTGCGGCTGCTGGACCGGCTGAGTTCGTCACGCGTGATCTCGTCGAGACGGGTTGCAAAGGATGTTGTCGTCATCTGTAAACTTTCGGCTCTGTGAGGACGGGCAGCTCCTGTCGACCCTAGTAATGGCAAGGCGCGGGGCCGAAACAGATGACGCTTCGCGTCATTCCTCCTTTACGCCGTGTGTCAGCGTGCGGCGGATTGTTGCGGCCGGCCGCCCCGCTGCGGCGGCCGCGCCCTAGCGTCGAGGAATGACGACTCGGCAGCTCACCCCGCCCGCGACCGAGCCAGACGACCGCCTCATCCTCAGCGCCATGGTGCGCACCCTGGGGGCGTTCCCGTCCGGCTGGCGGTACCCCGGCGCGCACAACGACCCCGGAAAGGACGCCGACGCGCTCAAACGGGTGGCCCTAGCGGCGGAGAAGGCCGGTTTTGATTTCCTGTTCCTGGGTGACTGGCTCTCCACCGACACCGACCTGGAGTTCTCCGACCCGCACCTGCTGTCCCGTGCGGATTCGCTGAGCACCGCCTCCTACCTGGCCGCCGCGACCCGGCGGATCGGCATTGTGGGCACCGTGAACGTCTCCCATTCCGAGCCGTACGCCACCGCTCGGGCCGCGGCTTCCATCGACCGGCTCAGCTCCGGCCGGTTCGGGCTGAACCTCACGGTGGGCACGGATGCCCGCGGCGCGGCGAATTTCGGCAAGGCCGGGCACGTGCCCGATTTCGACCGCTTCGACGTGGCGGAGGAGTACGTGCAGGTGCTGCACGGGCTGTGGGACGGTTGGGACGAGAAGGCCTTCGTACGGAACGCCGCGACCGGCACGCTGATCGACCGGGCCCTGGTGTCGACCCTCGACCACGTCGGCCGGTCCTACGCCGTGGCCGGGCCGCTCAACGTGCAGCGTCCGGTGCAGGGCCACGTGCCCCTGATGCACGCGGGCACGTCGCGCCGGGCGCAGGAGTTCTCCGCCGCATCGGCCGACATCTACCTGGTGGCGCCGGCCACTCTCGAGGAGGCGGTGACCCTGTACGCGCAGACGAAACAGCGGGTCACGGCGCTGGGCCGGCCGGCGGACGCACTGTCGATCGTGGCGCCGATCCTGCCGATCGTGGGGGAGCAGCGCGCCGACGCGTGGGAGGTGTACGACCGGCTGGTGGGACTCTTCCAGGTGGACGACGGCACCCCGACGGCGGCCGCGCTCGGCCTGCCGACCAACCGGAGCGCGCAAAGCCTGCGGCAGCTGGTGGGTCTGCCCCTGGCCGACCGGGGCATCGACGACGTGGTGACCGCGCCGACCGCGGCCCGGTTCAACGACACCGGCCGTCGGCTGCTCGCCGTGGTCGCCGAGCGGTCCGGGCGCACCGTCGGCGGCGACCGCCCGGTCACCTACCGGCACCTGTTGGTGGCGCACCTGGTGCGCTCACCCATCATCGTGGGATCGGCGGCGGACATCGCCGACCAGATGGAACGCTGGTACCGGGCCGGCGCCGTGGACGGCTTCGGGGTGCTCAGCGCGTTCCTGCACGAGCAGTTCGAAACGTTCACCCGACTCGTGGTGCCCGAACTCGTGCGCCGCGGCCTGGTGCGGGAGGCCTATTCGGCCAGCACCCTGCGTGGTCACCTCGGGTCGACGGTTCCGGGCCGCAGCCGATGACCGCGCCGAACCGGTATTACCTCGACGCGGTGGCCGTGGAGACCGAACGGAAGGCCGCGCTCGCCGTGCCGATCCAGTCACCGCACCCGGGCGCCCCAGCCGGCATCGCCGCCGACGTGCGCGCCGCCCTGGCCCTGCTGCAGCCGGAGCTGCTGACCCTGTCGCACCGCATCTTCGACCACGCCGAGGAGGCGTTCCGGGAGACGAACAGCGTCGCCGACATCCGTGCCCTGCTGGCCGCGCACGGCATCGCGTCCCACGGCAACGCCTACGGCCTCGCCACGGCGTTCGAGGCGGAGATCGGCGACCCGGCCGGCCCCACCGTGGCGATCCTCGCCGAGTACGACGCCCTGCCCGGCATCGGCCACGGTTGCGGGCACAACATCATCGCCGCCGCCGCGGTCGGCGCGTTCCTGGCGCTGGCCGCCGTCGCCGACCGGCTGCCCGGCCGGGTGGTGCTGCTGGGCACCCCCGCCGAGGAGGGCGGCAACGGCAAGGAGCTGCTGGCCCGGGCGGGCGCGTTCGACCTGGTGGATGCGGCGATCATGGTGCATCCGTTCGGCTACGACGCCGCCGACCATCCGTTCATCGGCCGGCGGATCGTGCGGGTGCGCTACACCGGGGTGGCCGCGCACGCGTCGGCGAGCCCGTTCATGGGCCGGAACGCCCTGGATGCGGTGGCGCTGAACTACCAGGCGGTCGGGTTCCTGCGCCAGCATCTGCCGCCGGGCGACCGGATCCACGGGGTGGTGCTGGCCGGCGGTGACCGGCCCAACATCGTGCCCGCGTTCGCCGAACTGGAGTATTACCTGCGCTCGCCCGCGGTGGAGACGCTCAAGGACCTCAGTCGCCGGGTGGAGGACATCGCCCACGGCAGCGCCTTGTCGACCGGCACCACCGTGGAGGTGGACTGGGACCCGGCGCCGTACTCCCTGCCGATCCGGTTCAATCAGCCGCTGACCGCGCGCTGGGCCGTGCGGCAGGCGGAACTCGGCCGCACCGTGCTGACCCGGGCGGTGGTTCCCAGCGAACTGGCGGCCTCCACCGATTTCGGCAACGTCAGCGCCAGGGTGCCGTCGATCCACCCGGTGATCAAGGTGAGCCCGCCCGGGATCTCCCTGCACACCACCGAGTTCGCCGACTACGCGAACGGGCCGGAGGGCGACCGGGCAGTGTTCGACGGCGCGGACGGGCTGGCGCTCACCGCCGCCGATTTCCTGTTCGACGACGAGCTGCGCCAGGCGGTGTCGGCGGACTTCGCCGCATGCGGTGGGGTGCTGGACGTGGAAGGCTATTTCTCATGAGTTCTCTGATTGCCCCCGAGGCCACCCCCGTCGTGCACGTGCTGCACGAGAATCCCGACTGGTTCGGCCCGTTCCAGGCCGCGTTCGAGGCCGCGGGCGTGCCGTACCGCGAATGGCTGCTCGTGGACGGTGTGCTCGACCTCGACGAGGCGCCGCCGGCCGGCATTTTCTGGTCGCGGATCAGCGCCTCCGCGCACACCCGCGGGCACGGACTGTCGAAGGACTACACCCGCAGCGTGCTCAACTGGCTGGACGCGTACGGCGCCCGCACCGTGAACGGCCGCCGCACCATCGAACTCGAGGTCAGCAAGGTGGACCAGCTCACCCGGCTGCGGGCGCAGGGGTTCGACGTGCCGCGCACCCGCGTGGTCGTCGGCACGCACCGGCTGGTCGAGGCGGCGCAGGGCTTCCCCACGCCGTTCATCACCAAGCACAACCAGGGCGGCAAGGGCCTGGGCGTGCAGAAGTTCGACAGCGCCGCAGAGCTGGCCGCTGCCATCGACGCCGGCCGGTACGAGGAGCCGGAGGACGGCATCTCGCTGCTGCAGGAGTTCGTGGTGGCGGCGAAGCCCGAGGTGACCCGGGTGGAGATCGTCGGCGACGAGTTCATCTACGCGATCACCGCCGACACCGCCCGCGGCGGCTACCAGCTGTGCCCGGCGGATGCCTGCGCCATCGACCCGACCACCGGTGCGCTGCTGCTGCCGCCCGGCGCCACCATCCTGCCCGAGGCCGGACAGCAGATCTTCGCCCGCCGGGAGGGGTTCGACTCGCCGATCATCGACCGGTACCGGGCGTTCCTGCGCGCGGAAGGCATCGAGATCGCCGGCATCGAGTTCATCGAGACCGCCGACGGCCGGCTGGTGACCTACGACGTGAACACCAACACCAACTACAACGCGCAGATCGAGGCCGACGCCCCGAAGAGCGGCCCCGGGGCGATCGTCGCCTACCTGGCGGGGCTGCTCGCCGAGGTCTACCCCGACGTGCCCGCGGACGCATGAGCGGGCCGGGCCTGACGGGCGTGCGGGTGCGCCCAGCCGCCCCGCACGAGTTCGGGCGGGTGGCCGACCTCGTGGAGCTCGGCTTCCGGAACGGCCCGTACGGGCACCTCCCGGTGTCGGCGGCCCGCACCGCGCTGGTGCGCGATTCGGCCGGTCGGGCGGCGGCGGGCGCGTTGCTCGTCGCTGTTGATGGGCACAGTGCTGTCGATGGGCACAGTGCTGTCGATGGGCACAGCGCTGTTGATGCAGCCGATGAGACGGCCGTCGTGCCGCTCCTCGGCACCGCCAGCCTGCTACGCGCCGGCGCATCCGGCACCCGGTTGGCCCGGCAGGGTGAGGCCGAGCTCCGGCTGATCGCGGTCGACCCGGATGCCCGCGGCCGGGGGATCGGCGAAGCGCTGGTGCTGCACGCGCTGGCGGTGGCCGCCCAGTGGGGCGTCGACGCCGTGGTGCTCGA
This sequence comes from Cryobacterium sp., assembly GCF_025463825.1. GTDB lineage: Bacteria > Actinomycetota > Actinomycetes > Actinomycetales > Microbacteriaceae > Cryobacterium. The sequence continues at coordinate 18,954 of NZ_JAODBG010000075.1, forward strand.
CACCGGCTCGCTCAATCTGCCGGCGCAGCGGCTCTACGACCGGGTCGGCTTCACGCTCGTGCATGACCGGGTCCCTGGCGGCCTGGGCGGCCCGGGTTCACCCGACGCGATCCCGCCCGTGGTCTACCGATTCGCGCTGTCCACGCGGCGGGCCTGTCGGTAGACGGCACTATTGTCGGACCATGCCATATGAGCGTATCGGCCTTGTCGTTGGGCCGGAGCAGTGATCATCGGTTTTGCGATCGGGTGGCTTTTCGCCCCGTGGCGGACGGGGTGCTCGATGGACTGGGCGTGGGTGAGTCTCTTCGTGACGTCTCCCGGCTTCGGTGGTGTTGCAGCGGTCATCGCCGCTTTGATTGCATTCGCCGCCGCAAGGCAATCCGCCCGCGAGGCAGGCCGGCAAGAAGAACAAAATCGACAGCAGCGAAACGGAGCGGATCGCAAGGCCCAGTGGTGGGCTCGGGCTCAGTGGGCTCTTGACCTGACTGTGAGCGGTGACACGGACAAAGCTACAATCGGGCACCGAGTCTTGAGTTCACTGGCGGAGAGCGAATGGGCTGACGAACACGAGGCTGACGTGATCGCCGCGGCAACCGACGAAGCCCTGGAAGCTGTGCCCGAATCCTCGACGGAGGGCCGCCGCTGGGCCAGAATATGGAGTGGGAGGTAGACATGGCGCTCAACAGAAGAAACGCGAAGATGGGCAAGTCCCTCACGCGGGATGCCAAAGCTCCCGCGGGGGATGGGTATCGCTCAGCGTCATCGGGGAGATACGTTTCTCAGGCTGAACGCGTTGCCGCGGCACGTGCACGGGTGACGGCCGACGCAAAGCGAGGTGTCAAGACGGCCACGTGGATCGTCGATCTGGCGAAGCAGGCTTAGCCGCAGGACAATCAGCCGCAGCGCAAGCATCGTTACCGCGTGTTGCGAGTGTGACGCCGCGGGACGCATCATCCGTCAATTGCGCGTGGCCGGGCCGTAGCGTGCAGTCATGAGCACAGAGACGATCAACACAGAGACGATTTCCCCGGCCATCGACCGCGCTGCATTCGGATCAGAGTGGGAGGCGTGGCATGCCGCGCACGAGACGCAGCGCGCGTCGGAGCACGGCTTCCTCGCGATCACCGGGCTGCACTTTCTCACCGAGGAGCCGCAGCGTTTCGAGGATGCGCCCGGCGCCTGGTCGGCCACCGCCGACGGGCCGGTGGTGGAGCTCGCCCAGGGGGAGGAACTCAGCGTCGCCGCCGGGCCGCTGACCGGCCGGCACGACTTCGGGCCGGTCGCCGAGCGGGACGGCCTCAACGCCGTCGCGGGCGAGACCGTGATCGAGATCGCCAAGCGCGGTGGCCACATCGTCGTGCGGCCCCGGCACCCCGGCACCGCGTTCCGGGCGGCGTACCCGGGCACACCCACTTACCTGCCGAACCCGCGCTGGTTCGTCGCCGCCCGGTACCTTCCGTTCGGGACGCCCCGCGAGGTCACCGTCGGTGCCGCGGTCGAGGGCCTGCAGCACGTCTACGAGGCGCCGGGGGAGCTGGAGTTCGAGCTCCGCGGCGAGACCTTCCGGCTCACCGCGTTCAACGGGCATGCCCCGGACAGCCTGCTCGTGCTGTTCACCGACGCCACGAGCGGCATCACCACGTATGCGGCCAACCGGGCGTTGTCGGTGGCCGCGCCCGATGCATCCGGCGCCACCACACTGGACTTCAACCGGGCCGTGAACCTGCCCTGCGCGTACACCGATTACGCCACCTGCCCGCTGCCGCCGGCGGAGAACCGGCTGCCGATCGGGATCGAGGCGGGGGAGAAGACACCGCTCGACCGCATCACCGTGGAGCTCTGACCCGTGAAGTTCCAGGTTCTCGACATCATCCCGTACCTCACCAACCCGGTCACCGGCCGGATCGTGTCACCCAGCGACCGGTTCGCGCAGACCATCCAGGTGGCCCGCCGGGCGGAGGAACTGGGCTTCGATGCCTACTCGGTGGGGGAGCGGCACGCTGGGCGCTTCCTGTCCTCGGCGCCGGCCGTGCTGCTCGGCGCGATCGCGGCAACCACCTCGCGCATCCGGCTGCAGTCCGGCGTGACCGTGTTGTCGCTGCTCGACCCGATCCGGGTGGCCGAGGACTACGCCACCATCGACCAGATCTCCCGCGGCCGGCTCGACCTCACCATCGGCAAGGGCAACGAGGCCCAGCATTTCCCGCTGTTCGGGCTGCTCGTGGAGGACCAGTGGGAGCTCGTCGCCGAGAAGTACGAGCTGCTGCGCCGGCTGTGGCGGGAGACCGGCGTGACCTGGTCCGGTGAGTTCCGGCCCCCGGTCGTCGACATCACCACCCTGCCGCGCCCGTACGCCGGCGCACCACGGGTGTGGCACGGGTCGGCGACCACGCTGGCCTCGGCCGCGCTGGCCGCCAAGTGGGGCGACCCGCTGTTCACCGCCAACGCCATTCAGCCACGGCAGAACTACTCGGTGCTGATCGAGCACTACCGCGACGAATACGCACGAAACGGGCACGACCCGCGGTTCGCGTATCTGGGGTCAGGGTCGGGCAGCACCTTCCTCGCCGACACCACCCAGCAGGCCAAGGAGCAGTACGGGCCGGTCTATGAGGCCATCGTCGCGGCGACCCACGTGCCGGGCAACAACACCCCGTTCCGTGACATCGACCACGCCGTGGCGGAGGGCCCGGCGCTGGTGGGCAGCCCGCAGCAGGTGATCGACAAGATCCTGTCGTACCACCAGCTGTTCCGGCACGACCTGCAGTCGATCAGCCTGCCGACGACGGTGCCGTTCGAACAGCAGCTGGAGATCCTCGAGCGGTTCGCCACCGAGGTGATTCCCACGGTGCGCCGCGAGGCCCCCACCACCCTGTGGGGCGACGACGACCCGTACGGCGCCCGCCCGGCCTTCGCCGGCGCCCAGTCAGCGGATGCGGCCGCCGCCGTCACCGCGGCCTCGCGGCCTCGCGTGCTCGCCTGACCGGCGGGCGTCTCGCGGGTCAGTAGTCGACGCGACGGCTGAAGCTGCGCTTGGCGCGCGGACGGGCGGAGCAGAAGGCCTCGGCGCGCAGGCGCACGAGCTCGTGCGGCTGGAGACCGGCCGAGGCCGCGAAGTCCTCGAGGGAGCCGAATCCGCCGCGCCTGGCGCGGTCGGCGATCACGGTCTTGGCCAGCCCGCGATCCATGCCGGTGAGTCGTGCCAGGGTGCGCTGGTTCGCCGTGTTCACGTCGATCATTTCGGCGGGGGTGGCCGGCACCGGCGGCGCGGCGGCCGCGGCCTGCTGGCTTTGCTCGGCTCGGCTCGCCCGGCGTCGGCGCGGAGCCGGCGGGGCGTCGGCGAGATAGTCGGACCTGGCGGTTCCCCTGCCGCCGAGCAGCTTCTGCGCTTCCTCCGGAATCGCCGCCGCGCGCTGCCGCGGACCGGTCGGCGGGCGGTTCCTGGCGTTGCCCGGGCGCGCGTTGCCGAAGATCGTGAGGCCGTTCTCGCGCCGGCCCCACAGCAGCAGCAGCAGCAGCCACGAGCTGGTGCCGAGGCGCCACCACACCGTCGGTCCCGCGTTCGCCTGGGCCGCGCTCGCCTGGACCGCGGTGGCCCGGAAGCGACCTGGAGCGTTTGTCATCGGTGCGCTACGCCTCGGTGCGGACGTTCAGCACCATGGTCACGGCGTCATCCGCCTCCCGGGTCTCCGAGACCAGGTCGAAGCCGGAGCTTTCCCCGCGCAGCCGGATCTTCTGAGCCACGGCCTGCTGCACCATCAGCGCGTATTCGCCGTCGAGCCGCTGCAGCAGTTCGCTCGCCCGCTCGACGGGGACCTCGCGGCCGTCCAGGCTCTCCACGTGCGCCTCCCAGGCCGCGTCCTCGGTGAGCGTCATCGTCAGCGAGACGCCGTCGATCTCGGCCGTGACGAGCGTGGCGGACACGTCGACCGCCGTGGCGCCGAGGTTGGTCAGGGCGGTGGAGAGCAGGGTGCTGTCCTTCATGCGGGTGCGCACCCGGATCTCCGGTGCCGGACCGGAACCGTTCTTGCCCCTGGCGGTCAGAGTCGCACCGAGCGCGCCGACACCACCGGCGGCGGCGGCAGCGGCCAGGGCGATGGGAAGGAGGATGAGGGTGACACTCATGCGAGTCTCGCTTTCGTTCCAGGCCGGTCCTGTCGGGGACCGAGGTCATGCAGAAGGTGTTCGAGGGCCGCGTCGTCGGCCCAACCGTTCACGTCGATCCGGCCGTCCGGGTGGATGCGGATCTCCAACCGGGCGCGCCCGCCCTCCCGTTCGATCCGGGCGACCTCCTCGGCGTACACCGGGGTGAGCGCGCGGATGCCTGGTTCGTCGAACCGAGCCAGGGCCGCACCGCGTCCGGCTGGTCGCGGAGGTACGGTCCGTCCACGAGCAGGTCGGTGGCGGCGAGCAGCCGGGCGATGTCCGGGCGGGTGGCCGCCCACCCGGTGAGTCGGTCCAGGGTGTAACCGGTGAAGGTCATCACGCTCAGCCCGGCGGCGCGGAAAGCCTCGGCGATGGTCGCCAGCCCCGCCGCCTGGTCGAAGGGTTCGCCGCCGAGGAGGGTGATTCCCAGGGCGCCGGCGCGCTCGGCATCCGCCACAAAACCCACGGCGAGCTCGACCGTGTTCTCGAGCCGGCCCCCGCTCGCCGCCCACAGGTGCGGGTTGAAACAGCCGGGGCAGCGCACGCTGCAGCCCTACACCCACAGGGCGGCACGCTGGCCTGGGCCTTCGGCGCCCGTGGCGGGCAGGAACCGCGACCAGCGTAGTTCCGCACCCGCCCGCTCGACAGGCTCGACCGTGCCGAGCTCCGGCGTGGCACCGCGCACCCGGGGAGTGGCGAGCAAGGTCACCGGGTGCCGTCCCAGTTCTGCGCCGACGTCTCCTGCTCCGCCTTGACCTGGGAGTAGGCGTCGGTGAACGACGACGAGGTCGTCTCCGCCTCGAGCAGGTTCTCGAGCTCGGCGATGTGATCGAGGCATTCGCTGCCGGACGGAGAAGGTGCGGATGCGCCGGCGGGCGGAGCTCGATACGTGACGCGTCCCTCTGCTGGAAGGGGTGCCGGTTGCGCCCGCTGCCGGTGCGCGGCCTCCAGCCGGGACCGGCTCACCACCGTGGCGCCGATGAGCAGCGCCAGGCAGACCAGCAAACCGGCGCGCAGGTCGACAGTGGTGGGCGGGGCTCCGGTTGTGCCCAGGATCAGACCCGTCGCGATGGCCACACAGAACGTGGCCGAGAGGCGTTGGGTGAGCTGCAGGAACGAGGCGGCGACACCGCGGAAGGCATCCGCAGCAAAGCCCAGCGTGATAGCCCGCAGCGGCGGTTCAACCAGGCCCGCCGTGAGCCCGGCGGCGACCTCGGTGACCACGATCACCGCGACCAGCGTGTCGCCGGAAAACCACAGGGTGGCCAGGCACAGCGCCGCCAGGGCCAGCACCTGGGAAGCCAGGCCGATCGTCACGCTCGCTGGGCCCAGCCAGGCGAAGAGCCGCGAGCTGAACCCGGATGCGGCCGGCCGGGCGGCCGCGCTGGGCACCAGGACCGCCGCGACCAGCAAGGGGGAGAGGCCCTCGCCCTGCAACAGGAAGATCGTCACAATGCCGATGTGCGCGACGACCGCGCCGAACCACAGCAGCGCCACGACGTTGCCGGCGACGAACCCGGGCGACCGCATCAGGGCAGGAACGAACAGCGGGTTTCTACCCGTCGCCGCGTACCGCCGCTCCCAGAGCACCTGGGCGGCCAGCAGCAAAACCACGGAGCCCACGACCGCCGCGAGGACTCCGCCGGTGATACCGGGATCGATCACCGGCAGGGTGACGAGCACGACGATCGCGCCCAGTACGGTGATGCCGGGCAGATCCAGGTGCGGCCGGCGGCCGGCGGGCGCGCTCGCGCGGCGCCGAGCGCAGCAACCCGGCCAGGAAAACGGTGACGAGCACCGGGGGCACGCTCAGCAGCACGACGGCCCGCCAGGCGAGCGCATCCGGCAGGGTGGTAAGCACCAGCCCGCAGGCGAGCGGGCCGAAAATGGCGGCGGCGGCGCCGGCCATCGAGTACAGGGCCAGGGCGCGCACCCGGCCCGGCCCGGCGAACTCGTCCTGGATGATGCCGAGCACCTGTGCGCTGATCAGCCCGGCGCCGAAGCCCTGCACCAGGCGCCCGGCAACGGCGATCCAGATGGTCGGTGCCAGGCCGGAGGCGAGCGTGCCGAGCACGAAGACGGCCAAGCCAAGGATGAACAGGCCGCGGCGGCCGTAGGCGTCACCGAGCCGCCCGCCGGGCACCAGACCCAGGCCGAAGCTGAGGGAGTACGCGGCCAGGAACCACTGCACGCCATTGGTCTCGGCGTGCAACTCGGAGCCCAGGTACGGCACCGTGTAGGTGATGACGGAGGCATCCACCAGGGTGCCGAAGCCGGCGCCCAGGCAGCAGAGCAGCGCGAGGCGTCGGTGCCGCTGTGAGCGGTTGAGTGCATCCGGTGTCATCGGTTCTCCGTTCATGGTGACCAAAGAGAAACGCGACAGCAGTTGTCTCGAGAGAGTGTGGAGCTATTCGGCGGCGGTCCAGGCTCCGGTGAGCTGGTCCAGACGCGAGTCCGCGCCGAGGGTCACACCGCCCACATCCGGCTGGGTGGCCAGGATCGACGTGAGCTCGTGCACCGGGATCTGGTAGTACTGGGACGCGATGCGCTCCTGAGCGTCGGCGAGCACGTCGGCGCGGGCGGCCGGGTCACCGGTGGCGAGCTGCTCCTGCAGCAGCGCCTCGAGGGTGGGGTCGTCGATGCGCAGGGTGTTCGCCGCGGCGCTGGAGAAGGTGGTGCGCAGCACGTCGCCGTCGGCGCGGGAGAGGTTCTGCCAGGAGATGTCGAAGTCGCCGCTGGTCTGCTTCTCCAGGAACGACGGCACGTCGCCGCCCTGCAGGGTCAGTTCGATGCCCACGTCCTTGAGCTGCTGTTGCAGCAGTTCGAGTGAGGTCTGGTTGGGGCCGAAGTTGGTGATCCAGTTCACGACCAGCGAGAGGCGGGTGCCGTCCTTCTCGCGGATGCCGTCGTCGCCGAGTTTCCAGCCGGCGCCGTCGAGCAGCTTCGCCGACGTCTTGGGGTCGAACTCGAAGTAGTCGGACTCGTCCGCGTAGCCGGGGGTCGTGGCGGCGAGGATGCTGGTGCCCACGTTGAACTCGTCGTTCAGAGCGGTGTCGCGGATCTCGGTGGCGTTGGTGGCGTGGGCGATGGCCTCCCGCACCGCGATGTCGGCGACGATCGGTCGGGACAGGTTGAAGTATTCGCCGAAGCTGACGCCGGGGTTGCCGCGGCTGACCAGCGGGAAGCTGCTCGCGGTGAGTGTCTCGACGTCGACGGGCTGCACGCCGCCGATCACGTCGACCTGGCCGGAGGTGAGGCTGCCGGTGCGCACGGCCGGCTCGGGCACGATCGGGAACGTGACGCTGTCGAGGTAGGCTTCGCCGTCCAGGTCTCGGGATGCGGGGCTCCAGGCGTAGCCGTCGCGCCGGTCCAGCACGGTCTCGACGTCCTTGGTGTAGGTGTTCAGCACGAACGGGCCGGTTCCCACCACGTCGGCGCCGTTGGCCCGGTCGTCGTAGGGCACCGCGAGGGTGGCGGCACCGACGATGCCCAGCGGCACCGATGACGTGGAGTTGGGGAACGCCGAATTCGGCGTGCTGAAGGTGACCTGGACGGTGTAGTCGTCGAGCACCGTGGTCTCCTGGTAGCCGACGAACGAACTCACGGCCTGGGACTTGGGGCCGGCGGCGATGATGTCGTCGAAGGTGCCCTTCACGTCGGCGGCGGTGAACGGGGTGCCGTCGGAGAAGGTCACGTCGTCCCGCAACTCGAACGTGAAGACCGTGGCGTCCGCGTTGGCCTCCCAGCTCTTCGCCAGCCACGGCTCGAGCTCGTTGGTGTCGGGGTTCTGGTACAGCAGCGAGTCCACCAGCTGGCGGGTGACGTACCAGGTGTCGTTGCCCGATCCGGTGCCGGACGGGTTCAGCGAGATCGGGTCGTTGGCGAGGGCGAACGTGAGGTCGCCGCCCACGGCGGGCTCGGCATCCGTACCCGCAGTGGTGCCGGTGCCGGCCGAGCCGCCCGCGCAGGCGCTGAGGGCGACGGTGAGGGCGAAGGCGGTGCCGAGGAGGGCGGTTCGCCCCCAGTGGAAGCTGCTCATGGTTGTACTCCAGATCGTGTGTGGTGTGAGTGGGAAACGGAGGGGGATACTCTGCTGCCCCGGCCCGGGATGGCGTCGAGCAGGGCCCGGGTGTAGACGTGCCGGGGCGAGCGGAACACGTCGGTGACAGCACCGACCTCGACGAGTTCACCGAGCCGCATGACGCCCACCCGGTGCGCGATCTGGCGCACCACGGCGAGGTCGTGGGAGATGAACAGGTAGCTGAGCCCCAGCGACCGCTGGAGGCTGGCGAGCAGGCCGAGGATCTGCGCCTGGATGGAGACGTCGAGCGCCGAGACGGGTTCGTCGAGCACCAGCAGTTCCGGGTTCACGGCCAGCGCCCGGGCGATGGCCACCCGCTGGCGCTGCCCGCCGGACAGCTCGGCCGGGCGGCGGCCGAGCACCGTCGCCGGCAGCGCCACCACGTCCACGAGTTCCGCCGCGCGCCCCTTGCGGTCGGCTCCGGAGCCCAGGCCGTGCGCGGTGAGCGGGTCGGTGATGATCTGGGCGATGGTCAGGCGCGGGTTCAGCGACGCGTACGGGTTCTGGTGCACCAGCTGGATGCGCCGGCGCAGTTCCCGCAGTTCCCGGCCGCGGGCGGCGGTGATGTCGCGGCCGTCGAAGAGCACCTGCCCGCTGGTGGTGTCGTCCAGGCGCAGGGCGAGCCGCGCCGTGGTGGTCTTGCCGGAACCGGACTCGCCCACCAGGGCGAAGGTCTGGCCGCGCGGCACCGAGAAGCTCACGTCGGCCACGGCCCGGTTCACGCCAGTGCCGGCCCCGCGGGGGCCGGGGAAGTCCTTGACCAGGTTGCGCAGCACCAGCACGTCGGCGGCGTGCTTGTCGAAGCCGGTGGCCGCCACCGGCCGGTCGAGCACGGAGAACGGGTCGCCGGGCGCGCCGCCGAACACCCGGGCGCGGATCTCGTCGGCGAGCGGTTCGAGTGCACGGTCCACGTCGCCGGCGGCGTTCAGGCTCGGCGCCGCGGCAATCAGGGCGCGGGTGTACGGGTGCGTGGGCGCACCGAGCACCTCGGCGGGGGTGCCCTGCTCCACGACGGTGCCCTCGCTCATCACCACGATGCGGTCGGCCCGGTCGGCTGCGATGCCCAGGTCGTGCGTGATCAACAGCACGCTCATGCCGGTTTCGGCGGCCAGCTCGTCGATGTGGTCGAGGATCTGCCGCTGCACGGTCACGTCGAGCGCGCTGGTGGGCTCGTCGGCGATGATCAGGTCGGGGCCGCCGATGATGGCGATGGCGATGAGCACCCGCTGGCGCATCCCGCCGGAGAGTTCGTGCGGGTACTGGGCGGCGCGCAGCTCCGGTTCGGGCAGGCCGGCCCGGCGGAGGGCTTCGATCGCGGCGATCTCGGCGTTCTTGCGGTCGGCGAGGCCGTGGATGACAAGTACCTCGGCCACCTGCGTGCCGATCCGTTTCACCGGGTTGAGCGACACGGTCGGGTCCTGCGGCACCAGGCCGATGCGGCGGCCGCGCACGGCGCGGAGGTCCTTGCGGCCGGCGCCGACGAGGTCGGTGCCGTTGAACCGGATGCTGCCGCGCACGATGCCGGCCTGCTTCGCGAGCAACTGCACGATGGCGTGCGCGGTGGTGGACTTGCCCGACCCTGACTCGCCGACGATGGCCACGCGTTCGCCGCGCCCGATGGTCAGGCTCACATCGCGGACGGCGTCGATGGTGCCGGCCGCGGTGCGGTACTGCACCGCCAGGCCGTCGATGTCGAGCACCGGGGTACCCGGTGCGGGGGCCGTGACGTCGCTCATCTGCTGCGCCTTTCGTCGGAGTCCAGTGCCCGGGAGAGCGCGTTGGCGGCCAGCACGGTGAGGGCGATCACGATGCCGGGCAGGGTGGTGAGCCACCAGGCGGTGGTGAGGAAGTTGCGCCCGGTGGAGACCAGGGAGCCCCACTCCGGGGCGGGCGGCTGGGCGCCGTAACCGAGGAAGCTCAGCGCGGAGATGGCGAGGATGGCGGTGCCGAATTCGAGGGCGGCGAGCACCATCACCGGGCCGGCGGAGTTGGGCAGCACGTGCCGGAAGAGCACCCGCGACCAGCGGTTACCCGACGCGAGCGCGGCTTCCACGTAGACGGCGTTGCGCACCCGGATCACCTCGGAGCGCATGATGCGCGACACCGCGGCCACACTGCCAAGGCCCACGGCGATGGCCACGTTCACGGTGCCGAAACCGAGCACCGTGATCAGCGCCAGCGAGAGCAGCAGGGCGGGGATGGACAGCAGCACGTCGCTGATGCGCATGATCACGTCATCCACCCACCGGCCGATGAACCCGGCCAGCAGGCCCAGCAGTGACCCGACCAGCAGGCCGATGCCCACCGCGATGAGCGCGGCCTGCAGGGTGAGGGCGCTGCCGTAGACCACCCGGGCGAACAGGTCACGGCCGAGCTGGTCGGTGCCGAACCAGTGCGCGGCGGACGGGCCGGTGAGTTTGTCGGCCGGGACCCCGTCGATCGGGTCCTGGCCGGTGAACAGGCCCGGCGCCAGGGTGGCGACGAGCACCAGCACCAGCCACACGACCGCGAGAACGGTGCCGGGGTGGCGGCGGAGGTTCAGGACCAGCCGGGCGAGCCGGCCGGCTGCGCCGCGGGCGGTGCCCCCCGGGGCGCGGCGGCGGCTCGCGACGGCGTCGGCGAAGCGGTTGCCGGCGGTGCCGACGAGACCGTCGGTCGCGGTGCTGGTTTCGGAGGTGCGCGTAGTCGTCATGCGGGAACTCCGGTCTGCACGCGGGCCACCCGGCGGCGGCCGATCACGATCCGCGGGTCGAGGATGGGGTAGATGAGGTCGACGAGCAGGTTGGTCAGCACGAACACCGCGGCGGCGAACAGCACGATGCCCTGCACCAGCGGGATGTCCTGCTGGGCCACCGCCGTCGCGGTGACCCGGCCGAGGCCGGGGCGGGAGAACACGGTCTCGGCCACCACTGTGCCCGACAGCAGCTGCCCCACGATCAGGCCGGTGACCGTCAGTGCCGGCAGGGCGGCGTTCCGCAGCGCGTGCCGGAAGTGCACCCGGGCGGGCCCGGCACCCTTGGCCCAGACGGTGTCGATATAGGGCTCGCGCAGGGTGTTGGCCAGGCTCTTGGACAGCAGCTGGGCGATGGTCGCGCCGGTCGGCAACGCCAGGGTGATGGCCGGCAGCACTGCGGCGGCGAAACCGACGTTGCCCACGGCGGGAAACAGCGGGATACCGAACGAGAACCACTGGATGAGCAGCAGCGCGAACCAGAACCCGGGCACGGCCACGCCCAACGGCGGCAGGGCCAGCAGCAGTCGGCCGAGCGCGGCGTTGCGGCTGAAGGTGGCCAGAATCGCCAGACCCGTTCCGAACACGATGGCCAGCAGCAGGCCGAGGGCGGCGATCTGGATGGTGGACGGCAGCGCCTCGCCGATCAGTTCGGTGACCGGCCGGCCGGTGGGGATGGACTGGCCGAGGTCACCGCGAACCAGTGCGACGAGCCGGTCGAAATACTGCACGATCAGCGGTTTGTCGAGGCCGAACTCGGCGCGGAGGGCATCCAGCTGGGCCGGGGTGATGTCGGTGGCGTCGGGTCCGGCGATCAGCCGGGCCGGGTCGCCCGGCAGGGCGTAGAGCACGAGGAACGAGACGGTGTAGGCCGCCCACAGCACCCCGATCGCCTGGGCCAGGCGGCGGATGATGTATCGGGTCACGGCTGGCAACTTTCTGGTGGGGCGCGAAGAGGAGGGCTGGACACAGGCTAGACAGCGGGTCAATCGGCCGGCCGCATTGTTACCCGGCGTTGCGTCCGTGACCTCGTGTTACCGCCCGGTAGGCCTCAAGCCCGGCGGCGTGCCTAGCGTGGGGGAAACCTCAGTGACATTCCAGCCACAGCGAAAGGACCACACCATGACCGCACGATTCCACCTCGGTATCGCCCTCGACGGCGCGGGCTGGCATCCGTCGGCCTGGCGTGAACCGGATGCCCGCCCCACCGAACTCTTCGATTTGGCCTACTGGGTCGACCTGGTGCGGATCGCCGAGGCGGCCGGCATCGACCTGGTCACCTTCGAAGACGCCTTCGGGCTGCAGTCCGCCGGCTTCGGCGGCGTCGACGACCGCCACGATGAGGTGCGCGGCCGGCTCGACGCGCTGCTGCTGGCCGCCGCGATCGCGCCGCACACCAGCCGCATCGGGCTGGTCCCCACCGTCACCACCACGCACACCGAACCGTTCCACGTGGGCACCGCCACCGCCACCCTCGACTACGTCAGCGAGGGCTGGGGCGGCTGGCGCGTGCAGGTCTCCGGGCGGGCGCACGAGGCCGCGCACGTCGGCCGCCGCACCCTCCCTCCGCTGGACCCCGGCGCTGTCGTAGCGGGCACCGACCCGGCGCAGACCGCGCTGATCGAGCAGCTCTTCGGCGAGGCCGCCGACACCATCGAGGTGGCGCGCCGGCTCTGGGACAGTTGGGAAGACGACGCCATCATCCGCGACGAGCCCACCGGCCGCTTCATCGACCGCGACAAGCTGCACTACATCGACTTCGCCGGCGATACCTTCACGGTGAAGGGCCCGTCGATCACGCCGCGCCCGCCCCAGGGCCAGCCCGTGGTCTTTGCGCTCGCCCACCAGAAGGTGCCGTACGAGCTGGCCACCGCAGCCGCCGACATCGTGGGGATCACCCCCAAGGACGACGCGCACCTCACCCAGATTCTCGGCGAGCTGGCGGACGCGGCGGCCACCGTCACGCGCACGGCCCCTGAGCCGTTGCGGGTGTGGAGCGAGGCCGTGATCCTGATCGAAGACAGCCCCCAGGAGGCCCGCGCGGCCCTCGCCCGGCTGGACGCCGCGCACGGCGCGACGTACACCTCGGACACCGTCATCCTCGCCGACACCGCCGCGAACGTGGCGGCGCAGCTGCTCGCCTGGCACGATGCCGGCCTCGACGGGGTGCGGTTGCGCCCCGCCCGGCTGCCCGCCGACCTGGTGCGGATCACCGCCGAGGTGGTTCCCGCGCTCGCCGCCGCCGGGGTGCTCGACCGGCCCGCCGGCGCGGGCACCCTCCGCGAGCGGCTCGGGCTGGGCGTGCCGGAGAACCGCTACGCCGCATCCGCCGACCCCGCCCCCGGCGCCCTCCGCAACGACCCTGCTGACCACAACCTGATCGGAAGCGCCCGCTCATGACCCTCACCTCCGACGCACCCGCGCGCACCCGCGCAGAGCGACCGCTCAAGCAGGTGCACCTCGCCGCGCACTTCCCCGGCGTGAACAACACCACGGTCTGGCGCGACAACAGCACTGCGGCCAGCCAGATCGCCTTCTCCTCCTTCAAGCACTTCGCCCAGAACGCGGAGAAGGGCAAGTTCGACTTCCTCTTCCTCGCCGAAGGGCTGCGGCTGCGCGAGCACAAGGGACTCATCCACGACCTCGACGTCGTGGGCCGGCCCAACACCCTCGCGGTGCTCGCCGGAATCGCCGCCGTCACATCGCACATCGGCCTGGTCGGCACCCTGAGCAGCACCTTCAACGAGCCCTACGAGCTCGCCCGACAGCTCTCCTCCCTCGACCACCTCTCGGGCGGCCGGGCCGGCTGGAACATCGTGACCACGTTCGACGCGTTCCACGGCGAGAACTTCCGCCGCGGGAAGTTCCTCGACGGCGCCGACCGGTACGCCAGGGCCGAAGAGTTCGTGGCCGTGGCCCGCCAACTCTGGGACGCCTGGTCGCCGGACGCCATCGCCGCCGACAAGGCCGGCGGCGACTTCCTCGCCGAGGACGCGATCGGGCTGGTCGACCATCATGGCCCGCAGTTCGACGTCACCGGGTTCCCGACCCTGCCGCAGAGCCCCCAGGGCCGCCCCGTGATCGTGCAGGCCGGCGACTCCGCCGACGGGCGCGGCTTCGCCTCCCGCACCGCCGAGGTCATCTTTTCCCGGCACGCCAAGTTCGAGGACGGCCAGAAGTTCTACACCGACGTCAAGGGCCGGCTGGCGGCCGTCGGGCGCCACCGCGACTCGCTCAAGATCCTGCCGGCGGCCACCTTCATCCTCGGCGACACCGAGCAGGAGGCGCGGGAGCGCTCCCGCGAGACCGCGCTGCTGCAGGTGAGCCCGCAGACAGCGATCGCGTTCCTCGAGCAGGTCTGGGGCACCGACCTCGGCGGCTACGACCCGGACGGACCGCTGCCGGACATCGACCCGGTCAGCACCGACCAGGGCGTCACCCGCGGCCGGGTGCGACACGACTCCGACCCGGCCGCCATCGCCCGCGGCTGGCGCGCGCTGGCGGAAGCCGAGGGGCTGAGCATCCGGGACCTGGTCATCCGCTTCGCCGCCACCCACACCTTCGTGGGCACCCCGGTGCACGTGGCCGAGACGATCAACCGGCACGTGCAGGAGGACGCCTCCGACGGCTTCGTCATCGTCGGCAGCTCCAACCCCACCGGGCTCGACGAGTTCGTCGACCGCGTGATACCCGAACTGCAGGAGCGCGGCGTCTACCGCACCGAGTACGAGGAGGGCGCGACATTGCGCCGCACCCTCGGCCTGCCGGTCTGACCCGCACCCGATCACCCAACGAAACTGGAGACGCTCATGACCGATCAGACCACCACCACGCCAGCCACCGCCGAGCCGGAGCTCCTGGACGCCGAGGCCGCAGCAGCGTGGGTGCATAACGGCGCCGTGCTCATCGATGTGCGCAGCCTGCCCACCCGCGAGCGGGTCGGCGGCATCAGTGGGGCGACCGTGGTCGACCGGGAGCGGCTGCCGGAGCTGTTCGGGGCGGATTCGCCCGAGCGGCTCACGCAGGTGCACTCCGACGAGCACCCCATCGTGGTGGTCTGCGGTAGCGTGGCCGGCTCCCGCCCGGTCGCGGACTGGCTCGTCGAGCACGGCCACACCGCCGTCGCCCACGTCGAGGGCGGCTTCGAGGCCTGGAAGGTCGCAGGCCAGCCCACCACTCCCGGCACGGAGTCCTAACCCGGCGTGCCAGCGAATATCGCTGGCGGCAAGAAAGGACAAAGGCAGGAAGAAAGGACGGGATTGCTGATTCCGTCCTCAAACAGTCACTTCTTCCATATTTCGAGGTGCCGGAGCTACTCGCGCGGCAGGCCGGCCGGGTTGACCTCGGACTCGGAAACGGCCTCGCTGGTCAGGCCCCAGCGCTCCAGGACCTCGGCGTACTCGCCGCCCTCGATCGAGGCGTTCAGCGCGAGGGCGACGCCCTCGATCAGGCCGTTGTCCTTGAGGGTTCCCGCGGCGATGTTCGCGTGCTCCGGGAAGCCGCCGTTGAACGTGCCGACCAGCTTGGTCTCACCGTTCTCGGCCGCGTCGTCGTCGAAGTACTGGTACTGAACCGGGTCGAGGCCCGCGGCGATGTTCTCTTCATCCCAGGCCTGCAAGATCTTCTCCTGGTTCGTGCCGGAGCCGACGACGACATTGAGGCCGGCGACATCCTTGGCCTCGGTGATCTCTTTGATCTGCGAGTCGGCCTTCACGTAGAAGCCGAGCAGGTCTTCGCGGTAGCTGGCGAAGTCGTAGAGGTCCTTGCGCTCCTCGGTCACGGTGACGTTGGAGGTGATGAGGTCGTACTTGCCCGACTGGATGCCGAGGGGCCAGTCCGCCCACGCGGCCGGCTGCAGGTTGAGCTCGAGCCCCAGGCCGTCGGCGATGAGCTGGGCGATGTCGGTCTCGTTGCCGATCAGGGTGGTGTCATCGTCGGCGTACAGGCCGAGCGGGGCGACGTAGGGGCTCACCACCACGGTGAGCTTGCCGGCCTCGATGGGCGCGAAACCGCTGGCCTCGATCGCGGCGACGGCTTCGGGAACCTCGTCCTGGCGTACCCGGTCCTGGTCCGGGCCGAGGTTGAAGGCGAGAGTCTCGCCCGCGGCGGCCGGGGTGGCCTCCGCGCTGTTACTGCTCAGCACCGCGGCGGTGATGCCGCCGGCGACGAGGGCGACGGCCGCGACGCCTCCAATGAGAACCGCTGTCTTCTTCTTGATAGCCATGATGGGTGGACCTCTCTACTGCGTCGGTGATTCGAACACCTGCACGGGAGTGCCGACCTCGAGCACGTGGCCGCCGTCGATAAAGACGATGCGGTCGGCCACCTCCCGGGCGAAGCCGGTCTCGTGGGTGACGATGATGAGCGTGGTGCCGAGCTTCGCGAGGTCACGGATGACGTCGAGCACCTCGCCGACCAGCTCGGGGTCCAGCGCCGAGGTGGGCTCGTCGAAGAGGAGCACCTTGGGCGTGAGTGCCAGCGCCCGGGCGATGGCGACCCGCTGCTGCTGGCCACCGGAGAGCTGCCGGGGGTAGGCATCCGCCTTGTCGGACAGCCCGACCTTGGCCAGCAGGCCCAACGCCAGCTCGCGGCCGTCGGCCTTGTTCACCCGCTTCAGCGCCACCGGAGCCTTGGCGATGTTCTCGGCCGCGGTGAGGTGCGGGAACAGGTTGAAGTTCTGGAACACCACCCCGACCTGGGTGCGGCGTGTGAGGATCTCCTTCTCCTTGAGCTCGAAGAGCCGCTCGCCGCGCTGCTCGTAGCCGATCAGCTGGCCGTCCACGGTCACCCAACCCGCATCGACGCTCTCGAGGTGGTTGATGGTGCGCAGCAGCGTGGACTTGCCCGAACCGGACGGGCCGAGGATGGCGACCACCTCGCCGGGCTGCACGGTGAGGTTCACGTCGTGCAGCACCTCGTGGCCGGAATAGCTCTTGGAGACACCGCGGATCTCGACCAGGCCGCGGGTGGCGGCCTCCGTCGTGGTGCTCATAGTCGGAAGCTCTCTGACTTGGCGTCGAGGCCGGCGCTGGTGGGCGTGCCGGGTTCGTCCAGCCGTGCCCACTGCACGCTGATCCAGCGCCGGGCGGCCTGGAGCGGGGTGGGTGGCAGCACGCGTTCGGCGCCGCGGGCGAAATGTCGCTCCACGTAGAACTGGCCGATGCTCAGCACGGTGGTGAGGATGATGTACCAGATCACCGCAACGAGCAGGAGCGGGATCACCTGCTGGTTGCGGTTGTAGATCACCTGCGCCACGTAGAACAGCTCGCCGAGCGCGATCACCGACACGATGGAGGTGCCCTTGAGCAGCCCGATGATCTCGTTGAACGCGTTGGGCAGGATTGACCTGGCCGCCTGCGGCAGGATGATCTGGAGCACCCGCACGTGCCGGGGGAGGCCCAGGGCTGCGGATGCCTCCAGCTGGCCCTGGTCGACCGAGAGGATGCCGCCGCGGATGATCTCGGCGGAGTAGGCCGCCTGGTGCAGCGAGAGCCCGAGCACAGCGGCGGCGAACTGGCTGATCAGGGTGATGGTGTCAAAGCCCACCAGGTAGGTGTCGGTGAACGGGATGCCGAAGCCGAGCCGGGGGTAGAGGTAGCCCAGGTTGTACCAGATCAGCACCTGCACGAGCAGCGGCACGGACCGGAAGAACCAGAAGAACGACCACGACACCGAGTTCAGGATCGGTGACTTCGACAGCCGGGCCAGGGCAAGGATCGTGCCGAGCAGGAACCCGAGCGAACCGGCCACCGCGGTGAGGGCGAGGGTGAGGCCCAGGCCCCGCAGAATCGCTGCAGCACCACGAACAGCACCAGCGCGCCGAAGATCCAGCGCAGGTAGTGCCGGGTGTGCACCACCGTGAGCGTGTTGAAGTCGGTGCCGCGGTTGACCACGACGGGGGTGGCGGATGGTGCGGTGAGCGTTTTTTCGACGGTGCCGGTCATGGCCTCAGTCGCCCTCTGCCGGTGGCACGAAGCCGGGATTCTTCGCCCGGTGCTCGGCCAGGGCCACCTCGTGGGCCCGGGTGATGCCGGGCACGTCGAGCGGGGTGGCGTCCAGGCTCTTCGCGAAGGCGTGGATGATGACCTCCTCGGGGGAGAGGGCCGGGTCGAACAGCGGGGTGTACCCGGTGCGCAGGTACAGGTTCTTCGCCTCGGGCTGGCGGGGCCCGGTGGTGAGGAAGACCCGGTCGTAGCCGCGGCGGCGGGACTCGTGCTCGAGTTCGGCGACTACCAGCCGGGCCAGGCCCTGCCGGCGGTGCGTCGCTGCGGTCCAGATGCGCTTGAGTTCCGAGGTGTGCTCGTCGAAGCGCTTGAAGGCGCCACCGGCGATGGGTGTGCCGCCGCGCAGCAGCAGCACGAACGCGCCGTGTGGGGCAGCGAACGCCTCCACCGGATACCGCCGGATCTCGACGGAGGCACTCTCACCGAAGAACGAGCCGTAGCGGGAGTCGTACTCCTGGGCCAGTTCGGTCAGCAGCGGTTCGGCCAGCGGGTCATCGGCGGACACGTAGACGAAGGTGTCCTCGTCCGTGGCGTTGCCGGTCCGGGGTGGGTCAAGCAGCGTCACGAGAAGACCCCTTCTCGGAAGCGGAAGCGGAAGCGGAAGCGGATGCGGCGGCGGCGTCGCGCTTGGCAACTTCCTCGCGCACCAGCGGGATGACATAGCGGCCGAAGTCGACGGTGTCGTCGACGTAGTCGTAACCGCGGGCGGAGATGATGTCCACGCCCAGGTCGATGTAGTCCAACAACGCCGCAGCGACCTGCTCCGGTGTGCCGACGAGGGCGTTCGAGTTGCCCCGGCCGCCGGCAGCTTTGCCGGCCTTGGTCCACAGGGCCTTGTCGAACCGGTCGCCCTGCTCGGCGATCCGCAGCAACCGCTGCGAGCCGGCGTTCTCCGGTGAGTGCAGCGCCGCCACCTGCTCGGGGGTGGCGGTCGTGGCGACCCGTTGCTCGATCTTGCCGAGGATGTCCTCCGCCTTTCGCCAGGCGAGGGCCTCGGTGGCGGCGATGATCGGGCGGAACGCCACCTGGATGCGCGGACGCTCGGTGCGGCCGGCCGCGAGGGCGGCATCCGTGATGGTCTGGATCTGCTCGGCCGTGTCGGCGAGCGGTTCACCCCAGAGCGCGAAGATGTCGGCTTCGACCGCGCCGATCGAATAGGCGGCGGGGGACGAGCCGCCGAAGGAGATCTGCGGGCGCGGGCTCTGCGCCGGGAAAATGTCGCTGACGAAATCCTCGAACCGGTAGTGGCTGCCGACGAAGCTGAACGCCTCGGTGCTGGTCCAGGCCTGCTTGAGGATGCGGATGTACTCACCGGTGCGCTCGTACCGGTCGTCCTTGCTGAGGTGGTCGCCCTCGGCGGCCTGGTCGGCGGTGGAGCCGCCGGTGATGACGTGCAGGTTGACCCGGCCGGCACTGATCTGGTCGAGGGTGGCGACCACCTTGGCCGCGTAGGTGGGGTAGGACACGTTGGGCCGGTGCGCCAGCAGGATCTTCAGGCTGTCGAGCTTGGCGGCCACGAGCGCGGCGATCGACGCGGGGTCGGGGGAGCCGGAGTGATAGGCGAAGAGCACCCGGTCCCAGCCGTGGTCTTCGTGCGCCCGGGCCAGGCGCAGCGTGTAGTCCAGGTCGAAACTGGGGCCGGTGCGCGGCTGGGTCTCGCTGCCGTTGTTCAGTGCGGCGATGCCGAGGAATTCGATGGGCATGTTCTCACGTCCTTTCTCTCCGCGCGCCGGGTGTGGCGCATGAGCCGAACGTAAGCGGCGGCATCCCGGCCGGGCAACGATCCGCCTTCACAATTCGTCACGTCGTCACGGTGAGTCATATTCGCGCCGGATTCGGAGCGGACCGACGAATGTTGTGTCATGAGCAGTGCAGATACCACCCCGGACACCGACAGCTCGCCCCTCTCGGTCGCGGTGATCGGCGCCGGTCCCCGCGGGGCCGGCGTGCTCGAACGGCTGGCCGCCAACCTCGGCACCGAATGGACCACCGACCGGCCCCTCGTGCTGCATTTCATCGACCCGTTCCCCGCCGGGCCCGGCCGAATCTGGCGGTTCGACCAGTCCCCACTGCTCAAGCTGAATTCGATGGCGGCCGACGTCACCATGTTCACCGACGAGTCCTCCGTGATCGACGGCCCGGTGCGGCCCGGCCCGTCGCTGATCGACTGGGTCGACCGGGTACGCACCGGCAGCATCGAGCTGCCTCCCGTGGATGCGGCGCTCGCCGCGGAGATCAGCGTCCTCACCGGTGCCGACTTTCCCACCCGCCGGCTGCAGAGCCTCTACCTCGACTGGTTCTTCCGAGCCGCGGCCGACGAGCTGTCGGATGCCGTGGGCGTCGAGGTGCACCCCGCCCGCGCGACGCGGGTCGACGACCTGCCCGGCGGCGACCAGCTCGTCACGCTCGACGACGACAGCACGATCGTCGCCAACGTGGTGCTGTTCTCGCTCGGCCACAACGGCTCCCAGCCCGAGCCGGCGCACGCCGAGCTGGCCGGTTTCGCCGCCCGGCACGGGCGGGTCTACCTGCCGCCGGCGTTCACCGCGGATGCCGACCTGAGCCCGATCACCCCCGGCCAGAACCTCATCGTGCGCGGCTTCGGCCTCGCCGCGGTCGACCTCACCGTGCTCCTCACCGAGGGCCGCGGCGGCCGGTTCAGCCACGACGACTCCGGCCGGCTGGTCTACTCGCCGAGCGGCGACGAACCGCGCCTGTTCCTCGGCTCCCGCCGCGGGGTGCCGTACCGGTCCAAAATCAGCTCCACCCTGGTGGGCGAGCGCCCGGCGCCGCGGTTCTTCACACCCGAGGTGGCCGCCCGGCTGGAGTCCGGCAGCGAGAGCCTGGACTTCACCGCCGACATCTGGCCGCTGATCGCCCAGGAGAGCCTGTGGGGCTACTACCGCGAACTCTTCACCGGGCACCCGGAACGGGTGAGCCTGCCCTGGGCGGAGTTCGCCGACCGGTTCGCGGCGATCGACCCGCGCGCGCTGCCGATCGCGGCCGGCACCCCCGTGGCCGCAGCGGAGCGCCGCTCCAGCCATCCGCTCGTCGAATTCGGATCGGATGCGCCCGCCATCGAGCGCGACATCACTCGTTTTCGCGACCTGGTCGTCGCGGGGGTGCCCGACCCGCTCGACCGGATCTTCCTGCCCGAGTTCGACCGGCCGCTACACGGCCTGCGGTTCGGCTCGGCCGAGGATTTGCAGGCGGCGCTGCGGGAGTACATCCAAGGCGACCTCGCCCTGCGCACCCGGCCGGAGCACTCCGCGACGCTGGGCCTGTTCGTGGCCCTGCTGACCAGCCTGTTCACGCTGTCGGACATCATCGACTCGCCCAAGTGGACGGCCGAATCCCGGGTGCGGGACATCCACGGCTGGTGGCTGGGCTACTTCAGCTTCATCGCCAGCGGACCGCCCGGGCACCGGCTGGACGAACTCGTGGCGCTGTCCGAGGCCGGGATCGTGGAGTTCCTCGGCGGTGACCTGGAGGTTCAGGCCGACGAGGCCACCGGGCTGTTCCGCGCCGGCAGCGCCAACGTCGACCGGGTGGTCACCGCCGCGGCGCTGATCGACGCGCGGCTGCCCGACACGAGCGTCTCCCGCAGCGACAATGACCTGCTGCGCGCCCTAATCGCCGAGGGCGGCGCAGTGGAGGAGCTGGTGGCCGACGGCGACTACGTCGGCAGCACCGGCCGGCTGCTGGTGCGCCAGCTGGACACCCGGGTGGTGGACGCGAGCGGCGCCCTGCACGAGCGCCGCTTCGCGATCGGGCCATACACGAACTCACCGTTCGTCGGCGCGTTCTCCCGGCCGCGCACCAACGCGATCTCCTTCCGCGAGAACGACAAGGTCGCCCGCGCGCTGCTCCGCCACCTCGCGACCCTGCACACCCCCGCGCCCGCCACCGCGGAGTGCGAGACGGCCCACGAACGACACACAACGTTACACAGCGTCGAACCGTGACACGAACCGGGCGCCGGGCCGCCGACCCGCCTAGCGTGGGGACATCGCGGCGTACCCAAGTGGACCAAGGGACCGGTTTCATATTCCGGTATACGCAGGTTCGAATCCTGCCGTCGCGTCGAGCGCCCCACGGGCTCGTGCGACCCGCGCGGATGCCGGAGTGCATCTAGGCTGCTGGGATGAGTACCCCGAGCGCCGTGAGCACCCCGAAGCGGCTGATCCTGAACCTGTTCGAGATGAACACGGTGAGCCACATCACGCACGGCCTCTGGCGCCTGCCCGGCAACAACCGGCACCGCTTCAACGACATCGAGTACTGGACCGAGCTGGCCACGATGCTCGAGGCCGGCGGCTTCGACGCGGTGTTCCTGGCCGATGTTGTCGGTGCCTACGATGTCTTCCGGGACGGTTTGGAGACCGCGCTGCGCGAGGGGCTCCAGATCCCGAGCAGCGACCCGATGCTGGTCATCCCGGCCATGGCGGCGGTCACCACGCACCTCGGCTTCGGCGTCACGTTCTCCACCAGCTATGAACCGCCGTTCGCGTTCGCCCGCCGGATGAGCACCCTCGACCACCTCACCAAGGGCCGGGTCGCCTGGAACATCGTCACCTCCTACCTGCCCAATGCCGCCCGCAATTTCGGTCTGGCCGACGAGATCCCGCACGATGAGCGCTACGCGATCGCCGACGAATACCTCGACGTGCTCTACAAACTGTGGGAGGGCTCCTGGGACGACGACGCGGTTCTCCGCGACACCGAGCACAACGTCTATACCGATCCCACCAAGGTGCGCTACATCAACCACGTGGGGGAGCACTTCTCGGTGGCCGGGCCGCACCTGACCGAGCCGTCCCGGCAGCGCACCCCGGTGCTGTACCAGGCCACGGCGTCCAGGGCCGGCATCGACTTCGCCGGCCGGCACGCCGAGGTCGTGTTCACCGGCGGACCCAGCTACGAAAAGGTGCTCGCCGGCATCCAGGCGATGCGGGACGCCGTCGCGGCGAACGGCCGGTCGGCCACCGACATCAAGTTCATCGTGCAGGCCGGCATCGTCGTGGGCCGCACCGAGGAGGAAGCCGCCCAGAAGCTCCGCGCCTACCGGGAGCTCGCCAGCGTGGAGGGGCGTCTCGCGCACCAGAGCGTGCCCTTCGACCCGATGGCGCACGAGCCGGGCACGACGGTCCGGGATGCGTTGATCGCCGAAGGCAAGCAGGATGCGCCCGGCGCGGCCTTCCTGCCGTTGGAGAAGACCGTGGCCGAGTACCTGGCCGGCCTCAAGGAGTCCTGGGACGAACTGTTCTTCGTCTGCGGCACCCCGGCCACGGTGGCGGACGCCATCGAGGCCTGGCTCGACGACGTCGGCATCGACGGCATCAACCTGCGCCAGTACCACTCCTTCGGAACCGCCCAGGACTTCATCGAACTCGTCGTGCCCGAACTCCGCGCCCGCGGACGCCTGCGCGAGGCCTACGTGGCTGGCGAGACCCTACGGGAGCGCCTCTTCGGCGGTTCCCCGCGCCTGAGGCATCCGCACCCCGCCACCCGCTACCGAGGCGGCGCCAACCTCCAGGGCTAGTCGGCTCGGGGGGTTAGGCTTTTCGGATGCGTGCAACAGTGATCTACGGCGAGCGGGATATCCGACTCGAAGAAGTACCCAACCCCGTCCTCTCCACCGGAGGCGACGCCATCGTGCGGGTCGTTGCGGCCTGCGTCTGCGGCTCCGACCTGTGGCCGTACCGTGGCGTCACCGCCACCAACGAGCCCCACCGGATCGGCCACGAGTTCGTCGGCATCGTCGACGAGATCGGCCCCGACGTCAGCACCATCAAGGTCGGCGACTTCGTCATCGCACCGTTCTACGACTGCGACAACACCTGCGTGAACTGCCGGAACGGCGTCAGCACCTCCTGCCTGAACGGCGGCTGGTGGGGCGCGAACGACCGGCTCGGCGGCTTCGCCGACGGCGCCCAGGGCGAGCGCGTGCGGGTTCCGCACGCCGACGGTTCCCTCGTCGCCACCCCCGTGCAGCCCACGGATGCCCAGGTCCCTGGCCTCCTCACCCTGGCCGATGTCATGGGCACCGGACATCACGCCGCGGTCTCCGCCGGCGTCACCGCCGGCAGCACCGTCGTCGTGGTCGGCGACGGTGCCGTGGGCCTCTGCGCCATCATCGCCGCCAAGCGCCTCGGCGCCCGGCGCATCGTGGCCATGTCCCGGCACGCCGACCGTCAGGCCGTCGCGCGGGAGTTCGGCGCCACCGATATCGTCGAGGAGCGCGGCGACGCGGGCGTCGAACGCATCCACGAGATGTTCGACGGCGTCGGCGCCGACTGTGTGCTCGAGTGCGTCGGCACCCGGGAATCGATGGACCAGGCGATCCGCTCGGCACGTCCCGGCGGCATGGTCGGCTACGTCGGCGTGCCCAACGGTGGCGCCGAGCTGCCGATCAAGGCCCTCTTCGGCCGGAACGTCGGCGTGAACGGCGGTGTCGCATCCGTGCGCGCCTACGTGGAAGAGCTGCTGCCCGAGGTGCTGACCGGTGCGATCAACCCGGGCCGGGTCTTCGACCTGCAGCTGCCGCTGGCCGAGGTGGCGGAAGCCTACGCCGCCATGGACGAGCGCCGCGCCATCAAGGTGCTGCTGCGCCCGTAGCCGCACCGCACACACGAACGCCCTTCGCTCGAAGCGAGGGGGCGTTCGTCGTGCGGCATGCGCGACTTGCCAGTTCCGGCCCATTGGCGGGCCGGGAGGGGGCCTCAACTGGCTTTTCGCGAGCGGATGTCGGGTGAGATGCCAGTTGGCGCCGGGGTGCCTAGTCGTTGACGAGAACGACGTCGGTGAGGGGCTTGCGGGTGCGCGGGGCGATCTCTCGCGTGAGCAGCTCGGGGGTCAGGTTGTCGGCGTCGCCGAGCACGCCCAGAACCGTCACGGTGACGGCGTTCTGGTTGGCCTTGAGGTGGAACGCGTCGGCCAGGCCCTTGCGGTCGATGCCGCCGAGCTGGTGGCTGAAGAGGCCCTCGTGCTGGGCCTGGATGGTGAGGTGGGCGACGGCCTGGCCCAGGTCGTACTCGGCCCAGGCGTTGTCACCCTCGGCGATGTTGAGGATCAGCACTGAGGCCTTGTCGGCCCACGCCTGGTTGAAGCCCATCAGGTGCTGGTGGATCTTGGTGAAGCTCGCGGAGCCGCGGCGGGCGACGATGAAGCGGGCCGGCTGGTTGTTGTTGCCCGACGGCGCCCAGCGGGCGGCTTCGAGCACCGTGGTGAGGGTGTCTTCGTCGATCACGGCGGTGGGGTCGAAGCCACGTGGGCTCCAGCGCTCAGCCATGGCGGGGAGGATCGGCGCCGTGGTGTCGGCGACGCGGCTGTGGGAATCGGTGATGAGGGTCATGGTGCCCGGCTTTCTATACCAATGAGGTGAATCGGATGTGGGGCACCGTTGTCCCAGTGACTCCAACGCGCGGCGCGCGCAGGTATTCCATGCATTCGCATGTGAGTTTGCTCAGGCTCGCCGAGGCAAGCACTGGGCTCAGCCGGCGGGCGTCTCCGCGGCGGCCAGGCTGTCGCGCACCTGCCGGCGCAGCACCTTGCCCACCAACGACCGGGGCAGGTCGTCGACCTCGACGATGCGGCGCGGCACCTTGTAGGCAGAGATGCGGGTGCGGCAGTATTCGCGCAGGCCCGCAACGTCGAGGGTGGCGCCAGGTACGAGTACCACCGCGGCAATCACGTCTTCCCCGCCGGTCTCGGCCTTGAGGCCGACCACGGCGGCATCGGCGATATCGGGGTGAGACAGCAACGCGGCCTCCACCTCGGACGGCGACACGTTGAAGCCGCCGGTGATGATGAGTTCCTTGATGCGGTCGACCACGGTGACGAAGCCGTCGGACGACACGGTGACGATGTCACCGGTGCGCAGCCAGCCATCCGCCAGCAGCACCTGGGCGGTCTCGGTGGGGCGGTCCCAGTAGCCGGAGAAGACCTGCGGGCCGCGCACGAGCAGCTCGCCCTCTTCGTCGAAGCCGCGGTCCACGGTGGGATCCTTCGGGTCGACGACCCGGATCTCGGTGCTGGGGAATGGAACCCCCACGGTGCCGGGGCGGCGGCTGGGGCCCATCGGGTTGCCGACCGCGATCGGTGAGCACTCCGTCATGCCGTAGCCCTCGACGAGCAGGCCACCGGTGGCGGTTTCCCACAGTTCCACGGTCGCCAGCGGCAGGCTCATCGCGCCGGAGATGGCGTACTTGGTGCCGCGCAGGCTGATGCCCTTCTCGTTCGCGGCCTTCACGAGCTTGTCGTAGATCGGCGGCACGGCGGGCAGGAAGGTGGGCGGGGTGCGCT
>NZ_JAODBG010000141.1 GCF_025463825.1 Cryobacterium sp.
CGTCCAGGCGAACTCGATCAAGGAAGCCCTCGACCTGGCCGTGCAGGCCCGCGACGCGCGAAAGCCGCTGTCGATCGGCCTGCTGGGCAACGCGGCCTCGATCGTCCCGCAACTGCTGGCCAACGACGCGCCGATCGACATCGTCACCGACCAGACCTCGGCCCACGATCCGCTGGCCTACCTGCCCGAGGGCGTCGACTTGGCTGACTGGCACGACTACGCCGAGGCCAAGCCCGAGGAGTTCACCGACCGGGCTCGGGCCTCGATGGCCAAGCACGTCGAGGCGATGGTCGGCTTCCTGGACGCCGGGGCCGAGGTCTTCGACTACGGAAACTCCATTCGGGACGAGGCGCGCCAAGGCGGCTTCGCGCGCGCCTTCGACTTTCCCGGCTTCGTGCCGGCCTACATCCGGCCGCTCTTCGCCGAGGGCAAGGGCCCGTTCCGCTGGGCGGCGCTCTCGGGCGACCCGGCCGACATCGCGGCCACCGACAAGGCCATCGTCGAGCTGTTCCCCGAGGACGAACACCTGCGCCGCTGGATCACCGCCGCGGGCGAGAAAGTGCACTTCGAGGGACTGCCCGCCCGCATCTGCTGGCTCGGCTACAAGGAACGCCACCTGGCGGGCCTCAAGTTCAATGAGATGGTCGCCTCCGGCGAGCTCACCGCGCCGATCGTGATCGGCCGCGACCACCTCGACTCCGGCTCCGTGGCCTCGCCGTACCGGGAGACCGAGGCGATGAAGGACGGCTCCGACGCGATCGCCGACTGGCCGCTGCTGAACGCCCTGCTCAACACCGCCTCCGGCGCCACCTGGGTCTCGATCCACCACGGCGGCGGGGTCGGCATCGGCCGCAGCATCCACGCCGGCCAGGTGATTGTGGCCGACGGCACCCCGCTGGCCGCCGAGAAGATCGAACGGGTGCTCACCAACGACCCCGGCACCGGCGTCATGCGCCACGTCGACGCCGGCTACGAACGCGCCGAAGAGGTGGCCCGCGAGCGTGGCCTGCGGGTGCCGATGTGGGAGACCGACGCGGCGTCCGGGTCGTCGAATGCCTGACCTCGTCGCCCACGGCCTGCTCGCGGGCCTCGACGAGATCGCCGGAACCGGCCGCGACCTTCGCGCCGGCGGCTACTCCCGGCACCTGTGGGAGCCGGCCGAGCACGAGTTGCGGGCCTGGTTCACCGAACGTGCCGAGCGGCTGGGCCTGGGCGTGGAGACGGACCGAAACGGCAACACCTGGGCCTGGTGGGGCGCCCCGGGTGCGGATGCCGTCGTCGTCGGCAGCCACCTCGACTCGGTGCCCGGCGGCGGAGCCTACGACGGCCCGCTCGGTGTGGTCTCGGCGCTCGACGCCGTCGCCGGGCTGCAGGCCGCCGGCTTCGTGCCGACCCGGCCGTGCGCGGTGCTGGTCTTCGCCGAGGAGGAGGGCTCCCGGTTCGGGGTGGCCTGCCTCGGCTCCCGGCTGCTCTCCGGCGCCATCGACGCCGACAAGGCCCGGTCGCTGACCGACCGGGCCGGCATCACCCTCGCCGAGGCCGCCGTCACGGCCGGTCTCAACCCCGCCCACCTGGGCCGGGACCAGGACGCCCTCGACCGCATCGGTATATTCCTCGAGCTGCATGTGGAGCAGGGCCGCGGCCTGATCGACCTCGGCCGGCCCCTCGCGGTGGCCTCCTCGATCCTCGCCCACGGCCGTTGGCGGCTGAGCTTCACCGGCCAGGGCAACCACGCCGGCGCGACCCTGATGACCGACCGCCGCGACCCGATGGTGGCCGCCGCGCACGCCATCGTCAGCGTGCAGGAGGCCGCCCTGGCCAGCCCGGGATCCCGGGCCACCGTCGGCCGCATCGAGGCCGTGCCCGGCGGAACCAACGTGATTCCGTCCGCGGTGCACGCCTGGCTGGACGCCCGCGCTGAGACCGACGGGCAGGCCCGCGCCGTGGTCGCCGACATCACCGCCCGGGTGCAGGCCCCGCACGCCGGCTGCTCCGCCACCGTGGCGGAGGAGTCCTGGACGAGCACCGTCACCTTCGACCCCGAGCTCGCCGCCCGGCTGGCCCTGGCGCTCGGTGGCATCCCGGCCCTGCCCACCGGCGCCGGCCACGACGCCGGGGTGCTCGCCTCCGCCCTGCCCACCGCGATGCTGTTCGTGCGCAACCCCACCGGCATCTCCCACTCGCCCGAGGAGTTCGCCACCCTGGAGGACTGCCTCGCCGGCGTCGAGGCGCTGGACACCCTGCTGCGGGAGCTGCTGTGACGACCCCGGCCGTGTCGTACTGGTGTGAGGTCCTGCTGGTCGACGGCGCGAGCGTGCCCGGCGTGCGGTTGGGGGTCGGCTTCGACGGGCGCATCCACAGCCGCGAAGATCACGTGCGCCCCGAGCCCGGCGACGTGCGGCTGGGCACCGTGCTGCCCGGGTTCGGCAACGCGCATTCGCACGCGTTCCACCGCGCCCTGCGCGGCCGCACCCACGATCAGGGCGGCGATTTCTGGCGCTGGCGAGAGTCCATGTACGCCGCCGCCCACACCCTCGACCCGGCGCTCTACCGGCGGCTGGCCACGGCGGTATTCGCCGAGATGCTGGTCAGCGGCTACACCGCCGTGGGCGAATTCCACTACCTGCACCACCGGGCCGACGGCACGCCCTACCCGCAGGCGCACGCCATGGAGCTGGCCCTCGCCGGCGCCGCCCGCGAGGTCGGCATCCGCCTGGTGCTGCTGGACACCATTTACCTCGCCGGCGGCATCCACCGGCCGTTGCTGCCCGAGCAGGCCGGGTTCGGCGACGGCTCCGCGGCCGGCTGGCTGGGCCGCTGGGCCGCCCTGCGCGAAACGATTGAGGCGGATGCCGCCGGCCGGCCGCACGAACCGGCCCTGGTCACCCTCGGAGCCGCCCTGCACTCCGTGCGCGCGGTGCCGGTCGAGTCGATGCGGGAGATCCTCGCCGGCCTGCCCGCCGACGTGCCCCTGCACATCCACCTGTCGGAGCAGCCGCAGGAGAACGCCGACTGCGTGGCCGCGTACGGGGCCACCCCCACGGAGGTTCTGGCCGGGCTGGGTGCGCTCCGCCCCCGGCTGAGCGCGGTGCACGCCACCCACCTCAGTGACGACGACCTGCGCCTGCTCGGCGCCAACGCCGTCACCGTGGTGATGTGCCCCAGCACCGAGGCCGACCTCGGCGACGGCATCGGCCCGGCCCGCGCCCTCGCGGCCGCAGGCGCCCCCATCGCACTCGGCTCCGACCAGAACGCCGTTGTCGACCCGTTCCTGGAGATGCGCGGCCTCGAGATGGGCGAACGCCTGGCCTCCGGCTCGCGCGGCCGGTTCACCCCCGCCGAGCTGCTGCAGGCGGCGAGCACGAACGGCTACGCGTCGCTCGGCCTGCCCGGCGGCGTCCTGGTGCCCGGCGGGCCCGCCGACCTTATCGAGATCGACCCGCAGAGCCTCCGCACGATCGGCGCGCATGTGGAACAGCTCGTTCTCGCCGCGACCGCCGCCGACGTGCGACGGGTGATCGTGGCCGGCCGCCTCGTGGCCGACCGCGGCCGCCTGGTGGGCACGCCCGCGGCCACCGCCACGCCTGACGGCTCCCCCGCCCTGCTCCTCCGCGACGCCCTGGCCGCCCTCGACGACGCGAACCGCGGATGATCGCCCAGGCACGGGCTAATAGTTCCCCATGCGGACAATTGCGTCCGGCACACCGGGCGCAATTGTCCGATCTGGGAACAGTAAGGTCGTGCCACGACACCCGTGTCGCTCTCCCCGACGCCCTCCCCGACGGAAAGGCCACCCGATGACCGCCCAGCTGATCACCGGAATCTCCGAGCTGACCACCCAGGCCGCCGAGACCAGCCACGACGACGACCGGTTGCTGGATGCCGCGCTCGTGATCGAGAACGGCCGCATCTCCTGGATCGGCCCCGCCGCCGAGGCCCCCGCCGCCGACACGTCCGTCGACGTGGGCGGCCGGGCAGTGCTGCCCGGCTGGGTGGACACCCACACCCACCTGATCTTCGCCGGCGACCGTGCCGCCGAGTTCGAGGCCCGCATAGCCGGGCAGCGCTACGCGGCCGGCGGCATCGCGACTACGATGGCGGCCACCCGCTCCGCCACATCCGCCGACCTCATCGGCAACGCCCGGCGGCTGCGCCGGGAGGCCGAGGCCCAGGGCACGACGTTCCTGGAGACCAAGACCGGTTACGGCCTCGACCTGGCCAGCGAGCTGCGTTCGGCCCAGGCCGCAGCCGAGGTCGCCGACGTCGTCACCTACCTCGGCGCCCACGTGGTGCCGCCCGGACTCGACCGGCGCGACTACCTA
Source organism: Cryobacterium sp. (assembly GCF_025463825.1). Classification (GTDB taxonomy): domain Bacteria; phylum Actinomycetota; class Actinomycetes; order Actinomycetales; family Microbacteriaceae; genus Cryobacterium. The sequence continues at coordinate 4,323 of NZ_JAODBG010000141.1, forward strand.
GACCTGGTCACCGGCCCGATGCTCGCGGCTGTCAGCCCGCACGTGGACTTCATCGACGCCTTCTGCGAGACCGGCGCCTTCGACGTGGAGGAGAGCCACGAGGTACTGCTCGCCGGCCGCGCCGCCGGCCTGGGCCTTCGCCTGCACGGCAACCAGCTCGGCTTCAGCGGCGGGGTGCGCCTCGCGGTGGAGCTCGGTTGCGCCAGCGTCGACCACTGCAACCACCTCGAGGAGGCCGACATCGACGCCCTCGCCGGCTCCGGCACCGTCGCCACGCTGCTGCCGGCCTGCGACCTCTCTACCCGCGAGCCGTTCCCGCCGGCCCGCCGGCTGCTCGACGCCGGCGCGCACATCGCCCTGGCCAGCAACTGCAACCCCGGCACTTCCTACACCACGTCGATGCCGTTCAGCGTGGCCACCGCGGTGCTCCAGATGGGCCTCACCGTGCGCGAAGCGGTCTGGGCGGCCACCCGCGGCGCGGCCCGGTCCGTGGGCCGCGAACACGGGCCGGATGCCGTGGGCTCGCTCACCATCGGCGGCCGCGCGGACCTGCAGGTGCTCGACGCCCCCTCGGTGGCGCACCTCGCCTACCGGCCCGGTGTTTCGCTCTGCCTGGCCACCTGGACCGAAGGGGTGCGCGCGGCGCGTACCCAACCGGGCTTCTGATGGAGACCGACACCGCGGCCGGGCCCGCATCCGCGGGCACCACGATGCTGCGCGCGGCGGACCGCTCGGCGTCGCCGTGGCGCAACGGCACCGGCAGCACCAGCGAGATCCTGGTGCGCGCCGGCGCAGCGGATGCCGCCACCGGCGAACCGGACACCGCCACGGGCCGGTTCGACTGGCGGCTGAGCATCGCCACGGTGTCCGCCGACGGCCCCTTTTCCACCTTCCCGGGGGTGGACCGCTCCTTGATGGCGCTCTCGGCCGCCGGGCTGGGGATCACCGACGAAGGTGCCGCGGTGTGGTTGGGACAGTACGACGTCCACGACTTTCCCGGCGAGAACAGTGTGGCCTCAACCGGTGTCACCGGCGAGACCCTCGACCTTAACCTGATGTGCGACCGCGGCCGACGCCGCGGCACGCTCGGCGCGGAGTCGGTCAGCGGGATGGGCACCGTCGCCGCCGCTGACGCCGACGAGGTGGCGGTCGTGTTCCTCGACGGCTGGCTGGTCTGCCGGGAGCATCCGGGGCCCTGGACCACGCTGGGTGCCCACGACGCCGTGCTCCTCGCCCCCGGCGCGGGCCTGCAGCTCGTCGGCCGCGGCCGGATCGCGATCGCCCGGGTGCGGCCGGCCTGAGCCCGGCTCCCGGGGCTCCTGTAGTGCGTCCTCGGCGCTGGCTCTCGCGGCACGCGGTGTGTGTCGCGGCACGCGGTATTTGTGTCGCGGCACGCGATGTGTACCGCGGCACGCGTTCTAATTCGGGCCGCCGGACCTAACACGTGCCGCGGGAGCGAAAGCGTGCCCCGGGAGCATTGCCGTGGGACCTTGCTGCGGATCTCGTGGCGCACTTTCGCGTCCGTGGCGCGCGCCCGCTCTCGTGGCGGAGGTCAAAATCTGCGCCACGACAGCGAACCTGCGCCTGCAGGGACGAATCTCTCCTCCGCGGGGACGCCTCAGGCCGGGCCTAGCCCTCGACCGGCCAACCGTGCCGGGTGAGAGCATCCCGCGCCAGTGCGCGCGCCGAGTACGGCGTGCGCACGCCCTGGATGTCGCGGTAGTCCTGGTGGCCCGGGCCGGCCCAGAGGATCGCGTCGCCGTCCCTGGCCAGGTCGACGGCGTAGTCGATGGCGGCCTCCGGCGGGGAGACCTCCACGATCTGCTTGCCGGGGAAGGCTTCCCTGGCGGCGTCGACGAGCATCCGACGGATGCTGGCGGGATCCTCGAAGCGGGGGTGGTGGTCGGTGATCACGACGATGTCGGAGCCGGCCGCGGCGACCCGCGCCATTTCGGGGCGCTTGACCGGGTCGCGGTCGCCGTCGGCGCCGAAGAGCATGATGACACGGCCGGTGGTGACGGCCTTGACGGCGCGCAGGGTCTTCTCAAAGGCGTCGGAGCTGTGCCCGAAGTCCACGTACACCCGCGGGCCGGTGGGACCGGAGACGCTCTCGGTGCGGCCGGGGATGTAAACCTCGATGCCGTCCTGCAGTGCTTCCTGCATCCGGGCGGCGGAGTAGCCGGCGTTCAGAATCATGGCGACGGCGAGGCCGGCGTCCGCGACTAGGTGGTCGCCGAGTAGGGCGACGGTGGTCTCCACGGTATCGCCGGCGCGGTTCGTGACGCGGAAGCGGGTGGACTCCGGCAGGGCCTCAAGGATCTCAAGGCGCCAGTCCGGGTCGGTGTCGGGATCGGCGGAAATCGACGACACCGGGATGGTGGGTTCGGCCAGGAGGCGGACGCCCCAGGAGGTTTCCAGGCTGACGATCGCGGCGCGGGCGCGCTCAGGCCGGAACAGGAGCTCCTTGGCGGCGAAGTACTTCTCCATGGTGCCGTAGTCGTCGAGGTGGTCGATGGAGAGGTTGGTGAAGCCGACGCTGTCAAAGACGATGCCGTCGACGCGACCGTGGGTGAGGCCCTGGGCGCTCACCTCGAGCACCACCGCTTCCACGTGCTGTTCCTTCATGCGAGCCAGGAGCGCGTGCACGTCGGTGGCCTCCGGGGTGGTCAGCCGGGACACGAACACCTCGCCCGCGATGTGCCGTTCGGCCGTCGTGGACAGCCCGGTGACCAGGCCCATCTGGCGGAGCACGGCCTCGAGCACGTATGCGGTGGTGGTCTTGCCGTTGGTTCCGGTGATACCGAAGATGGTCGGGGCGTTGTCGGCGGTGCCGTAGATGAAGGCGCTGAGCTCGCCGAGCCGTTCGCGGAGGCGGTCGCTGATGATGGTGGGCACGCCCGCAGCGCGGGCCGTGTCTTCGCCCGCTGCGTCGGTGAGTACCGCGACGGCGCCGGCCTGCACCGCGCGGGCGGCGAACTGGGCGCCGTGGCCGTTCTTGCCGGGCAGCGCCACGAACAGGTCACCCGGCTGCACCGACTGGGTCGAGAGGGCGATCCCGGAGACAATCGTGGCCGCGTCCGCGGCGGCGGCCGAGGTCTGGGCGCTGGACGCGACATCCGCCAGCGTCACCTGCGGTGGGGTGCTCGGCCGGACGACGGGCGGGATACTTTCGTTGGTCATGCTGGTGCCTCCACTATCAACCCCCCAGACGAGGGCACAGTACTACCGTATGTGGTCGCGACACCCGCTTCATGCCGGTCTGCGCATATCCGGCCAGACTCATACCAACCTCGTAGGATTCACCAAGGGCCGGGCCGTCGCACGGGTCCGGTCAACTCAGGATGTCCTTGGTCAGGAACCGGCCGTAGGCCAGCGCCCCGAAGAGGAGCAGGTAGCCGGCCTGCAGCAGCGCGTTCGCGCCGAACGAGGAGAAGTCCACCGGCTGGCGCAGCAGGTCGGCGAAGTCGAGCCAGTAGTGGCTGAACAGCCACGGATGCAGCCACTCCAGCTGCGGGAGCGAGTCCAGCACCTGGGTCACGACCGAGAGCACGATGGTGGCGGCCATGGCGCCGACGGGCACCACGGTGAGGGTGGAGAAGAACAGGCCGATCGCCGAGAGGCCCAGCAGCGACACCGTCACGTAGCCGGCGATGAGCAGCGCCCGGCCGAACGACTCGGCCAGCCCGATCGTGTCGCCGGAGAGCAGGGTGAGCGGCCCGACGGGGAAGAGCGCCAGCCCGGCGAGCACCCCGGCGGTGACCACGGTGACCGTGGCCGCCAGGCAGAACGCGGCCGCGCCGAGGTATTTCACCACGAGCAGCCACACCCGGCCCGCGGGCGCCACGAGCAGGTAACGCAGGGTGCCGAGACCGGCCTCACCCGCGATCGTGTCGCCGACGACGACGCCCACCGTGAGCGGCAGGAACAGCGGGATCGACACGATGAGACCGGTCACCGCCACGAACAGGCCGTTCTGGGTGACCTGGTCGAGGAACGGCGGGCCGCGGCCGGGGCTCGGTTCTCGCGAGGAGAGGCGTACCGCGACCGCGATGAGCACGGGGACCGCCGCCAGCGCGAGCAGCAGCGCCCACGTGCGGCGGCGGCGGAAGAGCACGTTCAGTTCGGACACGAGCAGGGCCCACGCGCCGAGCGGGCGCGCGGGCGCTGTCGCGGATGCGGATTGGGCCGCGGCAGCGATGCCAGCGATCGCGCCACCGGTGTCGGGCGCGCCTCGAGACGTGCCGCCGGGCGCCGGCTGGCTATCGGACAACGTCGAACCCCTCTCCGGTCAGCGCCACGAAACGATCCTCCAGGCTGGTGTTCTGCACCTCGAAGCCGCGCACCCGCACGCCGGCGGCCACGAGGGCGGCGACAAGTTCTTCGGGCAGGGCGCCGCCGCCGAGTTGCCCTCCTGCGGACCAGTTGCCCTGCTCCGCCGGGGCAACTCGTCCGGAACGGGGCAGCTCGAGGGGCGCGCTCACCCACGGGTCGCCCGCGCGGTCGCCGAGGTCCTCCGGCACCGGTTCCGGCGCGGCCGGGAGGCCGGCGGCGACGAGCACGCGCACCGCGGCGGCCGCATCCGGCGTGCGTACCCGCACCCGGGACTCGCCCGCGCGCAGCTCGTCGAGGGTGCCCTGGGCCACGAGGCGCCCCGCGCTCATGATGGCGGCATGGGTGCACATGTGCTCCACCTCGGCGAGCAGGTGGCTGGAGACGAAGACCGTGGTGCCCTCGCCCGACAGCGACCGCACCAGGGCCCGCACCTCACGGGTGCCCTGCGGGTCCAGCCCGTTGGTCGGTTCGTCGAGCACCAGCAATCGGCGCGGCATCAGCAGGGCATTGGCGATGCCCAGTCGTTGCTTCATGCCCAGCGAGTACGCGGACACCTTCTTGCGGGCCGCGTTCGACAGGCCGACCCGTTCCAGCGCCCGGTCCACCCTGGCCTTCCGGGTCCGCCAGGGTGCGGCGCGGTCGGCGGTGTCCAGGCGGGCCAGGTTCGCCGCACCCGAGAGGAACGGGTAGAACGCCGGACCCTCGACGAGCGCACCCACCTGCGGCAGCACCCGGGCCAGCCGGCCCGGCATCGGCTCGCCGAGCACCGACACCTCGCCACTGGTGGCCGCAGCGAGGCCGAGCATCACCCGGATGCTCGTGGTCTTGCCGGACCCATTCGGGCCCAGGAAGCCGAACACCGAGCCGGTCGGCACCGCGAGGTCGACCGCGTCGACCGCGAGCTGCCGGCCGAACCGCTTGGTGAGTGCCCGGGTCTCGATAGCCAGGTCACCTGCCCGGGCGGCCGGTGTCACTCGGCGGCGACGGCCTGCAGCCGCTCCACAGACACCGAGCCGGCGAACACCCGGCCGTCATCGGTGATCAGCACCGACAGGAGCGTTGAGCGCAGCGCCCGGCCACCGTCCACGGCCTCGGTGAGTTGTGTGTACAGGGGCGAGGTGGTGAGTTCGGCGAGGCCGGACCCATCCGCGCTGGCCGGCACCGCAATCACGGCGTCCCAGCCGGTGCCGACGACGGTGGCGCCGCCGTGGTCGGTCTGGTCGGCCTTGGGGGTCTTGTCGGGTGTAGCGTCGCCCCGTTCGGGCAGGGTTTCCTCGGTCACAGTGGCGCCCGCCGGCGGGGTGAAGGCGAAGAGGTCGGCGTCCGGGGCCTCGAAGCTGACCGCGGTGAAGGTTACCTCGATGGCGGGTTCGGCCGCATCCGAGGCGAAGACCTGCACCCGCAGCGGCAATCCGGTGTCGGAGTCGACCGCGATGGCGACGGACCCCACCAGGGTGTCGGCGGTGTTCGGGGTGAGCACGAGCTCATAGGCGCCCCGGCCGGCGATCTGGGTGTTCTCGCCCAGGCTGACGATGGTGTTGGGGGTGACGTCGGCAAGGAACGTGTCGGCAAGGTCGCTCGGCGTGTAGGTTTCCTCCGGGCTGGTCCGACCGGCGGCGGCGTCCGGCAGGGTGGTGTGCGCGGCGGTGTTGTCGGCTGAGTCGTACAGCCAGACGTCGGATCCGTTCTGGATCAGGTTGCGCTCGGACATCGGGTACCGCACCTGCACCCGGGACTTGTCGGCACCGTTCTGGTAGACCCGCACGGTGTGGCTGCCGGTCAGCAGCTCGAGGGCGTCGGAGACCTCGCTGGTGGCGGCGTCACCGGTGCTGGGCAATTCGGGCAGGCCGAGGTCCGAGGACTGTTCGAGGGTGCCGGAGAAGGTGTCGACGCCGCTGCCCGCTGCCAGTTCGAGCACCTGTTTGGGCGTCTTCTCGGGAAGGTCGACGGCCGCGCCGGCCTGCAGCGGTGCGGCGAGCACGCCCACCACGATTACCGCGGGCACCGCAACGGCGGGCACCCACTTCAGCCAGGGTCGGGACATGACGTGCAACCTCCGTTGTCACAATTGGACCTGTCGCGCTACTACGTCCGACCCTACGCTCCGAGTCTGGAAATACCACCCGACTATCGGCAGTCGCCCAGCTAGACCAACGGTGCCGAACAGGATGCGTCGACCGCGGCCGCGACCCCGTGTCCGTCCTGCCAGGTGACGCTGACGATTCCGCAGTTCGGGAACCCGGCGGTCACGGCCCGTCCGGCATCAGCGCCCGCAGCAGGCTGCCGAGCACCGCGCCGTGGGTGACGACGAGGATGTCCCCGGCATCGGCCGTGGTGGCCAGTTCCGACGCGGCGACCACCGTCGCCAAGGCCACCGTCATGCGGGCATTCACGGCGGCGGCGCACTCGGCGCGGCCGAGCGGGTCGAGGCGGTGGATGGCGTCGAGCAGGCTGTCGAACCCGTTCGCGGTGATCCGCGGGAACGCTGCCGATCCGGCCGCGTAGACCGTGCCGTGCTCGGCGAAGACCGGTTCCCAGAGCGAGGCGTTGGGTTGGCCCTCCCAACCGCCGAAGTGCCACTCCCGCAGCTCGACCATGGGGGTGGGGACGAGTTGCGGATGCCCGGCGAGCGCCCCCGCCATGGTGGTGCGGGTGCGGGTCAGGTCGCTCATGAACGCCGCCGCGAGCGGCACCTCCCGCATCCACTCACCGAGCGCGGCCACCTGGGCCTCGCCGCGGGCGGTCAGCGGCGAGTCGCACCAGCCCTGCAGCTGGCCGTTCACGTTGAAGAGGGTTTCAGCGTGGCGGACAAAGTGGATGCGCCCGCTCACGTGGCGCCGAGGTCGGAGTCCGCCGGGGCGGCCCCGATCGAGTCCGTGGTGGAGGTGAGCTGGGCTATGGTGGCGCCTTTCGGATGATTGCGGTTCAGAAGATTATCGCAGGCGAGCCGGCCCGGCTGCCGGCGAGTCGCCCGCGGCCCAGCCCATCAGCGCCGCCGCCACGGCCCGGGCCGAGCGGGCGTGCCAGGTCGAGCCGGTTTCGGCCTGGTCCCAGACCAGGGACAGCCCACACCAGGCGATCGTCCACTCGGCCAGGACCGTCGGCGCGAGATCCGCCTGCCGGCTGATGGTCTCGACGCGGTCGGCGAGATGGGCGAGCGATGCCGCCTCGGTCGGGTTGCAGAGGATGTTCGCGAAGTCGAAGGCGCGGTGCCCGATCAGCCCCTTCGGGTCGATCGCCGCCCAGTGGTCACCGAAGTCGAGCACGTTTCCGTGGTGGATGTCGCCGTGCAGCACCGCGACATCCGCCGGTGCGGTGGTGCCCAGCAGTCGCTCGGCCAGCTCGGCGGCCTGGCGCAGCAGCGGATCGGCGGAGTCGGCGGCCAGCAGGTCGGCGAACCACCGGCGGAGCGGGACCAGCTCCACGCCGTCCTGCGCGGTCGGCGCCGGGTGGTGGTGCAGCGCAATCGCGGTCTGCACCAGGATCCCGGTCGCCGCGGCGTCCTGCCCGGAGGCGGCCATGAGCACGAGGTCGCGTGGCCCGGTGGCGCGCATCATGAGGATGGCGCGCTCCTCGCGCTCCAACACCGTCGCGGCCCCCCGGCCGTCTTACCAGTCCAGCAGTGCGCCGCCCCGCTCTTCCTCGTCGACCAGGGCGAGTTTCAGCATCACCGGGGAGCCCTGCCGGATGCCCGGCATCAGCTCACTTGACCGGGTGTGCTGCGGCGGGCCGGCAGGAGTCACGCCCCACCCGACAAGCCGCCGGCGCATCTCGGTGGACGGCTCCTGCATGCGCTCAGGTTATCCCGCGGCGCGACCAGCACGGGTTACGGCTCGGGGGTGGGCACGTAGTGCACGGCCACGTCCAGCCGGTCGAGCTGGGCGCGGTGTTCGGCCGGGAGGTCGGCGCTGACGATGATGTCGTCGAACACCGCCAGGTCGACCACGTGGTGCAGCCCCTTCGCGCCGAACTTCGTCACATCGACCAGCAGCACCTTGCGGTCCGCCATCTCGATGAGCGCCTGCTTGGTGCGGGCCGCCTCAGCGTCGGGGTGGAACAGGGCGTCGTTCTTCACGGAGGTGGTGGAGATGAAGACGACATCGGCGGAGATGCGCTTGATCTGATCGATCACCACTGAGCCGAGGAACGAGTCGGTTTCCGGGTAGTACTGGCCGCCGAGGCCGAGCAGCTTGATCTCCGGATGCGCCCGGGTGAGGTCGTGCATCAGCGCGAGCGAGTGTGTGATCACGGTGGCCGGCGCCCGGGGGGCCAGAACCGGAAGCATCGCGGCGGCGGTCGTGGAGTCGTCGATGGCCACCATGTCGCCGGCCCGGATCAGGGCGGCGGCGGCCCGCGCCAGGGCCAGCTTCTCGTTGACCTTCGTGGCCCGCCGCAGCCGCACGTCCCGCTCGAGGAACGCGTGCGGGAGGGCCCGCGCGCCACCCCGGACACGCTCGATCAGGCCCTCCCGGGAGAGCAGGTCGAGGTCGCGGTGAATCGTCATGGCGCTCACGGTGAACGCCCCGGCGAGCTCCTCCGCCCGGGCCACCGTGTGGGAATCGATGTAGCGCACCAGTTCACCGCGGCGCGCCACGGCGGTCAGGCCGTCGCGGGGTGCCGACGCTCCGTCTGGCCCTCCGGACATCTCACTTTTCATGTTCCCCATGATAGATCAATCCCGGCACTTCCGTCAGAATTATCACCCAAAACGGTAATTATGGTAATTGCTGTGTTACTTTTGGCGAATTGAGTTTCTGATGGCCCATCGTAAGGACGCGAATAATGGCATCACTGGCAACGCAGACCCAGCCCACTGGATCCACGGGCACCACCCGCGAAGGCATCCTGGACAAACTCGGATTACCCCGCCCACTGATCTGGGGGTTCGTCGGACTGGCGCTCTTCATGATCGGCGATGGGGTCGAGACGAACATCCTCTCCCCCTTTCTCACCGGCGAACACGGCTTCTCCATCCCACTGGTCGGCCTGCTCGTCACCGTCTACGGCGTCGCCGTGGCGGTCGCGGCGTTCTTCTCCGCCGCCCTCTCCGACCTCTGGGGCCCGCGGCGGGTGATGATGATCGGCGCCGGCATCTGGGTATTCTTCGAACTCGCCTTTCTCATTCTGGCGCTGAACTCCAGCGACGTGGTGCTGATCTTCATCACCTACGGCCTACGCGGGTTCGGCTATCCGTTCTTCGCCTACGGCTTCCTGGTCTGGATCACCGCCACCGCCAACCCCAAGCGCCTGGCCAGTTCGATCGGCTGGTTCTACGTGGCCTTCACCGCCGGATTGCCCACCCTCGGCGCGTTGGTCGCCACCAGCACCCTCGACATCTTCCACCTCTCGATGTTCCAGACCCTCTGGGTCTCCCTGGGCCTGGCCGTGCTGGGCGCGGCCGTCGCGTTGATCGGCGTCAAGGAGAAGCTCGGTCGCGCTCCCCTGGTCACCAACTCCGACGAGGTCTTCACGGTTCTCACCTACGGCCTCAAGCTGTTGGCCACCAAGCCCAAGGTGCTGATGGTCATGCTCACCCGCATGATCAACTCCATCCCCACCTACGGCATGGCCATCTTCTTCCCCGCCCTGTTCGTCGACCGGTTCCACTGGAGCATCGGCCAGTTCCTCATCCTCACCACGGTCATCTACGCGGTGAACATCCCGTTCAACCTGTTCTTCGGCTGGCTCGGCGACCGGAACGGCTGGAGCCGCACGGTCACCTGGTACGGCGCCGTGCTCTGCGCCGTCTCGATGCTGGCCCTCTACGTGGTGCCCGACTTCGCGATCAGCCAGGGCTGGCCGTTCGCGTACGCCCTCACCCTGCTGGTGGGCGCCGTCTTCGGCATCGGCCTGGCCGGCTTCGTGCCGCTGTCCGCCATCGCCGTCTCGCTCGCCCCCCAGCACCCGGGGGCCGCAATGAGTTCCTACAACCTCGGCATCGGCGCCGCCGTCTTCGCCGGCCCGCTGCTGGTCGCGCTGCTCTACAGCACTCTCGGTGCCCTCGGCCTTGTGGTGTTGTTCGCCGCGCTGTACCTCGTCGCTGCCGCGATGTCCACAGTGCTGCGCGGCACCCAGCCGGGCTTCGACGGTGTACCGCCGGCCTCCGTCATCCGCGCACCGGAGGTGGACCTCGCCATCCGCTAGCGCCCCCCGCATCCCCCACCTTCCCGGTACGACCACGCACTCCCCACGCAAGGACACGACAATGACCACCACAAGCACAACCATCACCACCGCCCTCCGCCCCGAGAACCTGGCCGCACTGGCCGCGACCGTCAGCGTGCCGGCCTACGACCGCGCCGGGCTCACCGCGGGCATCATGCACTTCGGCGTCGGCGGTTTCCACCGGGCGCACCAGGCGCTCATGATCGACGACCTGCTGGGCCAGGGCCTGGCCCGCGACTGGGCCATCTGCGGCATCGGCGTGCTCCCTTCCGACGCCACCATGCGCGACGTGATGAAGGCCCAGGACGGCTTGTATACCGTGGTCGAGAAGCACGCCGACGGCCACCTCGAGGGCCGGGTCATCGGTTCCATCATCGACTACATGTTCGCGCCGGACGACGTCGAGGCCGTCATCGAACGGATGGCCAGCCCGGCCGTGCGCATCGTCTCGCTCACCGTCACCGAGGGCGGCTACAACATCCACCCCGTCACAGGTGCGTTCGACCTCACCACCCCGCAGGTCGCCGCCGACCTCGTCACGGGCAGCGTGCCGGCCACCGCGTTCGGCATCACCGTCGAGGCGCTCCGCCGCCGGCGGGACCGTGGTATCACTCCGTTCACGGTGATGTCCTGTGACAACCTGCAGAACAACGGCGAGGTGGCGCGGCATACCTTCGTCGCTTTCGCCGCCGCCAAGGACGCCGAACTGGCCGCCTGGATCGATGCGTCGGTGGACTTCCCGAACTGCATGGTCGACCGGATCACCCCCGGCACCACCGACGCTGACCGCGCCCTCGTCGCCGATACCTTCGGCGTCACCGACGGTTGGCCGGTGGTTTGCGAACCGTTCTTCCAGTGGGTGCTGCAGGACACCTTCACCGGCGGCCGGCCGCCGTTCGAGCACAGCCGCACCCAGCTGGTCGCGGACGTGGAGCCCTACGAACTGATGAAGCTGCGTCTGCTCAACGCCAGCCACCAGGGCCTGTGCTACTTCGCCCACCTGATGGGCTACCGCCTGGTGCACGAGGCCGCCGGCGACCCGCTGATCGCGGAGTTCCTGCGGGCCTACATGGACCGCGAGGGCACCCCCACGCTCAAGCCGGTTCCCGGCATCGACCTCGAGGCCTACAAGGCCGAGCTGATCGAACGCTTCTCCAACCCCGGCGTGCGCGACACCGTCGCCCGGCTCTGCAACGAGTCCTCCGACCGCATCCCGAAGTGGCTGCTCCCGGTCGTGAACGACCAGCTGGCCGCCGGCGGACACGTCGAGCTCTCCGCCGCGATCGTGGCCAGCTGGGCCCGGTACGCCGAGGGCATCGACGAGCAGGGCGAGCCGATCGACGTCTGCGACCGCATCAAGGAGCGCGTCATGGCCAGCGCGGCCGGTTACGCGATGGACGGTCACTCCTTCCTGCGCGACCGCGACCTGTTCGGCAGCCTGATCGAGAACGAGATCTTCGTCACCGAGTACGACCGGGCGTTGGGCTTGCTGCATAGCGTGGGCGCCCGCCGCACCCTGGAGATTTTGCTCGGCCACAACAGCGACGCCTCTGCCGCACCGGTCACCGAGAGTCTCGGCGCCCGATGACGCTGGTCGCGGGTGTGGACTCCTCCACCCAATCCTGCAAGATCGTCATCCGCGCTGCCGAGACCGGCGCCCTCGTGCGTACCGGCCGCGCCTCGCATCCCGACGGCACCTCCATCCACCCGGACCGCTGGTGGCACGCCCTCCAGGTCGCGACCACCGACGCCGGCGGCCTGGCCGACGTGGCCGCCCTGGCCGTGGGCGGCCAGCAGCACGGCATGGTGGCGCTGGATTCCACCGGAGCGGTGGTGCGCGATGCCCTGCTCTGGAACGACACCCGGTCGGCGCAGGCGGCGCTGGACCTGATCAAGGAGCTCGGCCACGGTGACCCCGTCACCGGCGCGGTGGCCTGGTCCGGCATCATCGGCTCGGTGCCGGTCGCCTCCCTCACGGTCACCAAGCTGCGCTGGCTCCGCGACGCCGAGCCCGTCAACGCGGGCCGGGTGGCCGCGGTGGCGCTGCCCCACGACTGGCTCACCTGGCGGCTCGCCGGGCACGGCGCCGGGTCGGGCGCCGCCGGGCTCGCGAGCCTCACCACCGACCGTTCGGATGCCTCCGGCACGGGTTACTGGTCGCCGCTGAGCGAGGACTACCGGCGCGACCTGCTCGAGCTGGGCCTCGGCCACGACGCGATCCTGCCCCGGGTGATCGACCCGGGTGCCCGGGCCGGCCAGACCCCCGGCGGCATCGTGCTCGGCGCCGGCGCGGGCGACAACGCCGCGGCGGCGCTGGGCCTCGGCCTGGTGGAGGGCGATGTGGCGATCTCGATCGGCACCTCGGGTGTGGTCTCGGCGATCTCCGCAACACCCACCACGGATGCCAGCGGCCTGGTCACCGGCTTCGCCGACGCCACCGGCGCGTTCCTGCCCCTGGCCTGCACCCTGAACGCCGCCCAGGTGCTCGACGCCGCTGCCCGGATGCTCGGCGTCGACCATGCCGGGCTCAGCAGCCTGGCCCTGGCGGCGCCGGCCGGGGCGGACGGTCTGGTGTTGATCCCGTACCTCGAGGGCGAGCGCACCCCGAACCGGCCGGACGCCACCGGAGCACTACACGGGCTGCGGAGCGTGAACACCACCCCGGCGCACTTCGCCAGGGCCGCCGTGGAGGGCATGCTCTGTGCCATGGCCGACGGCCTGGACGCCCTGCGCGACCAGGGCGTGCCCGTGCACCGGGTGTTCCTCATCGGTGGCGGCGCCCAGTCCGAGGCCGTCCGGCGCATCGCCCCGGCGGTGCTCGGCCTCGACGTGACGGTGCCCAGCCAGGGCGAGTACGTCGCCGACGGCGCCGCCCGCCAAGCCGCCTGGGCCCTCCTCGGCGGCGACCGGCCGCCGGCCTGGGCGCTCTCCGACGGCGACACCTACCGCGCCACGCCCACCCCGCAGGTGCGCGCCCAGTACGCGGCCGTCCGTGACCTCACGGCCGTCCGTCCCGCCTGACCCGTCCCGCCCGCTGGCCGGGCGCCGGGAGGGGAACGCCGCTCACGACGCGGCGGCCTCCCGGGCGTCGGCCGGCGTGCGTTCCACCCGGTCGGCGCCCGCCCGCCAGCCGAGCGCCGGTGCGATCTCGGTCGCGACCACGGTGAGGATGTGCTTGACGACCTCGATCGGGTGGTCGAACGGCAACGCGATGATCAGCTCGTCGGATTCGGCCAGGGCCACATCCGCGCCGAGGAACCGCACGATGTCCTCGGGGGACCCCGCCGGCACCTTGCCGAACTGGGCGCGGAGGTTGCCCAGCGGTGCCGCGCCGGTCGCGGCCTGAGCCGCCTGGCGTTCCTGGTCGCGGCTGATCAGCCCGGCGTAGTCGTCGCGGTCGCGGCCCTGTGTGATGGGCAGCACCTGGCGGCTCACCGCCGCGTACGACGGGCGGTGGCTGGTCCGGGCGTGCGCCTCGCGGTAGCCCCTGATCGAATCCCGCTGGGACTCTTCGAAGCTGAGCCCGACGCCGCCCTCGGTCTGCAGCGTCGACAACTGCAACCGCAGGCCCCGGCTGCCCGTGCGGATGGCGCTGACCTTGCTCCCCGCACCGTAGTAGACCCGGTCCCGCAGGGTGGGACTGTGTGGGAGCACGGCGAGCGGGGTGCCTTCCGGCGCGATGAGGAACTCCGCATCGGCAACGGCTACGGTCTCCCCCTCCACGGCGCGGAAAAACTTCTTCAGCTCCGTGTCGACGACGCTCTGCAGGTCACCGTCGATGGGCCCGTACACCTCGCTGTAGATGGAGTCCTGCCCGGCGTACCCGGAGCTGAGGCCCAGCTCGAGCCGGCCGTTGGTGAGCAGATCCACCGTCGCGGCATCCTCGGCGAGGCGGGCGGCGTTCTCGAAGCGCAGCGGGATCACCGCGGTGCCGAGGCGGATGTTCGATGTGCGGGCGCCGGCAGCGGTGAGGAACGGCAGCGGCGAGGACAGGTAGTTCTGCAGGTGGCGGTGGCGCACCCATCCCGTGTCGTAGCCGAGCTCGTCGGCCAGTTCGAAGAGTTCCAGCCCGTCGTTAAGCCCCTGGGAGAAGGGGCCGCGCGGCCCCTGGCTCACGTTGCCGTGCTCGACGAACGCCAGAAATCCGAGGCGGAACGGGATCGTCGTGCTCATGTGGTTTCTCCTTTGCCCTGACTGACCATCATCATGGGCATGGCCCGGCGGCTGGCCCGGCGGTGTCACAGTTCGACGCATACCCCGCCCGACCCGCCTGGTTCTGGTTACGTCCCCTTGAGTGGTGTGGTTTCTCGCTCTTGAGCGTTGCTTCGGCAACGTAAAGAGCCACCGTGGGATGGTCAGTGAGTACCGACTAAAGCAACTCACAAAGGACACCACACGATGGCTCTAGACC
>NZ_JAODBG010000061.1 GCF_025463825.1 Cryobacterium sp.
GGCGCTGACCGACTTCGACCTCACCCTGAAAGCAGGCGAGCTGGTGGCCCTGCTCGGCCCCAGCGGCAGCGGCAAGACCACCGCGCTGCGGGTGCTCGCGGGCCTGGAGTCCACCGACGACGGCCGCATCCTCCTGGACGGTCAGGACGTCTCCGCCCTGCCCACCAGCCGCCGCGACATGGGCATGGTCTTCCAGTCCTACTCGTTGTTCCCGCACCTGAGCGCCGGGCAGAACGTCGAGTTCGGGCTGCGGATGCGCCGGGTCCCGGCCGCCGAACGCCGCGACCGTGCGGCGGAAGCGCTCGGCCTGGTGGGGCTGGCCGCCCACTACGACCGCTACGCCCACCAGCTCTCCGGCGGTCAGCAGCAGCGGGTGGCCCTGGCACGGGCTCTGGTGACGCGTCCCCGGGTGTTGCTGCTGGACGAGCCGCTCTCCGCGCTGGACGCGAAGGTGCGGGTGCAGTTGCGTGAGGAGATCCGGCGCATCCAGACCGAACTGGGCATCACGACGCTGTTCGTCACCCATGACCAGGATGAGGCTCTCGCGGTCGCCGACCGGGTCGCCGTCATGCGGGACGGCCGGATCGAGCAGGTCGGCACCCCGGAGGAGCTGTACACCCGCCCGGCGACCCCGTTCATCGCCGACTTCGTGGGCCTGTCCAACCGGCTGCCCGGCGAGGTGCTGCACGGGTTCGCCACCGTGCACGGGATCACCCTGCCGCTCGTCGACCCGTCCCAGGCGGATGGCCCGGTGCGGGTGTTCGTGCGGCCGGAAGACCTGTCGCTGGCGCCCGGTGGGACCCCGGGCGCCGCCGCCCTGGCGGGCACGGTCCGGCTCTCCAGCTTCCTCGGCTCGCTGCGCCGCACCACGGTGGCGCTGGCCGCCGGCGGGACGGTCGTGGTGCAGCACGATGTGCGGGTGCACCCGCAGCCGGGGGAGGCGGTGTCCGTGGGCTTCACCGGTGCGCCGGTTCCGGTGGAAACCGTCGCCGGGCCGGTCCGGGCAGGCCCTGATGGGGCCGCGGTTGACCTGCCGTCCTAAACTGTTCCGGTGAGCACATCGACGGGACGATCCGGTTGGTTCGGTAAACGCAAGCGCAGGCCCGCACAGTCGGCAGCCGGCCCGATCACGGCCGTGCTCGCACCGCTGCCGACCGGCTCAGCCGAGGCCGGTCCGGCCCTGACGCCGCCCGCCGGCCTGCCGAACGGTGTCGACGAGAACCTGCCCGCCGGACTCCGGCTGGCCGGCGCCTGGTCGTGGCGGCTGCTGGTGATCGCCGCCGCCATCGCCGTCGTGCTGTTCCTGGTGGTGCAGCTGCGCTTCATCGTCATCCCGCTGCTGGTGGCCGTGCTGGTCTCGGCGCTGCTGGTCCCGCTCGTGGGCTTCCTCACCCGGCACCACTGGCCGAAGGGCCTGGCCGTGGCGGTGGCCCTGGTCGGCACGCTCGCGGCCATCGCCGGCCTGGTGACCCTGGCGGTCACCCAGATCGCCGCGGGGTCCGCCGGCCTCAGCGAACGGTTCGCCGTCTCCTACGCGAGCCTCAAGGAGGCCCTGGCGGCGTCGCCGTTGCAGCTGAGCGAGACCGAGATCAGCAGCTTCCTCAGCGACGCGGTCGACGCCATCCAGGCCGACAGCGAGGTGTTCATCACCGGCGCGCTCTCGGTCGGCTCGTCCCTGGGCCACCTGCTCACCGGCGCGCTGCTGGCCCTGTTCAGCCTGCTGTTCATCCTCATCGACGGAAAGAGCATCTGGAACTGGATCGTGCGGATCTTCCCCCGGCGGGCCCGCTCCGCCGTGGACGGTGCGGGGATCGCCGGCTGGACGACGCTGGGCAACTTCGCCAAGGTGCAGATCCTGGTCGCCTCCATCGACGCCATCGGCATCGGCGCCGGGGCCGCCATCCTCGGGGTGCCGATGGCCGTGCCGATCGGTGTGCTGGTCTTCCTGGGCTCGTTCATTCCCATTGTCGGCGCCGTCGCCACCGGGGCGGTGGCCGTGGTGATCGCACTGATCTTCAACGACTGGTTCGTGGCGCTCCTGATGCTCGGGGTGGTGCTGCTGGTACAGCAGATCGAGGGCCACGTGCTGCAGCCGCTGATCATGGGCACCGCCGTGAAGGTGCATCCGCTCGGCGTGGTTCTCGTCGTCGCGGCCGGCGCCCTGCTGGCCGGTATCCCCGGAGCGCTGTTCGCCGTGCCCGTCGCGGCCGTCCTGAACGTTATGATCAGCTACATCCACAGCGGCGCCTGGCGCGGCGGCCTGCCCCCACTCGGCACGCCCGCCGGTTCGGTGCTGTGGCAAACCGTTCCCCAGCGGCCCGGTTTCCGGCAGCCGCGCTCCCTCAGCCTTGCCGACACCCGCCCCGCCGACACCGCTCCAGCCCGAGAGACCCGTCCATGACAGACACCCCCACTCCTATGGAACAGCCCGTTCTCGCCGGCCCCACCCTGGCCGACTTCGAGACCGCCCGCGCCGTGGTCGCGCGCGTGGCCGACGTCACCCCGATGGAGAGCTCCCGCTACCTGTCCACGATTCTGGGCGCGCCGGTGTTCCTCAAGTGCGAGAACCTGCAGCGCACCGGTTCCTACAAGATCCGCGGCGCGTACAACCGGCTCTCCAAGCTCACCGACGAGGAGAAGGCCCGCGGCGTCGTCGCGGCGTCGGCCGGCAACCACGCCCAGGGCGTGGCTTTCGCGGCCCGCGAGCTGGGCATCCAGGCCACCATCTTCATGCCCGTCGGCGTCGCCCTGCCCAAGCTGCAGGCCACCCGCGACTACGGCGCCCAGGTGATCCTGCGCGGCCACACCGTTGCCGAACCGCTCCTGGCCGCGGCGGAGTACGCCCGCGAGACCGGTGCGGTGCTGATCCCGCCCTTCGACCACCCGGATGTCGTCGCCGGCGCCGGCACCCTCGGCCTCGAGATCCTCGACCAGGTGCCCGACCTCGACACGGTGATCGTACCGATCGGCGGTGGCGGCCTCACCGCCGGCATGGCCAGCGTGCTCAAGCAGTATGCGGCGAGCACCAGCCGCAGCATCCGGGTCATCGGTGTGCAGTCGGAGAACGCGGCGGCGTATCCGCCCTCTCTCGCGGCGGGGGAGGCCCTCGCCATCGACATCACCCCCACCATGGCCGACGGCATCGCCGTGGCCAAGCCGGGGCTGCTGAACTTCGCGATCATCCGCGACGCGGTCGACGAGATCGTCACGGTCAGCGAGGACGACATGGCCAGGGCCCTCCTCGTGCTCCTCGAGCGGGCCAAGCTGGTCGTCGAACCCGCCGGCGCCGTGTCGGTGGCCGCGATTCTCGCCGGCAAGATCACCCCGACCGCCAGCGGTTCAGGCAGCACCGTCGCGATGCTCTCCGGCGGCAACATCGACCCGCTGCTCATGCAACGGGTGATCAGCCACGGCCTGGCCGCATCCGGCCGGTACCTGAAGCTGCGCATCATGTTGCCCGACCGTCCCGGCCAGCTCGCCCGGATCTCCGAACTCCTCGCCGAGGCGGCGGCGAACGTCATCGAGGTGCTGCACACCCGGCACGGCGTGGGCCTGCAGATCAGCGAGGTCGAACTGGATATCAGTGTGGAGACCCGCGGGCCGGAACACCGCCAGCACGTCGTGGAGACGCTGCGCGCAGCCGGCTACGACCCGCGCACCGACTAGGCGCGGCCCGGCAGACAAAAAGGCCGGCTGCGAGAGCAGCCGGCCTGGTCGCGTTCGTGGGGGAGTTACCCGGTGAAGGTCTCCACGAGGTGGATCTGAACGGCGACCTGCTTGCCGTTGGGGGTCTCATAGCTCGTCTTCGCGCCGACCTTGAGGCCGATGATGGCTTCGCCGAGCGGGCTCTTCTCGCTGTAGACGTCGAGGTCGCTGTCGCCGGCGATCTCGCGACTGCCGATCAGGAAGCGCGACTCATCGCCCGCGATCGTTGCGGTGATGATGGTGCCGGGCTCGACGACGCCCTTGCTCTCGGGTGCGTGGCCGACCTCGGCGGTGCGCAGCAGCAGGGTGAGGGTGCGGATGCGGGCCTCCATCTTGCCCTGCTCCTCCTTGGCGGCGTGGTAGCCGGCGTTCTCCTTGAGGTCGCCCTCGGAGCGTGCGGACTCGATCTTGTTGGCGATGTCGATGCGAGCGACGGTGCTGAGAGTATCCAGCTCCGCAGCGAGGCGGTCGTAGGCCTCCTGGGTCAGCCAGGTGACCGAGGTTTCGGTAGTCATGGTTCTCTCCTTCTCGTGCTGATCGGTGATGCGCCGGCAGATGGTGCGCCGATGGTGCCGCCGTGGTGGCGGCCGTTCGCCGCTGAGACGGCCGATGGCCGGCAGAGATACAGCGACGCCCCGACTATTGCCAGGGCGAATACATCAGTCTAGGTCACCCAGCAACGGTAAATCAATCCGGTATTGCTCAGCTCGGTGGTGTGCACCACCTCGGTGAACGACCGGGTGTACTGGTCGGACGGCGGCAGGTCGAGGACCTTCCAGCCGACCACCGTGAAGGTCTCATTCAGGGCCTGCACCGCGCAGCTGGATGCCGTGCCGGTGGGCAGGGACACCTCGAAGGTGACGCTGATGCTGTTGTCGTCGATGATCTGGTGGCGGGTGTCCCTGGCCTCGATGGTGGGCGCCGCACCGTCCAGGCCCGCCCAGACCACCCAGGCGGTGAGGATCAACGCGAAGGCGCCCGCGGTGATCCACAGAACGCGCCGGTCGCGCAGCCGGGTGCGGGGCGTGCGCCCGTAGCGATCGTCGAGGTTGCTGCTCACGGGCACTGACGGCTCCACACTTCCGGTTCTGCGATTAGGCTTGACCCAAGGTTAGCTGGCATTTCTGAGGAGTTTCATGACCCTGCGGCTCTTGGCAGTGCACGCCCATCCCGACGACGAGTCCAGCAAGGGTGCAGCAACCTACGCGTACTACCGGAGCCTCGGTGCCGAGGTGCTCATCGTCAGCTGCACCGGCGGCGAACGCGGCAGCATCCTCAACGAGGACCTGGTTCCCACCGCGATGGCCGAGCGCGACCTGGCGGGCCTGCGCCGCCTGGAGATGAAGGCCGCCCAGGAGGCCATGGGGATCCAGCACCGTTGGCTGGGTTATCAGGATTCCGGTATGCAGGATGACGGCGATGTGCCCAAGAACTCCTTTGCCGACGTGCCCCTGGAGTACTCGGCCGAACCGCTCGTGCGTATCATCCGCGAGTTCCGCCCGCAGGTCCTCATCACCTACGACGAGAACGGGGGCTACCCGCACCCCGACCACATCCGCTGTCACGAGGTGTCCCTCGAGGCGTTCCGGGCCGCCGCCGACGCCGAGCGCTACCCGGATGCCGGGCCCGTCTGGCAGATCGACAAGCTGTACTACGACCGCATTTTCAACCTCGAGCGCATGGACGCCATGTACCTCGAGCTGAGCGTCACCGAGCCGGACTCCGACCTGCTCGAGCCGCTGGCCACCGCACGGGAGCGGATGAGCGAGTACCCGAAACTGGCCACGACGCACGTGCCGATCGGTGATTTCCTCGAGGTGCGCGACGAGGCCCTCAAGGCCCACGCCAGCCAGGTGTCGCCCAGCAGCAGTTTCTTCTTCTGGCCCAACGACATGGTGCGCAAGGCCTGGCCCTATGAGGACTTCCAACTCGTCGAATCGAAAGTAGTCAGTGACATGCCCGAATCCGATCTCTTCGCCGGTGTGACCGAGCGGGACCGCGCATGAGCGCGGTCTTCGCCCCCGTCGTCGGGTTCATCCTCTCCAACACGCCGCCGCCCGAGTTCAACCCCGACACCGTCACCCCGGGCCCGTGGGGTTTCTTCGCGATCTTCTTCGTCGCGGCGGTGACCCTGCTGCTGGGCATGGACCTGGCCCGGCGCATCCGCCGCACCAACTACCGCGCCGAGATGCAGGAACGGCTGCAGGCCGAGGTGGCCGAGCGCGACGCGCGGGCCGCACAGGAGGACGAGCAGAAGCCAGACTCCCTGAGCTGAGCTGAGCTGAGCTGAGCCGAGCCGAGCCGAGCTGAGCCGAGCCGAGCGGAGCGGAGCTACGGGTAGAGCGGGTGGGTCGCGATGATCAGGATCGCGACCCAGTGGCAGAGGAACGCCACCACCGTGAGCGAGTGGAAGATCTCGTGGAAGCCGAACACGCCCGGTACCGGGTTGGGCCTCTTCAGGCCGTAGACCACGGCGCCGACGGAGTAGCAGAGCCCGCCCACCATGATGAGGGTCATCATCAGGGCGTCGGCCTGGAAGAAGTCGACGATGAACATCAGCGCGCCCCAGCCGAGCGCGAGGTAGAGCGGCACGTACAGCCACCGCGGCGCGTGGATCCAGAACACCCGGAAGGCGATGCCGAGGACGGCGCCGCCCCAGACCAGGCTCAGCAGCAGCGCCGCCTTGTCCGGCGGCAGGGCCAGCACCGTGATGGGCGTGTACGACCCGGCGATGAGCAGGAAGATGTTGGCGTGGTCGATGCGCTTGAGGATCATCCGCGTGCGGGGCTGCCAGTCGAACCGGTGGTACAGCGCCGAGTTGCCGAACAGGAGCAGCGAGCTGACCACGAACACGGCCGAACTCCAGGTGGCGGCGGATCCTTCGGCCGCGACGAGCAGGATGATGCCGGTGACGATCGTGACGGGGAACATTCCGGCGTGGATCCAGCCTCGCCAGGTGGGCTTGTCGGGGACCTGGTGCTCGATCTCGTCTTCGAGGAGGGGGAGATTCGGGATGTCGTCCGCGGAGGCCATGCTGTCAGGATACGGCAGGCCGCCGGGCGGCGCGGCGCGGAGGCGGGCCGGATTGGACTAGCGTAACTGTGTGCACATGCGGCAATTCACCCTCGGACGAGGACTCCTGTACCGGGTCTACCAGCGTCGGCTGCGTCGCGGGCTGACCGCCGCGGTCCTTCCGCAGCACGTGGCCATGATCATCGACGGCAATCGCCGTTGGGCGCGGCAGCTCGGCTACGACTCCGCCGCGCACGGCCACCGTGCCGGGGCCGCGAAGATGCGCGAGTTCCTGGAGTGGTGCGACGACCTGGGCATCTCGGTGGTCACCCTGTACCTGCTCTCCGCCGACAATCTCACGCAGCGGCCCACCGAGGAACTCACCGCCCTGTTCGAGATCATCGCCGACCTCGCCGAGGATCTCTCGCACTATCGCGACTGGAAGGTGCAGCAGGTCGGGTCGAAGAAGTGCCTGCCCGGGCCCCTCGAAGCCACCCTGGCCGGCGCTGAGGCCCGCACCGCGAGCCGGTCCGGACTCCACGTGAACCTCGCGGTCGGCTACGGCGGCCGCACCGAGATCACCGATGCCATGCGCAGCATCGTCGCCACCCATCACGCCCACGGCGGTACCCTTGAAGACTTGGCCGAGACGCTGACCCCTGAGCTGATCGGCCAGCATCTCTACACCGGCGGCCAGCCCGACCCCGACCTCGTTATCCGCACCTCGGGGGAGCAGCGTCTGAGTGACTTCATGCTCTGGCAGAGCGCGCACAGCGAGTTCTATTTCGTCGAGGCCCTCGGCCCGGACCTCCGCCAGGTCGACTTCCTGCGGGCCCTGCGCGACTACGCCAAACGCCACCGCAGGTTCGGCGGATGAGCACGGGTCCGATGAGAACGGCAACCGTCTGGGATGCCTACCTGGACGGCTTCACCGAAGACCCCGGCTATCTCGACTACGGCCGGATCGGCCCCCTCGCCCAGGTGGCAGCGGCCGAAGCCCTCGGCCAGACCGAGGTGCTCAGCCGGGCGAGGTTCGGGAGCCTGGACCATTTCGGCGACCAGGACGCGCGGATGCGCTCCGCGGTGGCCGCCGTCACCGGCTTCCGGCCCGACCAGGTAGCGGCGCAGCCGAACACCAGCACCGGGCTGATGCACGCCATGTTCGGCCTGACCGGCGACGTGCTCCTGTCGCCGGCCGATTTTCCCAGCGTGCCGTTCGCGGCCGTGCGCGCCGCCGAGGCGTTGCACGTGGCCCAGCCGCAGTGGTTGAGCTTCGACGGAAGCGAAGACACCGCCGGCCAGGTCACGCCCGGGCAGGTGCGGGACCAGCTCACCCCGTCGAGCGTGGCGGTGGCCGTCAGCCTCGTCGACTCCCGCACGGGTTTCCGGGTCGACCTGGACGGCATCCGTCAGGTCATCGGTGATCGCCTGCTCATCGTCGACGCGATCCAGGGCTTCGGTGTGGTTGATGCCGCGTACGACGCTGCCGATGTCGTGGCCTCCGGCGGCCAGAAGTGGGTCAGGGCCGGCTGGGGAACCGGGTTCCTCGCCCTGAGCGACCGCGCGGTGGAACGCCTCACCCCCGTGGTGTCCGGCTTCACCGGAACCGCGGACTCGGAGCCGTGGGACCAGGTGCCGCCGCCGGTGCGCGCCGCGTCGGCGTTCCGGGTGACCAACGCGGACGGTGTCGCGCAGGGGAGGTTCGCGGCGGCGCTGGAGGAGATCGCGGCGGTGGGAGTGAGCGCCATCGAGGCGGCCGTCGGGGCGAACGCCGCCCAACTGATCGACCTGGCCGATGAGTTCGCCCTTCCGGTGCGCTCCAGTCGCGACGTGCGGGAACGGGCCGGACTGATCGTTCTGGAGCCGCCCGCCGAGCGCCTCACCGCTCTGGGTGCCGCCCTGCACAACGCCGGCATCACCGCCACCACCCGCGGCAGAACGGTGCGCCTGAGCTCCCACGCCAACCTCGCGGAGGAGACCGTCGACATGTTGCGCGGCGCCTTCACGTCGTACGTCAGCGGCGCCGGATACTGATCCGGCGCACTGTTAACGTCTGGTGACGTTGGGCGTGTCGTTTTTTGTATTTCCCGGGATCGGACGTACGTTCATCACATCAGGTACGGCACCTGATCGAGACGGCCACATAAGTACGGCTCGAGAAAAAACGCTTGTGGTCGCTCGCCAAAGAATCCGCACCGAAGGGTGCGCGGTGGGAGTGGTTGTGACCGCTAATCGAACCGACTACCTGAACACTGACCAGGCCAACGCCGGTCAGACACCGTCAGGGGTCGACCAAACCGAGCGTACGTTCGTGCTTGACACCTCGGTTCTCCTGTCCGATCCCAAGGCGATCTTCCGGTTCGCCGAGCATGCCGTGGTTCTGCCCGTGGTGGTGATCACCGAACTCGAGTCCAAGCGCAACGACCCCGAGATCGGGTACTTCGCCCGCCAGGCGCTGCGCTACCTCGACGAACTCCGGGTGAAGCACGAACGGCTCGACTTCGCCATCCCGGTGGGGGAGGGCGGGAGCCTCCGGGTCGAACTGAACCATTCGAACATGTCGGTGCTGCCCAGCGGTCTGCAACTGGGCGACAACGATTCGCGCATCCTGGCGGTGGCCATGAACCTGGCCAACGACGGGCTCGCGGTCACCGTGGTGTCCAAAGACCTGCCGCTGCGGGTGAAGGCGGCCTCGATCGGCCTGGCCGCAGATGAGTACCGGCACGAGCTGGCCGTGGACTCCGGCTGGACCGGCATGGACGAGATCACCCTGAGCGCCGAGCAGGTCAACGACCTCTACGACAAGGAGAGCCTGCAGACCCGGCTGGTGCAGGACATGCCGGTGAACACCGGCCTGGTCATCCACTCCGACCGCGGGTCGGCGCTCGGCCGGGTGACCGGCCGGGGCGAGCTGCGCCTGGTGCGCGGCGACCGGGACCTGTTCGGCCTGCACGGCCGGTCGGCGGAGCAACGGCTGGCCATCGACCTGCTGCTCGACCCGGACATCGGGATCCTGTCGTTGGGAGGCCGAGCGGGAACGGGGAAGTCCGCGCTCGCCCTCTGCGCGGGCCTGGAGGCCGTGCTGGAGCGCCAGCAGCACCGCAAGATCATGGTGTTCCGGCCGCTGTACGCCGTGGGTGGCCAGGAGCTCGGCTACCTGCCCGGCGACGCGCAGGAGAAGATGGGGCCGTGGGGTCAGGCGGTCTTCGACACCCTCGGCGCCCTGGTGAGCGAGAACGTGCTCGAGGAGGTCGTGGAGCGGGGCATTCTCGAGGTGCTGCCGCTCACCCACATCCGCGGCCGGAGCCTGCACGATGCCTTCGTAATCGTGGATGAGGCGCAGTCGCTGGAGCGGAACGTGCTCCTGACGGTGCTCAGCCGCATCGGCCAGAACTCCCGGGTGGTGCTCACGCATGACGTCGCGCAACGGGACAACCTGCGCGTGGGCCGGTTCGACGGGGTCGCGAGCGTGATCGAAACCCTGAAGGGGCACCCGCTGTTCGCCCACATGACCCTGACCCGGTCCGAGCGGAGCGCCATCGCCGCCCTGGTCACCGAGATGCTGGAGGGCAACGAACTGGCCTGACGGGCGGGGGTTTTAGCGGGGCTGCGGCGGCCGGGTCATGCTCAGCACGTCCAGGGCCACGTCGAGCTGCTCGAGGGTGACCTCGCCGCGTTCGACGAAGCCGAGGTCGATGACCGACTCCCGCACCGTCAGGCCGTGGGCCACGGAGTGCTTGGCGACCTTGGCGGCGGCCTCGTAGCCGATCACCCGGTTCAGCGGGGTGACGATCGAGGGGGACGATTCCGCCAGGGCGAGGGCCCTCTCGAGGTTGGCCTCGAGGCCGTCGACGGTCTTGTCGGCGAGGACCCGGGCGCCGTTGGCGAGCAGCCGGATCGACTCGAGCAGCGCGGTGCCCATCACCGGGATGGCCACGTTGAGCTCGAACGCCCCGGAGGCGCCGGACCAGGCGATGGTGGCGTCGTTGCCGATCACCCGGGAGCAAACCATGAGCACGGCCTCCGGGATGACCGGGTTGACCTTGCCGGGCATGATCGAGGAACCCGGCTGCAGGTCGGGGATGCTCAGCTCGCCGATGCCGGTGTTGGGGCCGGAGCCCATCCAGCGCAGGTCATTGCAGATCTTGGTCAGGCCGACGGCGATGGTGCGGAGCGCGCCGGACGCGTCGACGAGACCGTCCCGGTTGGCCTGCGCCTCGAAGTGGTCGATCGCTTCGGTGATGGGCAGTTCGGTCTCCGCGGTGAGCAGCTCGATCACGAGTTGCGGGAAACCGGCCGGGGTGTTGATGCCGGTGCCGACGGCGGTGCCGCCCAGCGGCACCTCGGCGACGCGGGGGAGCGCGGTGCGCACCCGCTCGATGCCCAGGCGCATCTGACGTGCGTAGCCGCCGAACTCCTGGCCGAGGGTGACCGGGGTCGCATCCATCAGGTGGGTGCGGCCGGCCTTGACGGCGGTGGCCCACAGTTCGGCCTTGGCCTCGAACGCCACCGCGAGGTGGTCGAGCGACGGGATCAGGTCGTCGATCAGGGCACTGGTCACGGCGATGTGCACCGAGGTGGGGAACACGTCGTTGGAGGACTGCGACGCGTTGACATGGTCGTTGGGGTGCACCGGGCTGCCCAGGCGCCGGGTGGCCAGGGTGGCGAGGACCTCGTTCATGTTCATGTTCGACGAGGTGCCGCTGCCGGTCTGGTACACGTCGATCGGGAACTCGGAGTCGTACCGGCCGGTGATGACCTCGTCGGCGGCGGCCGCGATGGCGTCGGCGATGTTCGCGTCCAGCACGCCGAGCCGGGCGTTGGCCTGCGCGGCCGACTTCTTGATGCGGGCGAGCGCTGCGATCTGGGCGGACTCGAGCACCGAGCCGGAGATCGGGAAGTTCTCGACCGCCCGCTGCGTCTGCGCGCCGTAGAGCGCGGCCGCTGGGACCCGCACCTCGCCCATCGTGTCGTGTTCGATCCGGTACTCGGCCTGCGCGCTGTCGGTCTGCGCTGAAGTGTCCACCACGGTGTGTCTTACCTTTCGATTGGGAGGTGCGGGGCGCCTAGACGACGCCGACGACGATATCGGGGTCTGCGCGGCCCTCGAGGAGCCGGTAATTCGCGCCGACGATAGCCAATGTACCTTCTGCGATGGCGGCGCTGATCATCTCGGAGCGCTGCACGAGCTCGGCCACCGTGTCGCGCAGGTGTTCCCGGCCCACGGCGGATGCGTCGACCGCGTTCGCGTCGAGCGGCCCGGCGGCGGGGCCGCCGACGCGGCGCACCGCCGGCACGATCTTCTGGATGATGTTGTCGATGTGCGGGGGCAGGGACTCGGGGTCGGCGCCTTGCGAGTCGATCGCGGCGCGCACGGCACCGCAGCGGTCATGGCCGAGGACCAGGATCAGCGGCACCTTGAGCACCGCGACGGCGTATTCGAGGGACCCGAGGACCGAGTCGGAGATGACCTGGCCGGCGTTGCGCACGACGAACAGGTCGCCGAGGCCCTTGTCGAAGATGATCTCGGCGGCCAGCCTGGAGTCGCTGCAGCCGAACAGGGCAGCCATCGGGGTCTGCTCGAATGCGGTCTCGGCGCGGCGGTCGACATCCTGCCGGGGGTGCTGCGGAGAGCCGTTGACAAAGCGTTCGTTGCCCTCGGCGAGGTCGGTCCAGACTTCGGCTGGGGTGGGAGTTACGGTCATTCGGTGGACCCGTCCTTTTCGGTGCTGGACTGTTCGGCGGTGATCTGGTCGGCGAGGGCGCCCGCGAGCACTGCAAGCTCGTCGTCGGGCGCGGTGCCGATCAGGAGGTAGTTGCTGGCGCCGGCTTCGGTGACGAGCGCCGACTCGAAGTTGCCCTGGTCGGCGGCCGGTGCCGGGTTGCGGTACACATCCCAGTCCACCCCCTCGATGGTGATGGTATCGGAGGCGGTGACCTTCTCGAGCTGCTCGGCGAGCCAGGTGGGGTTCGCGTCGACGGCCTGGGTGAGGCCGACGAACTCGTTCGAGGGGGTGACCAGGCCGATGTACCAGCTGGAGACGCCGTCACTGCCGCCGCTGCGCCACTCGGCCGCATTGGCGGCCCAGCCGCCCGGTAGGACCGGGGCGGCCAGCGGAACCTCGATGCCGGACTGGGCCTGCTCGGCCACGGCCGCGTAATCGACGTTGCGGGTGAGCGGGGTGTCGCTGCGGGGAACGATCAGCACCAGCACGATGACCGCTCCCACCGTGGCCAGCAGGGAGTAGACGAGGTTGTTGATGGTCTTGCGGGCCCGGTAGTTGCGGGAGTTCATGGCCAGCCGGGTGGCACGCTCGTCGGCGGTCTCCGGGCGGCCGAGCTCTGCGACGACCCGCGGTGGGCGGGGGCTGCGGCTCATTCCGCGGCGGCCGCGCCGCGGGCCGCGTCCAGTCGGGCCTTGGCGCCGATCAGCCATTCCTCGCACCGGGTCGCGAGGGCTTCGCCGCGCTCCCAGAGCGCGAGGGACTCCTCGAGCGTCGACGCGCCCTGCTCGAGCACCGAGACCACGCGGATCAGCTCGTCCCTGGCCTGCTCGTAGCTGAGATCGTCGACCGGGGAAGGCATGGGCGTGGCGGCGGGCGAAGTCATGTGGTCCATTCTATTTCGAGACTTCCACGTCGGCTGTCCCACTCGACACCGCGGGCACGGTGCCGCGGGCGACGGTGATGAGCAGCTCGGTGCCGGCGGGGGCCGCATCGCTGTCCCGGAGCACGTGGCCGTCTGGCAGTTGCACGATGGCGTAGCCGCGGTCCAGTGTGCCCTGCGGGGAGAGGGCGCGCAGCTGGGAGCGCAGCTCCAGGACGCCGGAGCCGGCGCGCTCCAGGGTGCGCTGCACGAGTTCCGCCCCGCGGGCGACGTACCGGGTGAGGTCCTGCGACCGGCTGTCGATGATCCAGTCTGAACCGCTGAGCACCGGCCGGCTGCGCAGCTGCTCGAGCCGGTGTACCTCGTTGGCGAGGATGCCGGTGAGCCGGCTGCTCAGGCGCGCCCTGGCCTGCTGCACCCGGTTGAGCTCGTCGGACACGTCGGGCACCACCCGCTTGGCCGCGTCGGTCGGGGTGGAGGCGCGGAGGTCGGCGACGTCGTCGAGCAACGGCCGGTCGGCCTCGTGGCCGATGGCGCTGACCACCGGGGTGGTGCAGGCCGCGACCGCGCGGATCAGCCCCTCATCGCTGAAGCCGAGCAGGTTCTGGAAATCGCCGCCGCCACGGGCGACGATGATCACGTCCACGCTGGGGTCGGCATCCAACCGTTTAATGGCGGCGGTGACCTCGCCCACCATCCGGTCGCCCTGCACGGCGGCGTGCACGACGCTGAAGTCCACGGCCGGCCAGCGCAACTGGGCGTTGCGCAGCACGTCCTTCTCCGCGTCGGAATCCTTGCCGGTGACCAGGCCGATCCGGTGCGGCAGGAAGGGCAGTGCTCGCTTGCGGGAGCTGTCGAAGAGTCCCTCGGCCTTGAGCTGGGCGCGCAACCGCTCCAGCCGTTCGAGCAGGTCGCCGATCCCGACGTGGCGCAACTCGTAGACCTGCATGGTGAGGGTGCCGCCCTTGACCCAATAATTGGGTTTGACGAGGGCGATCACCCGGTCACCCTGGGTGAAGTCGCCGGTGAGGCGGGCCTTGACGGACGACCACACGGTGAAGCTCACCGTGGCGTCCAGGGTGAGGTCCTTGAGCTTGCCGTAGACGTTGCCGCCGCTGGCTCCCCACTGCACGATCTCGCCTTCGACCCAGGCAGTGCCGAGCCGTTCGATGTAGCCCCGGATCTTGTTGGAGAGCACGCCGACGGGCCAGGGCGAGTCGACGGTGGGCGGTGCATCGCCCGCGGCGGGCATCGTGACTGCGTTCATGGGTCTCCTGGGTCTGGAACGGCCGGCTCGTTCAGACGCTTCGTCCAGACGCGCCCGCTTAGACTGGTCGGGTGAGTACCAGTACAACTGCGCCCGTGATCGGCCTTGGCATGCCCAGAGTTCCGAGCCTGCGCAACAGGCTCAAGGATACCCCCGTGGATGGCCTCAAAAAGGTGCTGCTCGCGGCCCCGCGCGGTTACTGCGCCGGCGTCGACCGGGCCGTCATCGCGGTCGAGAAGGCGCTCGAACTGTACGGCGCGCCCGTCTACGTGCGTAAGCAGATCGTGCACAACACCCACGTGGTGAGCGAACTCGAGAAGCAGGGCGCGATTTTCGTCGAAGAAGTGGATGAGGTGCCCACCGGCTCGCACATCGTCTTCAGCGCGCACGGGGTGTCGCCGGCCGTGGTGAACGCCGCCGCCGAGCGCGGCCTGTCCGCCATCGACGCCACCTGCCCGCTGGTCACCAAGGTGCACCGCGAGGCCGTGCGCTTCGCCCGGGACGATTTCGAGATCTTGCTGATCGGCCACGAAGGCCACGAAGAGGTCGAGGGCACCGCCGGCGAGGCGCCGGAGCACACCACCCTGGTGGGCAGTCCCGACGAGGCCGACACCATCACCGTCCGGAACCCGGACAAGGTCGTCTGGCTCTCGCAGACCACCCTGAGCGTGGACGAGACCATGGAGACCGTGCGGCGCCTGCGCGCCCGGTTCCCGAACCTGCAGGATCCGCCCAGCGACGACATCTGCTACGCCACCCAGAACCGCCAGGTGGCCATCAAGAAGGTCGCCCGCGACTCCGACCTTGTGATCGTGGTCGGTTCGGCGAACTCGTCCAACTCGGTGCGCCTGGTCGAGGTGGCACTCGAGTACGGGGCGAAGGCCGCGTACCGGGTGGACTACGCCAGCGAAGTGAAGCAGGAATGGCTCGACGGCGTGAACACCGTCGGCGTCACCAGCGGAGCATCCGTGCCGGAGGAGCTCGTCGAGGAGCTACTGCGCGACCTGGCCGGCGCCGGCTACGGCGACGTCACCCAGGTCAAGACGGCGGAGGAAGACCTGCTCTTCTCGCTGCCGAAGGAATTGCGCAAGGACCTGCAGGGCAACACCGATGCCCGCGCGATCGGCGGACGGGTCAGCCGGCCCGAGTAGCGGGGGCCGGCCGCGGTTACGGCTGGCTGAAGTAGTCGAGCAGGGCCGTGTCGCCGGCGAGCACGACGGCCATCGCGGCGACAAGGAGCACGAAGGACACGACCGCGCCGATGACCGGCACGTAGAACGCACGTCGGTTCCTCAGCATCAACAGGATCGAGGCCACTGCCGTGACGAGCCAGACGACGACCGTGGCGATGCTGCCGGCGGTGATGATCGCGGCGACGGAGTCCGCCGGGGTGTACGTCCCTAGGTCGGCCTGCGTGTAGAGCATCTGCATGGCCTCCGGCAGGGGCACCAGCGTCGCGATGGTGAGGAAGGTGCCGAGCAGTCCGAGCACCAGCAGGACCGCCGTCACCGGACGATCCCAGGCCGGCGGCGCCTTGGTGGCGGTGGCCGGTGCCGCCGCGTCCCGCTGGGCTGAGCCCAGCGGAACCGCGACAGTGGTGGCGACGGGGGCAGAGGCTGCCGGGGAGCTCTCCTCCTGCGGCGGCTTCCAGGACCAGCCCTCCGGAGCCAGCTCACCGTAGCGGGGCTGGGGGCGGTGGTCGGCGGGCGGCGTTACGGCCGCCTGGCCCTGGTCCGGAGTGTTCTCTGTCATCGTCATCCAGTTCTTGCGCTAGCTGTTGCTGTGGCCGGCGGAGCCGAGCTGACGGGTGGCGTCGACAACGCGGGCGGCCATGGCCGACTCGGCGACCTTGCCCCAGGCGCGCGGGTCGTACAGCTTCTTGTTCCCGACCTCACCGTCGACCTTGAGCACGCCGTCGTAGTTCTTCAGCATGTAGTCGGCGATGGCGCGAGTGAACGCATACTGGGTGTCGGTGTCGACGTTCATCTTCACGACACCGTTGGAGACGGCCTCGGCGATCTCGGCGTCGGAGGAACCCGAACCGCCGTGGAAGACGAGGTCGAGGGGGAGGAGGGTCGAGGTGCCGTACTTGGCGGCGATGCCGGCCTGGATGTCGCGGAGCAGCTCGGGACGGAGGGTCACGTTGCCGGGCTTGTAGACGCCGTGCACGTTGCCGAAGGTGAGGGCGGCCATGTAGCGGCCCTGCTCGCCGAGTCCGATGGCTTCGACCATCTTGATGGCGTCGTCCAGTGTGGTGTAGAGGTTCTCGTTGATGTCGGCCTCAACACCGTCTTCTTCGCCGCCGACGGCGCCGATCTCGACCTCGAGGATGGCGTTGATCGCCTGGGTGCGCTTGATGATGCCCTGGGCGATTTCGAGGTTCTCGTCGAGTGCGATGGCGGAGCCGTCCCACATGTGGGACTGGAAGATCGGGTTGAAGCCGTCGGCGACTGCGGTCTCGGAGGCCGAGATCAGCGGCAGGACGAAGTCGTCCAGTGCGCCCTTGGGGCAGTGGTCGGTGTGCAGGGCGACGGTGACCGGGTAGTTCTCGGCGACGACGTGCGCGAACTTGGCGAACGCGAGGGCGCCGGCGGCGCGGTTCTTGACGGTGTGGCCGGCGAAGTAATCGGCGCCACCGGTGGTGACCTGGATGATGCCGTCGGAACCGGCTTCGGTCAGGCCCTGGAGCACGGCGTTGATCGACTGCGAGGAGGAAACGTTGAATGCGGGGTACGCGAACCCCTTCGACTTGGCCTTGTTCAGCATTTCGGCGTATTGGTCTGGGGTTGCGATGGGCATTGCTTCTCCTCGAAATCGAGCGGGGGTGTCCGTCAAGTCTAGCGAGGGCGCATGTGTGGCCGCTCGGGGTCCAAGGTCCCGGTGCCGGGCTGCTGAGTATGCTGGCCCCGTACCGGCGTAGGTTGCCGGCTCAGTCCCTCAGCACCCACAGACGATCTCGAAGGACACCGACACACAGTGACTACCGAACACGATTCCCTCTACCTCCACCCCGACCGCAGCCTCGGCATGGAGCTGGTGCGGGCCACTGAGGCCGCCGCCATCCGTGCGGTGCCGTTCATCGGCCGCGGCGACAAGAACGCCGCCGACGGTGCGGCCGTCGACGCGATGCGCACCTTCCTCGGCACCGTCGATTTCGACGGTGTCGTCGTCATCGGGGAGGGCGAGAAGGACGACGCCCCGATGCTGTTCAACGGTGAGCACGTCGGCAGCGGCCGCGGGCCGTCCTGCGACATCGCGGTCGACCCGATCGACGGCACCTCGCTGACCGCGAACGGCCGCCAGAACGCGTTGAGCATGATCGCGGTGGCGGACCGGGGCAGCATGTACGACCCGAGCGCCGTGTTCTACATGGACAAGATCGTCACCGGGTGGGAGGGTCACGGTGTCGTGGACCTGCGCCAGCCGATCGGCGAGAACATCCGTGCCCTCGCCAAGGCCAAGGGCAAGGACGTGTCCGACATGACCATCGCCATCCTCGACCGGCCCCGGCACGCGGGCCTGATCGAGGAGGTGCGCGCCGCGGGCGCCGGCACCCGGCTGATGCTCGACGGCGACGTGGCCGGCGGTATCAATGCGGCCATCACCGAGACCCGCATCGACATGTGCGTGGGCATCGGCGGCACCCCGGAGGGCATCATCACCGCGTGTGCGCTCAAGGCGTTGGGCGGGTTCATCCAGGCCAAGCTGCACCCCAAGGACGACGACGAGGCCCAGCGGGCCATCGACGCCGGCCATGACCTGGACCGGATCCTCGGCGTGAACGACCTGGTCACCAGCGACAACACCTACTTCGTCGCCACCGGCGTCACCGATGGCCAGCTGGTCGGCGGCGTGCGCAAGATGGGGCCGAAGATCCGCACCGAGTCCATCGTGCTGCGCGGCAAGACCGGCACCATCCGCCGGGTCGTGGCCGAGCACCTCGCGGAGAAGTGGATCTAAGCCGAACCCTTCCTAGTCAACGATGATGCCCAGCTGCGCGGCCAGCAGCGGCGCCAGCAGTGCCAGCTGGGCATCGTCAATGGTGGCGCCCTTGAGTCCTTCGAGGCTGTGGACGGCTGAGAAGTCGCTGGAGCGCAGGTCCACGTCGGTGAGGCGTGCGCCGGCCACGTCGAGGGTCCCGATGCGGCACTCGCGCAACTCCAGACGCTGGACCGTGGCGCCGGACAGGTCCAGTTCGTCGATGATGCAATTGGAGAGCAGCACATCGGTCACGGTGGCGTTTCGGAGGTTGACGAAGTCCAGCTTCGACCCGTCCAACTGCACGCCGCGCAGGCTGGAATCGTAGAGTTCGACCGAGCCGAGCCGGGAGTGCTCGATGCGCACGTCCCGCCAACTCGAGCGCGGTGCGCTGAAAACCGCGGCGTGCAGTTCGGTGGCGATGCACTCGTTCCAGGTGCTACCGCGCAGCACCGTCGTGTTCAGGTCGACGCCCTGGAACTCGCACTCGGCGAAGCGGGTGCCGGTGAAATCCCGGCCAGAGAAATCGACCCGGCTGTACCGTTCGGCTTCGCGGTTGTCACCGCGGCCGACCAGTGCGCCGTCGTTGTCCAGCAGGTCGTCGAGGACGATCCGGTCGAGCTGGGGGCCGCGCTTTTTCGACCGGCCCTGTGCCCTCGCCATCAGGAAATCGGTTCGAGCAGGAACACCGGGATGACACGGTCGGTCTTGACCTGGTAGTCGGCGTAGGGCGGGTAGGCGGCGACGGCACGCTCCCACCAGATCGCCTTCTCGGCACCGGTGATCTCGCGGGCGATCATGTCTTGTTTCACCGGTCCGTCCTGCACCTCGACGAGCGGATGCGCCAGGACGTTGGCGTACCAGACCGGGTTTTTCGGGCTGCCGCCGAGGGACGCGACAGCGGCGTAGCGGCCGTCGTGCTCGACGCGCATGAGCGGAGCCTTCCGGATCTTGCCGGATTTGGCTCCGAGGGTGGTCAGCACGATGACGGGCATCCCACGCAGGGTGGTGCCCTTCGTGCCGCCGGACGACTCATACAGGTCGACCTGGTCGCGGACCCACTTTTCGGGGCTGGGCTGGTATTCGCCGGTGAGGGGCATAATGGCTACCTTCTTGTCGGGCTTCTCGGGGGAAAACGGGGGTGCCGCGGCGCATACCGCGGGATGTAGCGCCAGAGCACGCCGGCGCCGATCAGGCCGACGACGCCCATCACGCCGCTGGCCACCGACAGTGACACCACCGCGGTGATGCCGGCGACGGCCAGGGGAGCTGCGGCACTGCCGAAGTCGGCGGTGAACCGCCAGGCGCTCAGGAACGGCGCCGGACCGGTCTGCGGCGCCAGGTCGGCGCCCAGCGTCATCAGCAGGCCGCTGCCGATGCCGTTGGCCAGGGACAGGAACATGGCCACGGCGATGAACCACTGCACGTTCGCGGGCAGCTCGTGTGTGAACGACAGTGCGAGCATGCCCAGGCCCAGGCCGATCATCGACGGGATCGCAGTCCACATCCGGCCGAACCGGTCCATGATCTGGCCGCTGGAGTAGAACAGGGCGAAGTCGATGCCGCCGGCGATGCCGATGATGAGCGCGGTGTCGGGTTCGTTGATGCCGATGCTGACCGCCCAGAGCGGCAGCATCACCGTGCGGGTGGCCCGCATCGCGCCGACGAGGCCGGCGCCGGTACCGAGCCGCAGAAGCACTCCGCGGTAGCGCCAGACGGTGGCGAAGAGGCCGGCGGTCTCGGCCGCGGCCAGGTCCTCGCCGGCGGTGCGAACGGGTGTGCCGGCTCCGCCGTCGGAGGAGACTCCGGCGAAGGTGCTGGACGGGTCGGGGAGCAGCAGCAGGACCAGGGCGGCGGCGAGGCAGCAGACGATGAAGATCCAGAACACCGCCGTTGTGCCGCCGGTGAGGTGAATCACGCCGGCCGCGAGGAACGGGCCGACGAACCAACCGGCCCGGAAGACCCCGCCGAGCGTGGAGAGTGCCCTGGCCCGGTACGCGACGGGCACGTAGCTGGTCATGAACGCGTGCCGGGCCAGCGCGAACACGGCCGTGGCCAGGCCGATCAGGAAGATGCCGACCAGAAGGACGACGGGGTTCGGCGCGATGATGCAGACGAGTACCGCGAGGATCGCCAGCACCGAAGCGCCGATCATGGAGTTGCGTTCGCCGAAGCGGGACACCACCGCGCCGCTGGGGATGTCGCCGACCAGTTCGCCGACCATGACCATGGCCGCGATGAACCCGGCGAAGGCCAGGGAGGCGCCGAGACCATCCGCCACCAGGGGGATGAGGGGGATCATCGCGCCCTCGCCGATCGAGAACAGCATCGTGGGCAGGAACGCGGCCAGCGCCACCCCTCTCAGGCTGAAGGGGCGCTCGGTACTCATCGAATCGATGTTACGCGCTCTCCTGGCACCGGTCGCCGCGCCGGGAGGCCCGGTAGGCTGGATTCCACAATGATTGAGCTGGATTTCTCTGAGCAGATCGCCGCGCTGCGGGCCACGTTTGACGACATCCGGTCGGTGATCGACATCGACAGGCTGCGTCTGGACATTGCCGAGCTGAGCGACCAGGCCGGCGCCCCCGACCTGTGGAACGATTCCGAGCACGCCCAGAAGGTCACCAGCGACCTCAGTCACCGCCAGTCGGAGCTCAAGCGTATCGAGAGCATCGAGTCCCGCCTCGACGACCTCGAGGTGCTCGTGGAGCTGGCCAACGCCGAGGGCGACCAGGATTCCGCCGATGAGGCGACGGCGGAACTGGTCAGCGTGCAGAAGGTGCTCGGCGACCTCGAGGTGCAGACGCTGCTCAACGGCGAGTTCGACCCGAACCCGGCCGTGATCACCATCCGGGCCGGTGCCGGCGGCGTCGACGCGGCGGACTTCGCCGAGATGCTGCTGCGGATGTACCTGCGCTGGGCCGAGCAACACGACTACACCACCAACGTGCTCGACGTGAGCTACGCGGAAGAGGCCGGCATCAAGTCGGCCACCTTCGAGGTGAACGCTCCGTATGCCTTCGGCACCCTGAGCGTGGAGGCCGGCACGCACCGGCTGGTGCGCATGAGCCCGTTCAATTCCGCGGGGAAGCGCCAGACCTCCTTCGCCGCCGTCGAGGTGGTGCCGTTGATCGCGCAGGCCGAGGCCGTGGAGATTCCCGACAACGACATCCGCGTCGACGTGTTCCGCTCCAGCGGCCCCGGCGGCCAGTCGGTGAACACGACCGACTCCGCCGTCCGCATCACCCACCTGCCTACCGGCCTGGTGGTGAGCTGCCAGAACGAGAAGAGCCAGATCCAGAACCGGGCGGCCGCCATGCGCGTGCTGGCGTCCCGGCTGCTGTTGCTCCAGCGTGAGCAGGAGGCGGCCACCAAGAAGGAATTCGCCGGCATCATCACGGCCAGCTGGGGCGACCAGATGCGCAGTTACGTGCTCGCTCCCTACCAAATGGTCAAGGACCTGCGCACCGAGTATGAGGTCAACAATCCGTCGAATGTGTTCGACGGCGACCTGGACGGCTTCATCGCCGCGGGCATCCGCTGGCGTAAAACCCCCACCGACTAGACCCCGCCGATGAGAAGCAGCGAAAGCTGTTGACTTGCCCATTGGGTATGTCGTAATAGGAAAATCGAGGATGCCTGCCTAGGCTCGAAACGCCATGATCCGATTTGATCACATCACCAAGAAATATCCCGGTACGAACCGACCGGCCCTGAACTCAATCGACGTCGAAATTCTTCGCGGCGAGTTTGTCTTCCTGGTCGGAGCTTCGGGCTCGGGAAAATCCAGTTGCCTGCGCCTGATGCTGAAGGAGGAGAAGCCGTCCAGCGGCAGCATTCACGTGCTGGGCCAGGACCTGCGCTCCATCTCCAACCGCAAGGTGCCCTACTTCCGGCGCAACCTCGGGGTCGTCTTCCAGGACTTCCGCCTGCTGCCGAACAAGTCGGTCTACGACAACGTCGCGTTCAGCCTGCAGGTGATCGGCAAGTCTCGTGGGTACATTCAGCAAGCCGTGCCCGACACGCTCCAGATGGTGGGGCTGGCCGAGAAGGCCCAGCGCCTTCCGCACGAGCTCTCCGGTGGTGAGCAGCAGCGCGTGGCGATCGCCCGTGCCATCGTGAACAAGCCGCAGATCGTGCTGGCCGATGAGCCCACCGGAAACTTGGACCCCACCACGAGCGCCGAGATCATGTCGCTGCTCGCCCGGATCAACGCCAGCGGCACGACCGTGATCATGGCCACCCACGAGGCCGGCATCGTCGACAAGATGAAGCGCCGCGTGATCGAGCTCTCCGCCGGGCAGATCGTGCGTGACGAACGCCAGGGCGGCTACGCCACCGCGGCGATCCCCATGGTGCTCCCGCCCGGTGAACGGGCCGCGTCTCGCTCGTCCCGGATGCCCACGACGATTGCGGCTCCGGCCGAACCTTTGACGTTCCCGGCCGATCCCGAACCCGCGCTGACCCTTTCCGAGGAGCAGCCAGCCTCGGCCGAGGGCGCGACTGCGGCCGAGCCCGCGGCGGTGCCGGCAACCGAGACCGTTCGGGTGTCTGCCGCGCCCGATGTCGAGGCCGCGCCCATTCTGGCATCGGTGGCCGAGCGCCCCGGGGCGGAGCGGCCGGAGGCGGCGGTGGGGACTCCGATCGAGGAGCCGTCGACCGCCACCATGAGCCGGCCGGCGATCCCGGTCACCCAGCACGACGAACCAGAACAGCTCACCCTGGCCGAGAAACTCGGCCTGCGGGCCCCGGGCGAGAAGCCCGACCCGACCACTGAGCAGAACGTAGGACCCACCCGATGAGACTCGGACTCGTGCTTTCCGAAGCATCCACAGGCCTCCGCCGCAACGCCTCGATGGTCGTCTCCGTCGTGCTCGTGACGTTTATCTCGCTGACCTTCGTGGGCGCGGCCATCCTGATGCAGATGCAGATCGGCCAGATGAAGAACTTCTGGTACGACCGCGCGCAGGTGGGTATCTACATGTGCACCAGCCTGTCGACCGCGGAGACCTGCACGGCGGGGGAGGCCTCGCAGGAGCAGATCGACTCCGTCAAGGCGCAGCTCGAATCGCCGACGCTGGCGACCTTCATCGACAAGTACTACTTCGAGACCCACGAGCAGGCGTACGAGAACTTCCAGACGCAGTTCGCCGGAAACCCCGTGGCCGAGTATGTGACGCCTGAGCAGCTGAACCAGACCTTCTGGGTGAACCTCACGAACCCGAGCGACTCCGACGTGCTGGTGGAAGGACTTTCGGGCGTGGCCGGTGTGGAGAGCGTCGCCGATCAGCGCAAGTACCTGGACCAGATCTTCTCGGTGCTCAACGTGGCCAGTTACACGGCGATCGGGATTGCGTCCCTGATGCTGGTGGCCGCGGCTCTGCTGATCGCCACGACGATTCGGTTGTCGGCGTTCTCCCGGCGCAAGGAGCTGGGCATCATGCGCCTGGTGGGCGCGTCGAACCGGTTCATTCAAACGCCGTTCATCCTGGAGGGCGTGTTCGCGGCCTTGCTGGGTTCGGTCCTGGCCGGTGGTGCGACGGTTGCGATCGTGCAGTTCTTCGTGCAGGGCTATCTGAGTGACAAACTCACCGGTTTCGCCCTGGTCGGGCTGGATGACGCGTTCCTGGTGGTTCCGATGCTGGTGTTGATCGGAGCCGCCCTCGCTGCCGCGTCGGCCAACTTCGCCATCACCCGCTACCTCAAGGTCTGATCAGCCCGGGGCCCGCCGGGTGGTCCGCTAGACTGTTGGGCTGCCCGGCGATTGCCGGGTCGCAGACAAACCGATCGAGGAGAATGCCGTGCCCAGGGAAAAAGGCGAGAAGGTCGTCGCGACCAATCGCAAGGCGCGCCACGATTACCTCATCGAGGACACCTATGAGGCCGGGATGGTGCTCAGCGGCACCGAGGTGAAGTCCCTCCGGGCCGGGCGCGCGTCGCTCGTCGACGGGTATGCGTTCATCGAGTCCGGTGAGGCCTGGCTGGATGCCGTGCACATCCCTGAGTACACCGCCGGCACCTGGACCAATCACCCGCCGCGTCGCAAGCGCAAACTGCTGCTGCACAAGCAGGAGATCATCAAGATCAGCCACAAGACCAAAGAGGGCGGCTACACCCTCATCCCGCTGAAGATCTACTTCAGTGACGGCAAGGCGAAGGTCGAGATCGCCGTGGCCAAGGGCAAGAAGGAATACGACAAGCGGCAGACCCTGCGCGAACGCCAGGACAAGCGCGAGTCCGACCGGGCCATTTCGGCCCGCCGCAACCTCGGCGACTAGCCGGTACTCCTGTCGACCCGGTGACCCAGTCGGGTTTGCCGCGTGGGTCGTGGGCGCGGTGTCTTCCGGGTGTGCGCCATCTCCCGGTGGGGTCGATCCAGTGTGGTGGTGGTGGTACCAGCAGAGCAGTACCCCGTTGTGCCGCTGTTCACGGTGGTGGGGCCGCCGTCTTGCCAGGACTGAACGTGGTGGACTTCGGTCCATTGTGGTGGGCAGGTGCAGCCGGGGATGATGCAGCCGCCGTCTCGGGCGGTGATGGCTTTGCGTTGCAGGGGTGAGAAGCAGCGGGCTTTGGAGCCCAGGCCCAGGACGGCGCCGT
>NZ_JAODBG010000070.1 GCF_025463825.1 Cryobacterium sp.
GCGCCGCGACCCGCGCGCCGCTCCTTGCGCCGACCCGCCAGCCGCTCGGCGCCACGACCCGACGCTCGGTGCGACCGCGACCGGAGCGTAGCCCGGGTGACACGCACGCCGCCCGCGCCTAAGGTGAGGGACAGTTCCGCTCCGCCGGGCATCCGCACCCGATCGAAAGGCCGCCACCATGAAATACGTCCGACTGGGGAACACCGGCCTCGAGGTGTCGGCGATCACGCTCGGCTGCATGAGCTATGGCAGCCCGCTGCGCGGAAACCACGCCTGGACGCTCCCGGAGGAGGACAGCCGGCCGCTGATCCAGCAGGCGCTGGAGGCCGGCATCACCACCTTCGACACCGCCAACGTCTACTCCGACGGCAGCAGCGAGGAGATCCTCGGCCGAGCGCTGCGCGATTTCGCCCGCCGCGCGGACTACGTGCTGGCCACCAAGGTGCACGGGCGGATGCGTCCCGGCCCGAACGGCGCGGGCCTGTCGCGCCGGGCGATCCTGACCGAGATCGACCACAGCCTGGCCCGGCTCGGCACCGATCACGTCGACCTCTACCAGATCCACCGGTGGGACCCGCTGACGCCCATCGAGGAGACCATGGAAGCCCTGCACGACGTGGTCCAAGCCGGAAAGGCCCGGTACATCGGCGCCTCGTCCATGTACGCGTGGCAGTTTGCGAAGGCCCAGTACACCGCCGATCTCGGCGGCTTCACCCGGTTCGTGTCGATGCAGGACCAGTACAACCTGCTCAACCGCGAGGAGGAACGGGAAATGCTTCCGTTCTGCCTCGACCAGGGCGTCGGGGTGCTGCCGTGGAGCCCGCTGGCCCGCGGCAAGCTCACCCGCGACTGGGACGAGAGCACGCCGAGGTCCGAGACCGATACCTTCGGTCAGACCCTCTACAAGCAGAAAGAGGATGACGACCGCGAGATCGCCGCCGCCGTCGCCCAGCTGGCCACCGAACGCGGGGTGTCCCGGGCGCAGGTGGCGCTGGCCTGGGTGCGCCAGCAGCCGGCCGTGACCTCACCGATCGTCGGCGCCACCCGGGCGCACCACCTCACGGATGCCATCGCCTCCGTGGACCTGACCCTCACCGACGATGAACTCGCCCGCGTGGCCGCACCGTACCGCCCGCACGCGCCGGAAGGCTTCTAGCTCGCCGTAACCACCTTGACGGCACCGAATGTCGGCACCGTCGTCACCGAATGTCGGTGGCCCCGGTTAGCCTGCCGTCACCTACTCATCCACCCCTCGTGCCGAGAACATGGAGCAGCTCATGAGGGTTTTCGTGGCGACGTCGGCAACCCAGGGTGCGCGGCGGAGTGATTCGACAGAGTGTGTGGACGGGGTGCTCGTCTGGCTGCGGGATGTCTGCCCGGAAAGTAGGCGGCGCCCCGATGGGCCGTGCCCCTGCGGGCGATCCTTCGCCGGGATGAGCTCGAACAAGAACACCACCACCGCCGTCGTGCGGGACATCGTCGGGCTCACCCGAACCGCGTATCAGGCGGCACTGGTCGCCAGCGTCGATC
Organism: Cryobacterium sp.; assembly: GCF_025463825.1. GTDB lineage: Bacteria > Actinomycetota > Actinomycetes > Actinomycetales > Microbacteriaceae > Cryobacterium. The sequence goes on from NZ_JAODBG010000070.1 coordinate 1,531, forward strand.
TTCAGTCGTGGTGCCGGTGCTGCACCCGTCGGCCGGTGACGGAGGTCATCGACGAGCTGATCGCCCTGGCCGGGGTATTCCCCGCCGGCGCCGTCCTCGAGCGACGTGCCACCGACCTGAAGGTGAGGAGGTCACTAGGCTCGGGGGCGTGACTCGTCTCCTGAAGGTCCTGTCCGCCCTGGCCGTTGCCGCCGTCCTGGCGCTCGGTGCGCCGCTGGCGGCGAATGCCGGTGTGCTGGGCCCGGCCGTCGCTTCGGCCGTGCCGGCTTCGCCGTGGAGCCTGGGCGGCAGCGTGCGTGCGGCCGTGCCGGCGGACACGTCGGACTTCAGCTTCTCGCTGTTCGCGGGGGAGTATTTCCTCAACCGCGACGACGCCGGGCACTCCACCCTGCGCACCGTCGAGACGTTCGTGGCCGAGTTCCCCGACTACGACCAGAACCGCGGCATCATCCGCGCCATCCCCAACGACTACGACGGCGTACCGCTGCACACCACCGTCGAGTCGGTCACCGACGCCGCGGGCGAGCCCGTGCACTTCGAGTCGGCCGACACGGGCGGTTTCACCGAACTCGCGCTCGGCACCGACGAGTTCGTGCAGGGCAGCCAGACCTACGTCATCAGCTACACCCAGCAGAACGTGGTGCGGGCGTTCGCCGATACCGACAACGACGAGCTCTACTGGGACACCAACGGCACCGGCTTCGACCAACCGTTCGGCACCGTCGCCGCCCGGGTACACGTCGACCCGTCGGTCGCGGAGTTCCTCACCGGCACCAACGCCTGTTACACCGGCGCGCAGGGTGAAAGCGGCGACTGCCGGATCGTGCAGGAGGCCGACCCGGATGCCGGCGACCCGGCCGGGCAGATGTTCACCGCCGAGGCCGCCGACCTGTCCCCGGGCGAGAACCTCACCGTGGCCATCGGCTTCACCGCCGGCACCTTCGTGCAGGTGCCCGCCGAGGCGCAGCCCGATTCGAACTACCAGCCGGGCTTCACCGCACCGATCGGCGGCTTTCCCTTCGGGCTGATCGGCGTGGCCCTGCTCGGCGGGGTGTTCGCGCTGGCGCGGGCCTTCGTTCGGGTGCGCGAGCCGAAGGGCCGCGGGACCATCATCGCGCAATACAGCGTCCCGGCCGGTTACAACCTCCTCGAGGCCGCCGACCTGATCGGGCGGCCCAACGCCGCCATGGCGGCGCAGATCGTGAGCTTCGCCGTGCGCGGCAATGTGCGCATCCTCGACTACCCGGTCACCGCCGGTGGCGGCGACTTCACCCTGCAGCTGTTGAGCACCGCCGGCGTCGACGACCAGGAACACGCGGTGCTCGCGACGCTCTTCCCCGGGCTGATGGCCGGGGCCGTCTGCGAACTCGGCGTTGCCGACAACACCCTGGCGCAGGGCCTGGCAGCGGCCGGCAAGGACGCCACCCGCCGCACTATCGCCCGCGGCTGGCGGGCGCGGCCGGCGCTGACCCGCGCCAGGATCGGTGTTCTTGTCGGACTCGGCGCCGTCGTCGTGCTCGTCATCGGGGCGCTGGTTCTCGTCGATCCGCCGGCCGCCTGGTGGTCGCCGCTGCTCATTCTCGCCGGGGCCGCCGTGATCGTCGGTATCGTCGCCGCCCGCCGGCCGATGCTGCTCAGCGAGGCCGGAGTCGAACGGCGCGACTACCTCACCGGCATGAAGGTGTACCTGGAGCTGGCCGAGGCCGACCGCTTCCGCATGCTGCAGAGCCCGGAGGGCGCACTGCGGGTCACCGTGCCGAATGCCGTCCCCGCCCCGGACCCGACGGCCGCGGTGCCGGCAGGCGCTGCGGCATCCGTGCCGACCACCGAGACCGTCGAGCTGGTGAAGCTCTACGAGAAGCTGTTGCCGTACGCCGTGCTCTGGGGCGTCGAACGGGAATGGGCCGCCGAACTCGCGGTGTACTACGAGCAGGACGCGCTGCAGCCGGCCTGGTTCGTGTCGCAGAGCCCGTTCAGCGGTGTGCAGCTGGCCCTGTCACTGAGCGGCATGGTCAATTCCGTGCACACGACGCAGACGCCGCCGCCGTCACCGTCCTCGTGGTCGGGTAGCGGCGGCGGAAGTTTCTCCGGCGGATCCTTCGGCGGCGGGTTCTCCGGCGGCGGTGGCGGTGGCGGCGGTGGCGGCGGCCGTTAGAGCCGCTTGACCATCTCGATCTCCCAGGCATCCGCGTCGAGCACGTAGTGAATGCGATGGCCGGTCTCGGTGAAGCCGCGGCGCAGGTAGGCGGCGCGGGCGCGCGAGTTGTCTTCGTGCACGTGCAGGGTCAGCAGCTCGCCTTCGCCGCGCGCCCAATCCTCGATCGCGCCGAGGAGGGTGTCGAAGACGCCGGCCTCCCGACCGCGATGCCCCGGCGAGACGTATACGCCCACCAGCAGCGGACCGGTGGCCGGATCGGGGACGTAGCCGGCCATGGTGCCCACCCAGCGGCCGGCCGGGTCGACGGCGACGAGGGTGATGCCGTGCTCGGCCGAGCCGCCGCCGCCGCGCATCCGCCACTCGCTCTCGGTGTGCCCGCGAGCATCCTGCAGGGTCTCGCCGAACGCGATCGGGGTGTCCGCGAGCATCTCCAGGCGCAGTTCGCGCACCTGGCGCCAATCGCTCTCCACCATGCGGCGGATGCGGTACCCCTCTGTGACCATTCGCCGAGCTTACCCACTGAAATGTCCCGGATGCGGCGGCCGGGCCTTGTGCACACCGCGGTTGTCTGGTTCATTAGTTGAGTAAGTAACCAGGGAGGTGTCGCCGTGATGGATGAAGGTCGACCGATCTTCCAGCAAATCGCTGAACGGGTCGAGAACGACATCCTCTCCGGGGCCCTCGTCGAGGAGGGCCAGGTGCCCTCGACGAACGAATTCGCCATGTTCTACCGGATCAACCCGGCCACCGCGGGCAAGGGCGTGAACCTGCTCGTCGAGCAGGGCATCCTCTACAAGCGGCGCGGCATCGGCATGTTTGTGGCCGCCGGCGCACGGGAGCGCATCACGGCGCGACGGCGCGAGCAGTTCGTGCTGGAGTACGTAGCCCCGATGCTCGCCGAAGCCGCCAGCCTGGGCATTGCGCCGGGTCAACTCACCCAGCTCATCGACACCCAGCTCATCGAAAGCCAGCTCACCGAAAAGGAGACACGATGAACACGCAAACTCCGGTCATCCAGGTGGATGGCCTCAGCCGGACCTACCGGGACGTCGCCGCACTGAAGGACGTGTCGTTCACGCTGGAGCCCAACATCATCTGCGGGCTGCTCGGCCGCAACGGCGCCGGCAAGACCACCCTGATGCGGATGCTGACCGGCCAGGACTTCCCCAGCGCCGGCAGCGCCCGGGTCTTCGGGCAAGATCCCGTGGAGAACAGCGCCGTCCTCCAGCAGATGTGCTTCATCTCGGAGAGCACGCGCTACCCGGAGGGTTTCCAGGCCCGGCACGTGCTCACCGGAGCACCGTGGTTCTACGCCAACTGGGACGCAGCGTTCGCCGATGAACTCGTGGGCAAGTTCCGGCTGCCCCTCAAGCGCGAGGTGAGAAAGCTCTCCCGCGGCCAGCAGTCCGCGCTCGGGGTCATCGTGGGCCTGGCCGGCCGGGCGCCGGTCACGATCTTCGACGAACCGTACCTCGGCCTGGACGCCGTGGCCCGGCACACCTTCTATGACACCCTGCTGGCGGACTACGCCGAGCAGCCCCGCACCATCCTGCTCTCGACCCACCTGATCGACGAGGTGAGCAACCTGCTCGAGCACGTGCTGGTCCTGGATGAGGGTCGGCTGCTGCTCGACCAGAGCGCCGACAGCCTGCGCGGCAGTGCTTCCGCGGTGGCCGGCCGGGCCGGCGACGTCGACAGTTTCGCCGAGGGACGCCAGGTGCTGCACCGCGACACCCTGGGCGGGCTGGCCACCGTCACGATCTCCGGCCGTCTCACCAGCGCGGACCGTGTCGCCGCCGCCGCGGCCAACCTCGAGATAGCGCCGGTGTCGTTCCAACAATTGATCGTCGACCTGACCACCCAATCCACGCCGCAGCCGTCCCTGGCTTCGGTCGTCTACGAGTGAGGAGCCCGTCATGACCGCCATCAGCATCGCCCCCGCGGCGACCCGCATCCCCAGCCGGCACCGGATCACGAAGGTGATGCGGCTGCAGATGGTCAACCGGCTGACCTACCTCGGCATCCCGTGGATCATCACCGGCGTCGCGCTGGTCATCTCGATCGTCGTGGCCGTGCTCATCTCGGTGTCGGTGCCCGAACCCGGCCGCCAGGCCGCCCTGGAGGGCATGGCCTACAGCTGGGCCGGACTCTCGCCGTTCTGGTATCTCGCGGTCGTGGGGGTGCAGGCCGTCAGCGCGATCTTCCCGTTCGCGCTGGGCTTCAGCATCACCCGTCGGGAGTACGCCCTGGGCACGCTGGTCACCTTTGTGGTGATCGCGGCCTTCAACGCCACCGGCTGGGCCATCCTCACCGAGATCGAGCGGGCCATCAACGCCGCCGGCCTCACCTTCCACCACTTCACGGCGCTCTGGTTCAGCGAGGTCGGCGCAGGGTCGGTCTGGCTCTCGCTCTTCACCCTGCAGATCGTGATCTTCGCCGTCGCGTCGGCCTTCGCCGCCGTGTACGCCCGCTGGCGCGCGATGGGGATGCTCGTCCTGTGGACGGCGGTCGCCCTGGTGGTACTGGGGCTCATTGCCTTCGCTCTGCTCACCGGGTCGGCCGTGCCGATCATCGACTGGCTGATGGGTTTCACCATCACCGGCTTCTTCGCCGCACTGCTGATCCCCGCCACGCTCGCCTTTGCTCTCGGCTGGGCAGCCCTGCACCGGGCACCGCTTCGCGGCTGACCCCGCTCCATCCCGGTGACAACGGAGCCGGAGTCAGGCCACCCCGCGGGGGCGGCTGGTCTGCGGGCGGGTGCTCGGGTAGCGGAACGAGAGCAGGTCGGGCAGGTCGAGCACGGAGGTGACCCGGCGGGTTTCCGGCACCCCGACGCGTGGGTCGGCGGAGACCAGCACGGCCTCCATGCCGTGCGCACGGGGGCCGTCGAAGTCGGCGTCCCAGGTGTCGCCGACGAAGATCACCCGGGCGGGGTCGGCCTCGGCCCGGTCAAGGGCCGCCTGGTAGATCGCGGAGTGCGGCTTGCGAAACCCCACCTCGAGCGACGTCACGATGTTGGCGATCAAGTCGGTGGCGCCCATGGCCGCCAGCTGGCGGGGCACGACGGATGCGCTGTGCGTGTTCGACACGATCGTCAGGGTGAAGGTCTGGCCCAGTTCCCGCAGGGTCTGGGCCATACCGGGGATGAGTACCACCCCGCGCTCCCAATCCGCCATGTTGCTCGCGGCGCCCTCGGCGATCTCGGCCGGGTCGGGTTCGCGGCCCAGCAGCCGCACGATTGCGCGGCGGGACAGATCCTCCATGGTGAACTCGCGGTGGTCGATGTCCGACTCGGTGTTGAGCTCGTGGAACGCATCCAGCCACGCGTCAGCGGTCTCCTGTTCGGTGCCGGCCGCCCCGAACGCGCGCATGCTGGCGTGGGTGTCGGCATAACCCTGGCCCGCGCGGGAGTCCGCGTAGTTGACGAGGGTGCCGAAGAAGTCCAGAAACAGATGACGCATGACCCCAGCTTGGCAGTATCGGGGGAGCCGCACAGGTAACGACCCGTTTCGCATCCGCGGCCTTGCGGTGCCGGCGCCGGGCGCGGCGGGTGCTGGCGGGCCCGGCGGTCGGATGCGGTGTGGTGGTGGGGGGATACGGTGGCGGAGTCTCCTCGTGCCGCGAGATGGAGTCTCACGCCATGCCGCGCATGCGGCGCTATCCCGACGGACTGTGCACGTGCGGCCGCATGTTCTCGGGCTGAGCTCGTTCCGGGAAACATCCACGGCGGTCGTCTCGGAAATCCCCCGGTCTGCAGCGGGCGGATCTGGCGAGCGCGATGCGGCGCTTTGCCCGGGCCCGGCGCGACCTGTTCTGCTGTGATGAGCACTCGTACACGACCACGATCGACACCCTGATCGAGCAGGCTGCGCTCTGGCCCGTCGGCACGGTGCTCGGGCGCCGCGGCCACGTGCTGTTGCCGAGAAGAACCGTCGCGGCGGGCCCAGCGGCCAAGTGAACGGCGTCCCCGAGTGTCACGCGGGTCAGGCGCCGTTGCGCGGGTGGCGCGCCACGCGCGTAATGGCGCCCGCCCCGCGTAGCTCGGTGCGCGGGTACGGCGCCGCTGCGCGCCACGCGCGCCTGGGTGGCGTATCACCCGCGCAGCGGCGCGTAGCCCGCGTACCACTCGAGCAACACGGCTCCGCCCGCGTATCACCCGCACAGCGGCGCCCCACGGGCGCAGCGCCCACCCGTGCGCGCCCAGCTGCCCGCCTCTCGGGGCCGAGGTGGAGAAGGGCGGATGAGGGCGGGAATAGCGGGACGGCGCCCAGCGCTGCAGGAAGGGTGAAACACATCGGATTCCTCTCCTTCGGCCACTACCAGGCGGTGCCGGGCTCGCTCGTGCGCACAGCCCGCGACGCCCTGCTGCAGACCGTGGAGCTGGCGGTGGCGGCCGAGGAACTCGGCGTCGACAGCGCATCGGTGCGCGTGCACCACTTCGCCCCGCAGCTCGCGTCGCCGTTCCCGTTGCTGGCCGCGATGGCGGCCCGCACCAGCCGCATCGAGCTGGGCACCGGCGTGATCGACATGCGCTACGAGAACCCGCTGTACATGGCCGAGGAGGCCGCGATCACCGACCTGATCAGCAACGGGCGGTTGCAGCTCGGCCTCAGCCGCGGCTCACCCGAGACAGCTTTGCGCGGCGCCGAGGCGTTCGGACACGTGCCCGCCCCCGGCCGGAGCGACGCGGATGACGCTCGCGAGCGCACCGCACAGTTCCGCCGCGCCATCAGCGGGGTCGGCGTCGCCGCCGCGAACCCGCAACTCACCGGGCACAGTAACCTGCTCGCCATCCAGCCGCAGTCGCCGGGTCTCGCCGAACGCATCTGGTGGGGCTCCGGCACCCGCGGGACCGCCAAGTGGACCGGTGAGCAGGGCATGAACCTGATGAGCTCGACCCTGCTCACCGAGGACACCGGCGCCGACTTCGGCGACCTGCAGGCCGAGCAGATCGCCATCTTCCGGCAAGCCTGGGCCGACGCCGGTCACCCGGGCACGCCGCGGGTCGCGGTGAGCCGCAGCATCCTGCCGCTGGTCACCGACCTCGACCGGCGCTACTTCGGCCTGCGCGCCCAGGCCGACAACCGCGACCAGGTGGGTCACCTCGACGGCGGCCTGGCCCGGTTCGGCAAGAGCTACATTGGCGAACCCGACATGCTGGTCGAGCAGCTGGCCCAGGACGCCGCCGTGCAGGCCGCGGACACCGTGCACATCACGGTGCCCAACCAGCTCGGCGTGGACTACAACGCGACCCTGCTCGACTCAGTGCTGCGGTTCGTCGCGCCCGCCCTCGGCTGGCGCTGAACCCGCGAGGGCGCTAGTTATGTGTCCACATCTGCACCCAGCGGCCGCCCATCTCCGCGCGGATCTCCGCGAGGAGGGGCGACGGCACCGGGCCATCCGGGGCGAGTATCCAGGAGTCGAGCTCGAGCGTGAGATTCGACATGATCGGATGCGCCGTACCGGGCCAGTCAGCGTACGTCCCGGCCGCAGGCTTCGCATCGCACCACCGGATACGGGTCATCGTCGCTGATCTCGGCGGCCAGCTCCATGATGTCGACCTGCGTCTCGCAGTGCGGGCACAGCGGACCGTCCATGTCGACGCCCTGCATGTTCATCGTCGGACCGGCGATGACCCGGAGCCGGCCGCCCTGCTGTTCGGTCACGGCTCCCGTGGCGAACGCTCGCGGCCCCGGCTCGAACGAGTCCGACGCCCAACCGTTCGCGACGAGCCAGTCGGTGAGGCGCTGCGCCTGGCGAGGGGCATCGGCGCCGGCGACGTCAAGCGAGAAGAGAAGCTCAGAGTCTTGGATCATCGCCCCAGCGTAGGCCGTGGCAGAATCCTTGACCAGAGCGGGAATCCGGCCGAAGTCCGGTGGCGGGGCCCCAAGCTGGCGGCGGAACTATGGCCCGGCTGTGACCCGACGATGGAGTTCCGATGAGAGCGCGCTCTCGGAGGCGCGGAATCACCCCTGTTCGGGGGTGCGGGCGGTGGCCCGATACCCTCGACCGGCGCCGCCGCGCTGCTAGGTTCGAAGCTACGAGCAGTTTGGGGACTGATCCGTGAACGCACCAGAAGCACAGCCACTTCGCTGCCCGCCGAGACTCGCGGGCAGTGCGCTCAGCCTGTCTCCGAGTCGCCCCGGCCCTACCCGGATGCTCCGCCCCCCGCGGGCTACGGCCGTGACACGCTCTGAAACCAGTGGTCGTTGATGACCCTGCCCGACAATTTCCCGCATCCGATCCCGGCCGGAACCGCGCTGCCGGCGGAGACGCCGCCGCCGAGCCAGCAGACCGATTCCCCCGGGGCGGCAGGGTCCGAGCCGGATCTGCCCGGCGGGTTCGTGGAGCGCGGCGACCTGCCCGTGCCCGCCGCCGAACCGCTGAGCGCCGGCCACCCCGACCCAACCCTCACGGCGGACGCCCCGCATCCCGCCGGGGCCCCCGAACCGACGATCGACACCCTGCTCGACAGCAGCGCCCAGGCCAACCGCGACGGCCGGCATCACCTCGGCGTCACGCAGGCCGAGAGCGCCCTCGGGAACCCGGCGCTCAGCGCCGCGCAGGAGGCCAGGGGCCGGCAGCTGCTCTCCGGCCACTGGTTGCGGCTGGGCGAGTTCGAGGCATCCGTGCGCAACGGCCTGCTCGCGCTGGAGTACTTCACCACCACCGGTGACCTGCTGGCCGAGTCGACCGTGCACTGCACGCTGGCCCTGGCGTTCCACGAGACGGCGCTGGAAGAACCCGCGCTCAGCCACGTGCTCGGCGCCCTCGAGGCCGCGCGCGCCTGCGGCAGCGTCACCGCCGAATTCTGGGCGCTCAGCCGGTCGTCGATGGTGCACCAGGCGCTCGGCGACGCCGACCGCAGCATCGAACTGGGCCGGCAGGCCATCGCCCTGGCCGACACCCTCGACGACGCCGAAGCCGGGTTCGCCGCGGTGAACAACCTCGGCGACGCCTGCCTCGAAATCGCCAGGGCACAGCGAGCCGCGGGGGAGGACCCCTCGACCGTGCTCCGCGAGGGCCTCGCTCTCACCCGCCTGGCGGTCGCCCGCGCCCTGGAGCAGCGGCACGCGTTCTACGAGACCGTCGCCCGCACCAACCTGGTCGGCTACCTGATCGAGCTGGGCGAATACGCCGACGCCCGAAACCAGGCCGGCCGGGCCAAGAGCATCGCCACCGCCAACAACTACCGCAACCTGGCCGTGAACAACGACGCCCAACTGGCCGAGGTGGCCCGCGCGGAGGGCCGGGTCGACCTGGCCTGCGCCATGATGAACGCCCAGCTGGCCGACCCGTCGGTGGCCGAGGACGCGGCGCTGAAGGTGAAACTGCACCGGGAACTCTACGAAATGCACGGCGAGGCGGGCCGGTTCGAGGAGGCCCTCAGACACCACGAACAGCTGCAGGTGCTGATGCTCGGCCTCACCCGGCAGACCGCCGGGTTGCAATCGCGCATGCTGATCAACTCCCTCGAGATCGAGCAGGCGCGCCACGAGGCGCAACGCGCCCAGCTGGAGGCCGAGATGCAACGCATCCGCGCCGAGGAGCTCGACGAGCAGGCCAACACCGACCCGCTCACCCGGCTGCCCAACCGGCGCGCCCTCGACCGGCAGCTGCCGGAGATGATGAGCCTGGCGCTGGAGCGCTCCGAACCGCTGTGTGCCGTGATGATCGACATGGACCACTTCAAGGACGTCAACGACCGGCACGGGCACGCCGCCGGCGACCGGGTGCTCACCAGAATGGCCGACATCCTCGGTCAGTCCACGCGAGCCATCGACCTGGCGGTGCGGGTGGGTGGCGAGGAGTTCCTGCTCGTGCTCGGCAACACCGACCTCGACCAGGCGGTGCAAATCTGCGAGCGGCTGCTCGGCGAGGTGCGCGACTATCCCTGGGCGGACCTGACCACCGGGCTGACCTGCACGGCCAGCGTGGGAGTGGCGCGCCTCAAGCGCGGCGAGAGCGTGTCCCGCTGGCTCGGCCGCGCCGACGCGGCGCTGTACGCGGCCAAGGCGGCCGGCCGCGACTGCGTGCAGTTGGCGGCACCCCGCACCTGAGCCAGCCGGCCAGCGGGGTCAGGGCACCAGCACGATCTTGCCCACGTGCGCGGATGCCTCCAGCCGGCGATGCGCAGCCGCCGCGTCGGCGAAGGAGAACCGGCTGTCGACCACCGGGCGCAACTCGCCGGAGACCAGCCACGGCCACGCCCCGTCGAGAAGCTCGGCCATGATGGCCGCCTTCTCCGCGGCCGGCCGGGCGCGCAGCGTGGTGCCCCAGTACCGGCCGCGCTTGAGCATCAGCTGGAACGGGTCGAAGACAGCGTTCTCGCCGCCCTGGTTGGCGATCACCATGATCGTGCCGTCGGTGGCCAGGGCGGCCACGTTGCGGGCCGCATACGAGCCACCCATGATGTCCAAAATCACGTCGGCGCCGTGCCCGCCGGTGGCGGCCTGGACCACGGCGACGAAGTCCTGCTCCCGGTAGTTCACCAGGATCTCGGCGCCCAACCGGGCGCAGGCGGCGAGTTTCTCGGCCGACCCGGCGGTGACCGCCACCCGGGCGCCGGCCAGCCGGGCCAGCTGGATCGCGGTGGTGCCGATGCCGCTGGCGCCGCCGTGCACGAGCAGGGTCTGCCCGGCGGACAGGCCGGCGCTCATGAACACGTTGGACCAGACCGTCGCCAGGGCCTCCGGCAGTGCGGCGGCGTCGACGAGGTCGACATTCTCCGGCACAGGCAGGGCGAGGTCCTGGTGCACGACGGCCTCGGTGGCGTAACCGCCGCCGGCCAGCAGCGCACAGACCCGGTCGCCCACGGTGAAGCGGGTGACGGCGCGGCCGATCTCCGTGACGATGCCCGAGACCTCCAGGCCCGGCCACGCGGGAGCGCCCGCCGGGGAGGGGTAGCGACCCAGGCGCTGCTGCACATCCGCCCGGTTCACGCCCGCCGCAGCCACCTGCATGCGGATGTCGCCGGCGCCGACGGGGAGGTCGGGGACGGTGTCGAGGGTGAGGGCGTCCGCACCGCCGGGGGTGTGGACCACGAGTGCGCGCATGCCGCCATCCTACGAGCGGGCACCAAAAAAGGAGATAGTGACCTAAAAAGGACCCCGGCGGCTGGAGCGTCCTTTTTACCTCCCGAGATCCTTTTTGCGGACTAGGCGAGCCAGTCCAGGGTCTGCCCGTGCGGGCCGCACCGGGCCACGGGCCGGCCGTCCAGCGAGACCATGAAGTTCGCCGGCCCGGGCGGCTGGGGCAGCAGCGCGTCCACCCGGGGCAGCACACCCATGCCGTCGAGCGAGATCCACCGGCCGAGGCCGGTCGCCGCATCAGCGAACGCCGCCCGCCGGTCGGGGGCCAGGTAGACCAGTACGGCTGGGCTGACGATCACCAGCGGCACCCCGACAGGGGCGAGCGCGGCCAGCGCGCCCAGGCCGGCGACGGCGTCCCCGCCGCGCAGCAGCGGCGGATCCCGGCGCACGATCGCCATGGCCGCATCCAGCCGGCGGCGTCGCTCGGCCTGCTCGGGCCAGACGAGCGTCTCCAACCAGCGGACGTCGGCCGGGTTCCGCACGTCAAGCGGGTTCAGGTCGAGACCGGCCCGCCAGACCACCTCGGGCGGATGAGTCGGCAGCGGCACCGGCCCGCTGCTGTCGGTGGTCAGCAGCACGCTGCTCGGACCGTCGACCGGATCCACCCGGCGGCCGGAGTAGTCGTAGCTGTACCGGTCGGGATAGAGGCAGAGTCCCGCGCTCGCGCCGACCTCGAGCAGGGCCACCCGCGGGCCGATCGAGGCGAGGACCGGCATGATCGCCGTCAGGCGGCGCGGCTCATTGGTCTGGGTGGCGCGCACCCGGGCCTCGGCGGCGACCGCCGGCCAGGAGTCGATGAGCCAGCGGCGGAAGACCGGGTAGCCCGCCAGCGGCGCACCGAGCAGGCGCGCGCAGGCGAAGACGAGGTTCGGCTGGCGTTTGGGCCGGGGGAGCCCGATGATCAGGTCGAGGACCTCGGGGTCGTTTTCGACTCCGCTCGCCCACTCGGCATAGCGCTCGGACTGGCCCGGAGTCTCGTTCAGGCGAAACCGCCGGTACCACTGCGCGGTTTTCGCCAGGTCCAGGGCGCGCTGGACGGCGCGGTCCCCTGGCAGGTCAACCACCTGCGGGTCGGTACATGCTCTGGTGGGCGATCCCGGCCTCCGGGTAGGAGGGGCCGAAGGGAACGAAGCCGAAGCGGGCGTACAGCGGCACGATGTAGTCCTGCGCGTGCAGCAGCAGTGCCCGGTCGCCCACGTCGTCGATGACCCGTTGCAAGAGCACCTGGGCCAGGCCGACGCCGCGGTGCCCGGGATGCACCACAACTCGGCCGACCACGTGGGCCGCGTCGAGGTGCTCCGGTTCGGCGTCCTGCAGCACCCGCAGGTAGGAGGTGACGATCGGTCCCTCGGCCAGCCAGTAGTGCCGGGTGCCGGGCTCCCGATCGCGATCATCGAGTTCGGTTTCGTCGATCTTCTGCTCGAGGAAGAAGACATCCGTGCGCAGCTTCAGGATGGCGTAGAGCTCGTCGGTCGTGAGCAGCGACCAGGGCTTGACGACCGGGAGGAGACGCATCAGGCGTCGGTACCCAGCTGCTGCAGGAGCAGGGCGAGCAGCAGGCTGGAGCGCTGTTCGTCGGTGGTGACCTCGAGCAGTTCCACGACGGCGGCCCGGTCGGCCAGTGACGACGCGGCCACGTCGACCCGGTTGATGTCCTCGATGATGCGGATCAGGCGGTCGGCGCTGGTGGCGGCATCCGCCGCCACGGCGTCCGTCGACTGAGCGTCGGAGTCGAGCGGGGGCTGGGGGTTCTGGGCTGAACTGGACATCGCTCCACGCTACAACAGGAGCCCTCGACGGCGCGAAATGCCACCACCGGTCCCCGCCGGATGCATACGTTCACATGGGTTTGACAGGGAAAGCTGAGGGTCTGTGCAGAAACTTTGTGCAGGCTAGGCGACTTGCCCGCGCGCCCGACCCGCGCGCGTGGGCCCACCGATCAGTGAGCGATCCGCCACACCCGGCGATTCCCCACGCAACCTGGAAGCTTATGAGCCCCCGAACTCCGAAGAACCCCACGCCCGACACCAACCCGACCAGCAGCATCGCCAGCACCGCCACCGCCGCAGCCAAGCGCCGCCGCCCCAGCCGCCGCCTCACCCTTCTCGCCGGCGGCCTCGTTCTCGCCGGCGCCCTGACCGGCACCGGTTTCACGGTGCAGTCCGCCGTCGCCGAACAGCAGCAGCAAGCCCAGCAGGACCGCGAGGAACGCGCCGCGGCCCAGGCCGCCGAGACCAGCGAGACGCACCTCGCCGCCTCCATCGCCCTCTACGAAGCCGACACAGCCCTCGACGCGGCCGTCAACAAGGTGGATGCGTCCGCCCTGTCGGAGACCACCAGCTCCCTGGCCGGCTACATCTCGATGCCGCTGGACGAAGTGAGCGAGCTCACCAGCCAGGCCGAAGAGCAGGCCGCCACTGTGCAGGCCGCCGCCGCCGAAGCCGACCGGGTGGCCGCCGCCGCGGCGCAGGCCGCCGCCGAGGCCCAGGCTGCCGCCGAGGCGCAGGCCGCCGCGGAAGCGCAGGCTGCCGCCGAAGCCATCGCCGCCGGGAACACCATCGACGGCGCCAAGGCCACCGCGGCCCGCCTGGCCGCCGAGCGGTACGGCTGGGGCGAGAGCCAGTTCTCCTGCCTCGCCCAGCTGTGGCAGAAGGAGTCCGGCTGGAAGTACACCGCCTACAACGACAACGGCGGCGCCACCGGCATCCCGCAGGCACTGCCGGGCAGCAAGATGGCCTCGGCCGGCTCGGACTGGGCCACGAACGCCAGCACCCAGATCGCCTGGGGACTCGAGTACATCAACGCGTCCTACGGCTCCCCGTGCTCCGCGTGGTCGCACTCGCAGGCCATGAACTGGTACTAGGCACCACCCGTTCTCGGCGAGTCAGCTCCAGTAGTTGTTCTGGTACAGGAAGATCAGCACGCCCAGCTCCAGCACGATCAACGCGTAGCCCACCCACAGGGCGGCATAGGCGAAGGTTCGTCCGCCGGCCTGGCCGCGTGCGATCCGGGACAGGGTGACGTGCGCGAGCACCACCCCGATCACGGGCAGGATCAACGCCACCACGAAGCTGAGCACGGCCAGGGCCCCCGTCGCGTCCGGGTTCGGGTCGACGGCGGCCGCTGCCGCGTTCTGGCGGATGCCGAATCGCAGCAGGAAGACCAGCCCGATGGCTCCGGCCAGGATGACCACGAGTGTGATCGGCTAGGCGCCCATGCGTGAATTCCTCCGTCGGTAGCCTCAGTGGTTTCAACGGGCGCTGAGCTGGCCGAGGACCGTGCCGTCCGCCGATTGCAGGGTCATCACCCCGGCCAGCACCCGGCCCTGCACGGCCTGGTTCACCCACTGGTCGACGCCATCAGCGTCGTGGCGCCGGTGGTGAAGAGGATCGCCTCGTCGTCCGTTTGTTCCCAGGTTCCGGTGAGCACGTTGCAGCCGTCATTGCCGGCGTAGCTGCCGTCGGCCTGGAGAGACAGGAACGGCGCCGCCGGCGTGTTCGACTCCACCCAGTAGCCGATGGGGCGGCCCTGCGGGCCGACCGTGCTGTCGTAGGATCGCACCAGGGTGGTCTCGGTGGAGTCGAACGAGCTGTGGATCACCAGGGTGTCGCCGTCGACCTCGACCCGGGTGCCGCGGCTGACCGCGAGCGGCAGTTGGGCGCCGTCGCACGCCATCATCGTCTGCGGGTCGGAGGTGGTGCTCAGCGTGCCGTCGGCGGCGAGCTGCCAGGTGCCTTGCACCCGGTTGCAGCCGTCCGAGGCGCTCCAGGTGTTGTCCTGCGCGAAGGAGACGTAGGGTTGCTCCGGGCTGTCGAAGCTCTGGTCGATCACCCAGGTGCCCACAAGCGCTCCCGGCTGGGCCGCCGGGGACCGGGACGCGGTGCTGGGGATGACGATGGTGCATCCGGTCAGCAGAAGCAGGGACGCTGCTGCCGCCAGGAGCCGGACGGAGGAGGAGCTGGGCATGCTGTCACCTTTCGGCTGGGTGCGCGTCGTTGCGGCCCCGCCGATCCCATCGCCTGCCCCGCCCGCGTCGAAATCCGGATTCATGCAGCAATGTAGTTCGTGAACCCGCCGGCGGCAACCGGTGCCGTTGGGCGGGGCCCGCCGGGCGTCGCACGTGCCCCTGGCTCACCGGTCGCTCGGTGACCGGTGTACGTTCACCTCGAACACACGCGTCGGCCTCGCACGCGGTACCACGAGGGAGGAACGAATGCTGGATTTCGGCACGGGAGCGTGGCTCCTGGCGGCACTGCTCCGCGAACCGCCGGCCGTCGGCGGCCATCGCCTGGGTGCTGGCGATCATCTTCATTCCCTTCCTCGGGGTGTTGGTGTTCCTGCTGGTGGGCGTGGGCCGGCTGCCGGCGCGGCGCCGAGAGAAGCAGCGCGAGGTCAACGAGCTCATCCTGGCCCGCACGGACGGCCTGGACCAGGTGAGCCATCGCGACGAGTGGCCGCCGTGGCTCACCTCGGCTGTGCGGCTGAACCGCAACCTGGGCGCGCTGCCCATGGTGGGCGGCAACCGGGTGGAGCTGCTGCCCGACTACGAGGCCTCGATCACGCGGATGGCGGCGGCCGTCGATGAGGCCACCGAATTCGTACACGTGCAGTTCTACATCCTGGTGTTGGACAGTGTGACCCAGCCGTTTTTCGACGCCCTGGGCCGGGCGGTGCAGCGCGGTGTGGTCGTGAACGTGCTCTCCGACTACCTGGCCGACTGGTTCAGCGAGACCGACGAGGTCCTGCCCCTCGACACCTCCCCGGTGGTGCTCGATCCGGCGCCGGACCTGCTCGACGCGCAGGTGCTGCCGAGCGGCCCGAGCTTCGACAATGACAACAACCTCAAGCTCTACGCCCTGCTGATCCAGAAGGCCGAGCACCGGGTGAGTATCACCAGCCCGTACTTCGTACCGGAGGAATCGACCATGCTCGCGATCGTCACGGCCGCGTCGCGCGGGGTGCAGGTGGAGCTGTTCGCCTCCGCCATCGGCGATCAGGCTCTGGTCTACCACGCGCAGCGCTCCTACTATGAGGAGCTGCTGCGGGCCGGGGTGTCGGTGTACCTGTACAAGGAACCGACCGTGCTGCACGCGAAACACTTCACCATCGACGACGACGTGTCGGTGGCGGGGTCGAGCAATATGGACATCCGTTCGTTCAGCCTGAACATGGAGGTGTCGGTGCTCGTGCACGGCGCCGAGTTCGTGCAGCGGATGCGCGCGGTGCAGGACGGCTACCGGGCCGACAGCCGCAAGCTCGAGCTGACCGACTGGCTCGACCGGCCCGCCGGCGCCCGGGTCTACGACAACCTTGCCCGGCTGACCTCATCGCTGCAGTAGGGAGGTGTCATGAATGAGTGGGGGCAGCTGTTGCCGCTGGCGCTGACCATCGCGCTCAGCCCATTGCCCCTTGCCGCTCTGCTGCTGATGCTCCTCGCGCCGGACGGGTTCAAAGCCGCGGTCGGGTTCAGCATCGGCTGGTTCCTCGGAGTGCTGTTCTCGGCCACCCTGCTCGCGCTGCTGTCGTCGCTGCTGCCGCACGACCGGGGATCGGGCAGCCGGGCGCTACAGGTCGCGGTGCCACTGCTGCTGGGCATTGCCCTGCTGGTGCTGGGGATCGTGCAGTGGCACGACCGGCCCAGCCGCGGCGCCGACGTGCCGCTGCCGCGTTGGCTGAGCGCGCTGGACCGGCTCACCCCGGCGCGGGCGACCATCATCGGTGTCGGCTACGCCGCGTTCCGGCCGAAGAACCTGGTGATGGCGGCCGCGGCCGGGGTGGTGATCCTGGGCGCGCACGCCGATCCCACCGGGATCGTGATCTCGGTGGCGGTCTTCGCCGCGCTGGCCTCGATCACCATGCTCGGCCCGGTGCTCGCGTACGCGTTCGGGGGCGCCGCCGTGCACGGCCGGCTGGCGCGGCTGCGCGAATGGCTGGTGCGGAACATGCCGACGATCACGGTCATCACGGTGCTCCTGCTCGGCGTCTTCCTGGTGCTCGCCGGCCTCGCCGCCTGGTCCGGGCAGCTCCTCGCCTAAGGCGCCCGGCGTAGCCTGCGCCTTACGAATCTGGGAAACTGCAGGAGGCAAGAAATCGAACCCCTAGTTCTGGAGACAGCCGATGGCACCGCACCACCCGGACACCCGCCTCGCCACCCGCCGCACCGCCGCCGGCGAATTCATCGAACGCCTCGAGCGCCCGGCGCTCGCCGTGGAACTCGGCCTGGAGCCGCACCCGGAGGGTGGCTGGTACCGGCGCACCTGGACGTCGCCGGTGCCGGTGACGCTCACGGATGCCGACGGCACCCGACGCGTACGGCCGGCGGCCACGCTCATCCACTTCCTGCTGCCGGCGGGGGAGTCCTCGGCCTGGCACCGGGTGGCCTCCAGCGAGGTCTGGATCTGGAACGGCCAGGGCGCCGTGCAGCTGGCACTCGGCGGCGACGGCGACGAGCCCGACACCGAGGAGAGCCCGGTGCTCGGCGGCCGGCTGCTGCGCGGGGAACACACCCAGGTGGTCATCGGTGCGAACGTTTGGCAGCGCACCCTACCCAGCGAGGAGGATGCGCTGGCGAGCTGCCTGGTGTCACCCGGCTTCGACTTCGCCGATTTCTCGATGGAGTAACGCCGCTCCGGTGGTGGGCGCGAGCGCACCGGCGGCCTGGCGCCTGGCCCTGGCCCGGAGGGCGCGCACCAGCACGGCGTCGATGAACACGCCCAGCAGCACCGCCAACGGGACGAACCGGCGCGCCGGGAACCCGGTCGCCCCCGCCGTCATGTTCACCGCCACCCGGCCCACCGGGATGTACCTCGCGGTGAGCAGCAGTGACGCCGGCCG
>NZ_JAODBG010000078.1 GCF_025463825.1 Cryobacterium sp.
GTCTTGAGCGTGGAGACATCAACCGTGCACATTGCTATCGCCGATATTCCGTCGCTCTGCGTTTTCGATCTGGAGACCACCGGGGTCAATACCGACGAGGACCGCATCGTCACGTGCTTCATCGGCCGCGTCATGCGCGACGGCCAGGTGAACGGGTCCTACAGCTGGCTCGTCAACCCGGGCATCCCGATCCCCGAGGGCGCCTCCGCCATCCACGGCATCACCGACGAGGTCGCCCAGCGCGACGGCGTCGACCCGGCCACCGCCATCGCCGAGATGCTCACAGTGCTCCGCCGCAGCATCGCCGGCGGCCGGCCGATCGTGGCCTACAACGCCAGCTTCGACCTCTCCATGCTCAATGCCGAGGCCCGCCGGTACGGCCTCGAACCGATCGAGGACTTCGGTCCGGTGCTCGACCCCTACGTGATCGACAAGGCCATCGACAAGTACCGCAAGGGCAAGCGCACCCTCGTGGTGACCGCCGAGTACTACGGCGTGGTGCTTGAGGGCGCCCACGATGCCGAAGCGGATGCCGTCGCCACCGGCCGGGTGGCCTGGGCGCTGCTGGCGAAGACCGACGAAACCCACCTGCACGACCTGCACGCCCGCCAGGTCGGCTGGGCGCTCGAGCAGGCCGAGAGCTTCCAGGCCTACCTGCGCAAGTCCAAGGGCGACGACCTCATCGTGATCGACGGCGCCTGGCCGATCCGCGTGGGTGCCGACCGGGCCGCTGCCCCGCTGCCCGTCGGCTGACTCGAAAGCCGGTCCGCCCGCCGTTTCATGGCTAGGCTGGTTCTCCGTGCGGAAGGCGCCAGAAGCGCCCGCGAAACAGATGGAGAATACCGTTGCCCGGAGAAAACCTCACCAGGATCGAAGCCCAGGAGCGCGCGGCGCTCGTCACGGTGACCAGTTACGACGTCACCCTTGACCTGACGACGGGTCCCACGACCTTCGCCAGCACCACCACCGTCGTCTTCACCGCCGCGGCCGGCAGCTCGACCTTCATCGACGCCATCACCGAGAACGTGCACAGCGTCATGCTCAACGGCGCCGAGCTCGACTCGGCCGCCGTCAGCGACGGCACCCGTATCCAGCTCGAGGACCTCGCAGCCGAGAACGTCCTCACCGTCGTCGCCGACGCCGCGTACACGAACACCGGCGAGGGCCTGCACCGCTTCGTCGACCCCGTCGACAACGAGGTCTACCTCTACAGCCAGTTCGAGGTGCCCGACTCCCGCCGGGTGTTCGCCGTGTTCGAACAGCCCGACCTCAAGGCCACCTTCCGGTTCACGGTCACCGCGCCCGGCGCCTGGGAAGTTATCTCCAACTCGGCCACGCCGGAGCCCACGGATGCCGGCAACGGCAACAAGACCTGGGCGTTCGAGCCCACCCACACCATCTCCAGCTACATCACCGCCCTCGTCGCCGGTCCGTACGCCGTGGTGCGCAGCGAACTCACCTCCAGCGACGGCCGCGTCATCCCGCTGGGCCTGTTCAGCCGCAAGAGCCTGTTCGAGTACCTGGACGCCGACTACATCTTCGAGAAAACCCGCCAAGGCTTCGCGTACTACGAGGACAAGTTCGACTTCCCGTACCCGTTCGATAAGTACGACCAGATGTTCGTGCCGGAGTTCAACGCCGGCGCCATGGAAAACGCCGGCGCCGTCACCTTCACCGAGACCTACGTGTTCCGCTCCAAGGTCACCGACGCCATCAAGGAACGCCGCGTCGTCACGATCCTGCACGAGCTGGCCCACATGTGGTTCGGCGACCTCGTCACCATGAAGTGGTGGAACGACCTGTGGCTGAACGAGTCGTTCGCCGAGTGGGCATCCACCATCGCCACCGCCGAGGCCACCGAGTGGACCGAAGCGTGGACCACGTTCGCCGCGATGGAGAAGAGTTGGGCGTACCGCCAGGACCAGCTGCCCTCCACCCACCCGGTCGTCGCGACCATCACCGACCTCGAAGACGTACAGGTCAACTTCGACGGCATCACCTACGCCAAGGGCGGATCGGTGCTCAAGCAGCTGGTGGCCTGGGTGGGCATCGACGCGTTCTTCACCGGCGTCGCCTCCTACTTCACGAAGCACGCCTGGGGCAACACCGAACTGCGCGACCTGCTCGTCGAACTCGAAGCAGCGTCCGGCCGCGACCTGAGCGGCTGGGCCGCCCTGTGGCTCGAGACCGCCGGCGTGAACACCCTGCGCCCCCAGATCGAGGTCGACGAAGCCGGTGTGATCACCGCGTTCGCCGTGCAGCAGAGCGCCACCGAGGACTACCCCACCATCCGCCCGCACCGCTTGGCCATCGGGTTCTACGACCTAGTCGAGGGCGCGCTGGTGCGCACCCACCGGGTGGAACTCGACGTCGACGGCGTCTCGACGGATGTGCCGGAGCTCGTCGGCCGCAAGCGCGCCGACCTGATCCTGCTCAACGACGACGACCTCGCCTACGCCAAGGTGCGCCTCGACGCGGCCTCGCACGCCGTGGCCCTCGAGCACCTCGCCGCGATCGAAAGCCCGCTGGCCCGCTCCCTGGTCTGGGGTTCCGTCTGGGACGCCACCCGAGACGCCGAAACCCCGCCACGTGACTTCGTCAAGCTGGTGCTGGGCAACATCGCCACCGAAACCGAGTCCACCACCCTCCGAACGGTGCTCGGCCAGGTGTCCCTGACGGCGCAGTACTACGTGGCGCCCGAACACCAGGACGCTACCGTCACCGCGGTCGGCGACGCCCTCTGGGCGCTCGCCCAGGGCGCAGAGGCCGGCAGTGACGCCCAGTTCCAGTTCGTCAAGTTCTTCGCCTCCGTGGCCAAGACGCCCGCGCAGCTGGCCGCGATCGCGGGCCTTCGCACCGGTTCTTTCAAGCTGCCGGGCCTGGACATCGACACCGACCTGAGCTGGGAGCTGCTCGGCGCCCTCGTCGCCGGCGGCGAAGCCGGCGCGACGGAGATCGACGCGGCCCTGGCCGCGGACAACACCGCCACCGGAGCCCAGTCGGCCGCGAACGTGCGCGCCGCCATTCCCACTGTCGAAGCCAAGCAGGCAGCCTGGTCGTCGCTCATCGACGTCGACACGGCACCGAACACCATCGTGCGGGTCACCGCTGCCGGCTTCCTGCGCGCCCACGACACGAGCCTGCTCGAGCCGTTCGTCGCGCAGTACTTCGACGTGCTGCAGAAGGTTTGGGCCGAGCGGAGCTACGCGATCGCCGAGAAGCTGATTGTGGGCCTCTACCCCTCGCCGCTGTCGAACCAGGCCCTGGTCGACGCGACCCGCGCCTGGCTGGACGCCAACCCGGAGCCCGCAGCCCTGCGTCGTCTCGTGGTCGAAAACCTCGCCGGTGTGGAGCGGAGCCTGCGCGTGCAGGCCCGCGACAAGGAGTAACAGCGATCGCTCTCGCTGGTCGGGCTTGTCGAGACCCTCCATCGGGTCTCGACCGGCTCGACCAGCGTTCGTTGTGCACCCGAGTGGCGCTCAGGGAGCGCCCGGTCGGCGCTCGATAGACTGGCCGGGCTATGGACTGGACTACATTCTGGAAAACGACCACCTTCATTTGGGAACTGGACATCGTCCAGATCGCCGTCATCATCGTCTTTGCGCTGGTCGCGCGCTGGCTGCTGCTGTTCCTGATCCACCGTGTGGTGACCCAGATCGTGTCGGGGGTGAAGAAGAACCAGAAGGTCGATGACACCCAGGCCCTGAATGTGTCCCCGGTGGCGGCGGTGCGCACCGTGCAGCGCACCCGAACGCTCGGCTCGGTGCTCACGAACATCGTCAACGTGTTGATTGTCGTGGTCGCCGTCCTGTTGATCGTTAACACGATCGACACGAGCATCCTCAGCTCCTTCGCGCTCCTCACCGCCGCTCTCGGCGCCGGCCTCGGTTTCGGCGCCCAGAACATCGTCAAGGACGTGCTCAACGGGCTGTTCATGGTGATGGAAGACCAGCTCGGCGTCGGCGACGTCGTGGACCTGGGGTTTGCGACGGGTGTCGTCGAAGCCGTCGGCATCCGCATCACGCAGGTCCGGGACGTGAACGGCACCCTCTGGTTCGTGCGGAACGGCGAGATCCTCCGGGTGGGCAACATGTCTCAGGGCTGGGCGCGGGTCATCATCGACCTCGCCGTGCCGTACAAGACGGATGTCGACGCCGTGCAGACCGAGATGCTCCGCGTCGCCGTGGAGATGGCCACCAACACCAAGTGGCGCTCCCGGGTGCTCGAGAAGCCCGAAATCTGGGGCCTCGAGTCGATCTCCGCCGAGGCGATCGTCATCCGTATCGTGATGAAGACGCGCACCACCGCCAAGGACGACGTGGCCCGCGAGTTGCGCCTGCGCCTCAAAAAGGCCCTCGACGCGATGGGCGTGGAGTTGCCGTCGCTGACCAGCATCGTGCTCACCGGTTTCGAGGGCGCAGCCAGTGTGCAGGGTGCCCGCCCGCCGCGCACCACCCCGCTGCCCGTCATCGAAGCGCCGGCCAAGAAAGCGCCCCGTAAGACGCGCGCCATGAAGGCCGCCGAAGCCGCGGCGGCCGCGGCAGCAGCAGCAGCGCCGACGCCGGCCCCAGCCCGCCCGAAGGCCGCTCACCCGACGGCACCGCGCGCTCCGAAGACCG
>NZ_JAODBG010000114.1 GCF_025463825.1 Cryobacterium sp.
GCCTACTTCGTGCCCGCGTTCAGCGGCCTGTTCGCGCCGTACTGGCGCTCGGATGCCCGCGGCGCGCTCGTCGGGCTCACCCGGTTCGTCAACAAGGGGCACATCGCCCGGGCGGCGCTGGAGGCCATCGCGTTCCAGACCCGTGAGGTCATCGACGCGGTCAACGCTGACTCCGGGGTGCCGCTGACCGAGCTCAAGGTCGACGGCGGCGCCACCGGCAACAACCTGCTGCTGCAGTTCCAGGCCGACATCCTGGGCGTGCCCGTGGTGCGCCCGGTCGTCGCCGAGACCACAGCGCTCGGCGCCGCCTACGCGGCCGGCCTGGCGGTGGGCTTCTGGAGCGGTCTGGGCGAGCTGCGCGCCAACTGGCAGGAAGACGCCCGCTGGGAGCCCGACATGGAGGAAGCCGAGCGGGCCCGTCTGCTCCGCAACTGGAAGAAGGCCGTCACGAAGACCCTCGACTGGGTCGACGAAGACGTCCTCTAGCTCCTCCTAGCCCCGCTAGTGCTCGCTAGTGCTCCATCCGACGCCGCATCCGCCGCCCTCCATTGAGCTGCGCGGGTGCGGCGCCGTTGCGCGGGTGGCGTGCCACCCGCGAAGTGGCGCCCGACCCGCGTACCGCGTTCCGCGGGTGCCGCGCCGGTCCGCGGGTGGCTCGCGGAGGTGGCGTCCCTCCCGCGAAGTGGCGTCCCTCCCGCGAAGTGGCGCCTGGCCCGCGTACCGCGTCGCGCGGGTGCGGCGCCGTTGCGCGGGTGGCGTGCCACCCGCGAAGTGGCGCCCGACCCGCGTACCTCGTGCGCCTCGAGTTATTGTCGACCCAGCGCGGCGCCCGGCCCGCCGCATCCGCTACCGGGCGCCGGAAGTGCCGGTGAGGAGGGCGGGGAGGTCGGCGAGGGTCGTGAGGCGCAGGACGCCTCGTTCGCGGGCCTCGGCCAGGTCGGCGTCCGGGGGAGGAGGCGCGCCCGGCCGGTCGAGCCAGACGCCGGTGAGGCCCGCAGCGGTGGCGCCGATCGCGTCGGTGCGCAGCCGGTCGCCCACGTAGACGGATGCGCCCGGGCCGGCGCCGAACAGGGCGCAGGCATGCTCGAAGATCTCCGGCCGCGGCTTGCTCAGCCCGAACTCCGCCGAGGTCACCACGTGTTCCACCCGGGCGTCCAGGCCGGTGTCGGCCAGTTTGACACTCTGGTAGGCCAGTTCACCGTTGGTGATCAGCCCGAACCGCACGCCCGGGATGCGCCGGGCCAGCTCGTCCAGGCACGGCAACGCGTCGTCGTGCAACCGCCAGTGCGCCCGGTAGTGCAGGAAGTAGTCGGTGAACCAGGCAGCGGCCTCCGCCTCGGTGAGGTCCACCCCGTGCGCGGCCGCGAAGTCCCGGGCCCGTGCGCTGCGCTGGCCGGCGAAATCCAGGTCCCCAGCGAGGTAGGCGTGGTAGTGCTGCTCCTCGAGCGCGTTCCACAGGGCCACCACGGCGTGCGGGTCGGCGGCCGCACCCTTCCCGCCCTGCGCGGCGACATGCCCGAGGATTCCGGCGGCCACGGCCTGCCGGTGCGCGAACAGCGTGTCATCCAGGTCGAACAGCACCAGGCTCGGCCCCGCCGCGGCAGTACCCCCGGTCACAGCAGGCGCTCCCGCGGCCGCCCCAGCGGGCGTGGGCGCCTGGCAGAGCACCGGGAAAACCTGAACCGAACCATCGAACGCTCCTCCACCGTCACGGCCTCAGCGGCGCGCCAGGAAGCCCATTCGCTCGAACGCCGTCGCCAGGGTCACGTCGGCCACCGCGGCGGCGCGGTCGGCGTTCGCGGCGAGGATCCGGTCGAGTTCGGCCGGGTCGTCGAGCAGTTCGAGCACCCGCCCGCGGATCGCGCCGAAGGTCTCGGTGACCACCTCGGCCAGGCCCTTCTTGAAGTCGCCGTATCCCTTGCCGGCGTACTCGTCCTCGAGCGACTGGACGGAGCGCTCGGCCATGACGGAGTAGATGGTGAGCAGGTTGGCGACGCCGGGCTTGTTCTCCCGGTCGAAGACCACCCCGCCTTCCGCGTCGGTGACGGCGCGCATGATCTTCTTCGCGGTCACGGCCGGCTCGTCGAGCATCCAGATCACGCCGGCGTGCGACTCGGCCGACTTCGACATCTTCGAGGTCGGGTTCTGCAGGTCGTAGATCTTCGCGGTGTCGCGGATGATCGAGGCCTCCGGCACCGTGAAGGTGTCGCCGAAGCGGGAGTTGAACCGGGCGGCCAGGTCACGGGTGAGCTCCACGTGCTGGCGCTGGTCCTCGCCGACCGGAACGACCTCGCTCTGGAACAGCAGGATGTCCGCGGCCATCAGCACCGGGTACGCGAACAGGCCCACCGTGGTGGCGTCTGCGCCCTGCTTGAGGGACTTGTCCTTGAACTGGGTCATCCGGCTGGCCTCGCCGAACCCGGTGAGGGTGTTCAACGCCCAGGCCAGCTGCGCGTGCGCTGCCACGTGCGACTGCACGTACAGCGTCGACTCGGCAGGGTCGATGCCCGCGGCGATGTACTGCGCGGCGGTGCGGCGGGTGTTCTCGCGCAGCTTGGCGGGGTCCTGCGCCACGGTGATG
The DNA here is from genome assembly GCF_025463825.1 of Cryobacterium sp. GTDB lineage: Bacteria > Actinomycetota > Actinomycetes > Actinomycetales > Microbacteriaceae > Cryobacterium. Next base: position 2,582 of record NZ_JAODBG010000114.1, read on the forward strand.
GCGTGCAGGTCCACGATCGAGAAGAACGCGTCGTGGTTCTGCTGTAGCTTCTTCCAGTTCAGCAGCGCACCGATGTAGTTGCCGATCTGCAGCGACTCGGCGGACGGCTGCATGCCGGAGTACAGGCGGGTCTTGGTCATAGGTGGGGTCTTTTCATCAGGGTCGAGGGGCCGCGCAAACGGCCGGAAAAAGGTCAGAGGGCGTAGTCGACGACCACCGGGGCGTGGTCGCTCCAGCGCTGGTCGTAGGCATCCGCCCGGTCGACGGCGTAATTGACAACGGATGCTGCCAGCGCGGGAGTCGCGAGCTGGTAGTCGATGCGCCACCCGGTGTCGTTGTCGAACGCCTGGCCGCGCCACGACCACCAGGTGAACGGTCCATCCACCTCACCGGCGGCCTTGCGGCCGATGTCGACCCAGCCCAGGCCCGCGCCGTCGTTGTAGTCGGCCTCGTCCTCGGCACCGAGGATCCGGTCGAAGTAGGCGCGCTCCTCGGGCAGGAAACCGGCCCGCTTCACGTTGCCCTTCCAGTTCTTGATGTCGAACTTGCGGTGACCGACGTTCAGGTCGCCGAGCACCACGACCCGATCGCTGTGTGCGGCCAGTTCGGGCAGCCGGGTGAGCATGGCGTCGAGGAAGGTGAACTTCTCGACCTGCTTGGGGGTGTCCACCTCGCCGGAATGCACGTAGGTGCTCACCACGGTGACGATTTTGCCGTTGACCTCGTAGTCGGCCTCCAGCCAGCGGCCGGCGCTGTCGAACTCGTCGTGGCCCAGTTCGACCCGGTGGATCGCCGCGGTCGACCGGCTGGCGAGGGCCACGCCGGCGCGGCCCTTGGCCGACGCGGCGTCGTGCAGGATGCTCCACTCGGGGCCGAGCAGGCCCTCGATGTCTTCGGTCGACGCGCGCACCTCCTGGATGGCGAGAATGTCGACGTCGCGGGTGGCGAGCCAGTCGCCCATGCCCTTGCGGAACGCCGCCCTGATGCCGTTCGTGTTGATGCTGGCGATGCGCAGGGGGCGGGTGGTGGGTGCGTGTGGAGAAGACGGCATGGGCCGATTCTACCGAGTGCCGCTGACACGGGTGCGGGGGGAGGGCCCGGCGGTCACCGTGCGGCGGGCTCGCCCACCCCGTACTTCTCGGCCTGCTTCTGCGCCCGCCGCAACCGCCGCGCCCGCCCGGGGCGTTGGTACCAGGCCGCCTGCTGCTGCGCCTGCAGGGCGTCGCGCAGTTCCACGGTGGCGGCAAGGCGCAACGCCTGGGCAACCTTCTCCGCTTCCAGCTTCTTCATCTCGTCGGCACTCAGGCTGGCCGGCGGGATACCGGCGTCCATCATTCCGACCGCGATCCAGGAGGCCGAGATCAGGGTGACCGTGGACGTGAGGTTGAACCAGATCAGCAGACCGATGATCACCGCGAACCCCGCCAACAGCGGGTTTCTCGCCGCCCCGCCGAGCAGCGACGCGCCGAGCACCTTGAGCACGCCCAGCGCCACCGCGCCCAGGAGCGATCCGACCAGCAGGTTCCGCAGCGGGATCCGCACGTGCGACAGCACCCGGAACAGGGCGGCGAGGGTGATCGTGTCGATGATCAGCACGATCAGCAACGCCACACCCTGCGTCGACGCGATGAACCAGAACGAGTCGGTGCCCTGGCCGAGCAGACCGAGGAACCAGCGCAGCGCTTCGGTGCTCAGGATGGAGATGACGGCTGAGAGCACGAGGGCGAGTCCGAAGAGCAGGCCGAGGCCGAGCTCCCGCAGCTTCACGAGCACGAAGAAGGTGGTCTCCTGGCCCATCCCGAAGATGCCGCGCACCGCCTGCGACGTGGTGTCCAGCCAGCCGAGGGTGGTGGCCAGCAAGCCGACGAGGGCGATGGCGCTGCTCCAGCTCAGAGCGCCGGTGTCCACGAGGGTGTTTGGATCGACCACGCCCCCTTCGCCGATCAGGCCGGGCACCGACTGGTTGATGAGCACGAACAGCTGCTCCATCAGAGCTGGATTGCCGGCGAGCCAGAGGCCGGCGACGGAGAAGACCAGCCAGAGGGCGGCGAAGATCGCGAAGATCGCCTGGTAGGCCATGCCGGCGGCCAGGACCGGCCCGCGGCTCTGCCCGAAATGGGTATACACCCGAACCGGCCGGGACTCCATGACGCGTTTGACGAGGTCGCCGATCTTCATCGCACCAGCCTAGCCAGAGCACGCCGCCGGACCGGTCGTTCACGCCGAACGGCGGCCCACGGGCCGCCGTTCGTGAGAAACCCGTAAGGAAGTTAGGGCTTGCCGCGCATGATGGCCTGCTTGACCTCGGCGATGGCCTGGGTCACCTGGATGCCACGCGGGCAGGCCTCGGTGCAGTTGAAGGTCGTGCGGCAGCGCCAGACGCCTTCCTTGTCGTTGAGGATGTCGAGGCGCACGGCGGCGTTCTCGTCGCGGGAGTCGAAGATGAACCGGTGCGCGTTCACGATCGCGGCGGGGCCGAAGTACTGGCCGTCGGTCCAGAAGATCGGGCAGCTCGACGTGCACGCGGCGCAGAGGATGCACTTGGTCGTGTCGTCGAAACGCTCGCGCTCGGCAACGGTCTGGATGCGCTCCTTGCCGTCCTTCGGCTTGCTGTTCGCCACCAGGAACGGCTGCACCTCGCGGTAGGAGGCGTAGAACGGCTCCATGTCCACGATCAGGTCCTTCTCCAGCGGCAGGCCCTTGATGGCCTCCACCGTGACGGGCTTGGTGATGTCGAGGTCCTTGATCAGCGTCTTGCAGGCCAGGCGGTTGCGCCCGTTGATCCGCATGGCGTCCGAACCGCAGATGCCGTGCGCGCAGGAGCGACGGAAGCTCAGGGAGCCGTCCTGTTCCCACTTGATCTTGTGCAGCGCGTCCAAGATGCGGTCCGTCGCGTACATCTGGACGTCGTAGTTCTCCCAGTGCGGCTCTTCGTCGGTCTCCGGTACGAACCGGCGCACCGACAGGGTGACCGTGAACGACTGGATCTCTTCGGGAACTGCCGGGGGCTTCTCGAGGGTGGGGGTGCTCACTAGTACTTCCTCTCCATCGGCTGGTAGCGCGTAATGGTCACGGGCTTCCAGTCGAGCGAAATGTGGTCGGCGGCATCCGCCGACAGGGCGTCGCCCGACAGGTAGGCCATGGTGTGCTGCAGGTAGTTCACGTCGTCGCGCAGCGGGAAATCGTCGCGCATGTGGCCGCCGCGGCTTTCCTTGCGGTTGCGGGCGGAGAACACGACCACCTCGGCCAGGTCGAGCAGGAAGCCCAACTCCACGGCCTCGAGCAGGTCGGTGTTGAACCGGCGGCCCTTGTCCTGCACGCCGATGTTCTTGTAGCGCTCGCGCAGGGTGTGGATGATCTCGGTCACTTCGCGCAGGGACTCGTCGGTGCGGAACACCTGGGCCTTGGCGTCCATGACCTCCTGCAGCTCGCGGCGGAGCACCGCGATGCGCTCGGTGCCGGTGGAGGTGCGGATGGTGGCGAGCAGTTCGCGCACGAACTTGGCCGGGTCCGCGGGCAGCGGCACGAACTCGGCCGTCTTGACGTACTCCACGGCGTTGTTGCCGGCGCGCTTGCCGAACACGTTGATGTCCAGCAGCGAGTTGGTGCCGAGCCGGTTGGAGCCGTGCACCGAGACGCAGGCGCATTCGCCGGCGGCGTACAGGCCGGGCACGACGGTGGTGTTGTCGCGCAGCACCTCCGCCTTCACGTTGGTGGGGATGCCGCCCATGGCGTAGTGCGCGGTGGGCATCACGGGCACCGGTTCGGTGACGGGGTCGACGCCGAGGTAGGTGCGGGCGAACTCGGTGATGTCGGGCAGCTTGGTCTCGAGCACCTCGGCACCCAGGTGGGTGCAGTCCAGGTACACGTAGTCCTTGTTGGGGCCGGCGCCGCGGCCCTCGGCGACCTCCTTGACCATGCAACGGGCCACGATGTCACGCGGGGCGAGGTCCTTGATGGTCGGCGCGTAACGCTCCATGAACCGCTCGCCGGAGGCGTTGCGCAGGATCGCGCCCTCACCGCGGGCACCCTCGGTGAGCAGGATGCCCAGGCCCGCGAGCCCGGTCGGGTGGAACTGGAAGAACTCCATGTCCTCCAGCGGCAGGCCCTTGCGCCAGATGATGCCGACGCCGTCGCCGGTGAGGGTGTGCGCGTTGGAGGTGGTCTTGTAGATCTTGCCGAAGCCGCCGGTGGCGAAGATGAACGCCTTGCCGGAGAACACGTGCAGTTCCCCGCTGGCGAGGTCGTAGGCGACCACGCCGGAGGGCTGGTCGACGCCGTCGACGTTGGTCATGATCAGGTCGAGCACGTAGTACTCGTTGAAGAAATTGATGCCGCGCTTGACGCAGTTCTGGTACAGCGTCTGCAGGATCATGTGGCCGGTGCGGTCGGCGGCGTAGCAGGCGCGGCGCACCGGGCTCTTGCCGTGGTCACGGGTGTGGCCGCCGAACCGGCGCTGGTCGATCTTGCCCTCCGGGGTGCGGTTGAACGGCAGGCCCATGTTCTCGAGGTCGATGACAGCGTCGATGGCTTCCTTGGCGAGGATCTCCGCCGCGTCCTGGTCGACGAGGTAGTCGCCGCCCTTGACGGTGTCGAAGGTGTGCCACTCCCAGTTGTCTTCCTCCACGTTCGCCAGGGCGGCAGCCATGCCGCCCTGCGCCGCACCGGTGTGCGAGCGGGTGGGGTAGAGCTTCGAGATCACTGCGGTGGATGCGTTCGGGCCGGCCTCGATGGCGGCTCGCATGCCCGCTCCTCCCGCTCCGATGATCACGATGTCGAATTGGTGGTAGTGCACCCCATCGACGATGGTGGTTTCGGGGTTGGTCACAGGTGCATCCGTCATGAAAGTTTTTGCAGCTCCTCGTAGGCCTAAAGGGCCTGGCAGAAAGTGGGCAGAAGGTCGGCAGGCTGGCCGGCCGGGCAGGCGTCGAAGGTGAACACCACGAGCGTGCCGAGCACGATCAGGATGACCACCGCGGCGAGGATCGCCGATTTGAGGATGCCGCGGGCGACACGCGTGGTGGCGTAGTCGTTCACGAGGGTGCGCATGCCGTTGCCGCCGTGGATCAGGGCGAGCCAGAGCATGGCGACGTCCCACCACTGCCAGAACGGGTTCGCGAGCTTGCCGGACACGAAGGCGAAGTTCAGGGCGCTGACGCCCTCGCCGACCATCAGGTTCACGAACAGGTGGCCGAAGATCAGCACGACCAGCACGATGCCGGAGACGCGCATGTAGAGCCAGCCCCACTTCTCCCAGTTCACACCGTTCTTACGCGGGGCACGGGCGTACGGGCTGCGGGGGGCGGCGAGTGCCGATGTCATGATCTCGTCCTCCTAGTGGCTGAACACGTTGATGAGGTGACGGGGCACGAAGGCGAGCATCGTGACCACCCAGAGGCCGATCACGACGTAGAACAGCACCCGCTGGTACTTGGCGTTCCAGAAGTCGATGGCGATGATGCGCAGGCCGTTGAAGGCGTGGAACACGATCGCGCCGACCAGGGCGACCTCGCCCAGGCCCATGATGGGCGTCTGGTACTGGCTGATCACCGCGTTGTAGGCCTCGGGGCTGACCCGCACGAGGGCGGTGTCCAGGATGTGCACGAGGAGGAAGAAGAAGATCGCCACCCCGGTGATGCGGTGCAACACCCACGACCACATGCCCTCACGGCCACGGTAGAGCGTTCCGGCCGGGCGACGTGACGTCGTCCTCCGCTGAGCTGTCAGGGTCCCTGCCGATTTTGGCATGACCAACCCTCCCTGGCTGAGTCGCGGCCCCTGCGAACGAGGCGTCATCGTTGAACAAACACGTTCGTCCATTGTATGTCTCGACAACGACATAAGTCGGTTAGGTAGGCCTAACCGCACGCGGCCGGGCACGGCCAGAGGCTTAAGGCCCGGCGATTTCCGGCCGGATGCACCTAGCGCCGTTGCGCGAGCGGGACCAGTGTCTCCGCGCGACGGGAGAGGCTCTCGTCGATGACCGTCTGGTAGTGCTCGAACAGCACCCCGCAGACGCTCTCCCAGCTGCGGCCGAGCACCGCCCGCCGGCCGGCCTCGCCCATCCGGAGCCGGAGCGGCTCGTCGGCCACGAGCGCGGCCACGTGGCGGCGGAGGTCCGCGTCGTCGTCGGGGTGGAAGAGGAACCCGTCGGTGCCGTGCCGGACCAGGTCGATCGGGCCGCCGGCGCGTGGCGCCACCACCGGCAGCCCGGCGGCGTGCGCTTCCTGCAGGGTCTGCCCGAAGGTCTCCTCGGTGCCGGCGTGCAGGAAGACGTCGAAGGCCGCGTAGGCGTGGGCGAGCTCCTCCCCGGCCAGCCGGCCGAGCCAGGTGACCGGCAGCCCGGCCAGCGCGCGGGCGACCAGGGGAGTGGCCGGGCCGCCGCCGACCAGGGCGATGCTGATCCCGCGCAGGCCCCGCAGCGCCCGGAACCGCTCCACCTGTTTCTCCGGCGCGATCCGGCCCACGTAACCGACCACCACTTCGCCGGCCGGGGCGAGCCGGCGCCGGAGCGCCACCGCCCGCGGGTCGCGGCGATGGTTGGGATGGTAGCCGGCCAGGTCCACGCCCCGCGCCCAGCGGTCCAGGCGGGCGACACCGATGCGGCGCAGAGCGCTCATCGAGGCCTCGGAGGGCACCAGGGTGAGGTCGGCGCCGTCGTGCACCCACTTCACGAACCGCCAGGCCAGCCCGGTGGCCTGGCCGAGGTGGTTACGGTGCGCGTAACCGGCCACATCCGTCTGGAACACCGCCACGCTCGGCACGCCCAGCCGCCGGGCGGCCGCGATGCCCTGCGCGCCGAGCAGGAACGGTGATGCCGCATGCAGCACGTCGGGCTGGAAATCGGCGAGCAGCCGCAGCACCCGGGGACCCGGCAGCCCGACCGGGAATTGCCGGTAGGACACGGCGGGCACGGTGTGCACCGGAAAACCGGCGTAGCTCGCCGGGGCCCCCGACGGTGCGATGACCAGGGCGTCGTGCCCCTGTCGGCGCAGTTCGCCCAGAACCTCGCAGACACTCGTGGTGACCCCGCTGACCGTGGGGAGGAAGCTTTCGCTGACGACGGCAACCCTCATGCCGTCAGAGTAGGCAGCGCGGGCGGCCGCCCGGTGAACCCATCATGAACAGGGGGTCTGGACCGGTAGTCTGGCGCAATGCCTACCTCCAGCGACGCCCTCAGCCGCTTCTACAGTGTCATCCCCGCTGGCGGGATCGGGTCACGGTTGTGGCCGCTCTCGCGCGCTGACGCCCCTAAGTTCCTGCACGACCTCACCGGCAGCGGCCAGACGCTGCTGCGCGCCACCTGGGACCGGCTCGCGCCGCTGTCCGGCGACCAGCGCGTCATGGTCGTCACCGGGCGGGCGCACCGCGCCGCCGTCGAGGAGCAGCTGCCGGAGCTGGCCGACCTCAACGTGGTGCTGGAGAGCGAACCGCGCGACTCCTCCGCCGCCATCGGCCTGGCCGCCGCGATCCTCGAACGCCGCGAACCCGGCGTGATCATCGGCTCGTTCGCCGCCGACCACGTCATCAAGGGTCCCGCCGCCTTCCGCCAGGCGGTCGTCGAGGCGATCGCCGCCGCCGACACTGGCCTCATCGTCACCATCGGCATCCAGCCCACCGAGCCGGCGATCGGTTTCGGGTACATCAAGACCGGCGCGAACCTGAACATCGAGGGCGCCCCGAGCGCCCAGTCGGTGAACTCCTTCGTGGAGAAGCCCAGCATCGCCACCGCCAAGCGGTACCTCTCCAGCGGGCAGTACCTGTGGAACGCCGGCATGTTCATCGCCCGCGCCGACCGGCTGCTCGAGGAGATCGGCGCGAACGAACCGGAACTGCTCGCCGGGCTCCTGGAGCTGGCCGAGGCCTGGGACACCCCCAGCCGCGGCGCCGTCGTCGACCAGGTCTGGCCCAAGCTCAAGAAGATCGCCATCGACTACTCGGTGGCCGAGCCCGCCGCCGCGCAGGGCAAGCTCGCCGTCATCCCCGGTCAGTTCGACTGGGATGACGTGGGAGACTTCGCGTCGATCGCAAAGATCCACGCCAACGGGCGCAAGCGCGACCTCGCGATCCTCGGCGAGGGCGCCCGCGTCCTCGCGGACTCCTCCAGCGGCATCGTCGTCAGCCACACCAAGCGCATGATCGCCCTGATCGGGGTCGAGGACATCGTGGTGGTCGACACCCCGGATGCGCTGCTGGTGACCACGAGCGCGAACGCCCAGAAGGTCAAGGCCGTCGTCGACGCGCTCCGCTTGTCCGGCAGCTCGGACGTCCTGTAGCGGGCCCGAGACGCTTCGCCGAGGCCTTCTCAGCAATTGCCCCGGTAGATGACAGTTTGTGTCGTTCCGATTTCCGGAATGTCGCGGCTTGATAACCATTTGGCTACAGTGTCGCTTTGCTCATCTGAGCAGGGGTCTTCTGGGTAACGTGTAATCCATATAGTCGCCCGTGCGATCTCCCGCCGGGCCTCATCTGGAGGTCAATCTTGACAATCACGACCCGCAAGGCAACGCTCGGCGGCCTTGCCTCTCTCGGCGTTCTCGCTCTGCTCGCGGCGTGTGCGCCGGCCCCCACCGACGACGGCGGCGGCGACGCGGCGGCGGCGGACTTCCTGCCCTGCATCGTGTCCGACTTCGGCGGCTTCGACGACAAGTCCTTCAACCAGTCCAGCTTCGAGGGCATCTCCAACGCCGCGGACGAGCTGGGCGTGGAATTCAACCAGGCCGAGTCCACCTCGGAGGACCAGTACGCCGGTAACGTCACCAGCATGGTCGACGAGGGTTGCGACTTCATCCTCACCGTCGGCTTCGCCTTGGCCAACGCCACCCGCGACGCCGCCCAGGCCAACCCGGACGTCCAGTTCGCGATCATCGACTCCGCGCTCTCCAACGACGACTTCAGCCCGCTGACGCTCGACAACGTCAAGCCGGTCCTCTACGACACCGCGCAGGCCGCCTTCCTGGCCGGCTACCTCGCCGCCGGCACCAGCAAGACCGGCACCGTCGGCACCTTCGGCGGCATGCAGTACCCCTCCGTCACCATCTTCATGGACGGCTTCGCCGACGGCATCGCGCACTACAACACCGAAAAGGGCACCGACGTCAAGCTCGCCGGTTGGGACAAGGCCAGCCAGTCAGGTCTCTTCGCCGGTGGCTTCGATGACATCAGCGCCGGCAAGACCCTGAGCCAGGGCCTCATCGACGCGGGTGCTGACATCATCCTCCCGGTCGCCGGTCCGCTGTTCCAGGGCACCGCGCAGGCCATCAACGAGTCCGGCAAGGACGTCGCCATCGTCGGTGTCGACAGCGACCTGTTCGAAACCACGCCCGAGTTCGCCGAGCTCTACCTCACCTCCGTGATGAAGTCGATGACGGACGCGACCGAGACGATCATCACCGACGCCGCCGGCGGCGACTTCTCCTCCGACCCGTACGTGGGCACCCTGGAGAACGAGGGCGTCAGCCTGGCCCCGCTGCACGACTGGGAGTCCAAGGTCGACCCGGCGCTCGTGACCGAGCTCGACGAGATCGAGGCGAGCATCATCAGCGGCGACATCGTCGTCGAGTCCGAAGCCACGCCGTAACCAGCACGTCGTCACCAGCACGCCGTAGCAACACGGCACAGTCGGGGAGGTCAGCGTTTCGCTGGCCTCCCCGTTCTGTGCTGACGTGCGCACGGCGACCGGACCCGGCCGGGCAGTACCTCAATAGAATCGAAGACTATGAAGCTCGAACTTCGCGGCATTACGAAGAGATTCGGTGCCCTGGTTGCCAATGACGACATCAACCTCACGATCGAGGAGGGCGAAATCCACGCGCTGCTCGGCGAGAACGGCGCGGGCAAGTCCACGTTGATGAACGTGCTCTACGGCCTCTACCGGGCCGAAGAGGGCGAGATCCTGCTCGACGATGTGGCCCAGCACTTCGCCGGCCCCGGCGACGCCATGGCCGCCGGCATCGGCATGGTGCACCAGCACTTCATGCTGATCCCGGTCTTCACCGTCGCCGAGAACGTGATGCTCGGCCACGAGCAGACCACCCTCGGGGGTCGCCTCGACCTCGCGGCCGCCCGCAAACGGGTCCGTGAGATTTCCGACCGGTTCGGGTTCTCCGTCGACCCCGACGCCCTCGTCGAGAACCTGCCGGTCGGTGTGCAGCAGCGGGTGGAGATCATCAAGGCGCTCTCCCGGGACGCGAAGGTGCTCGTCTTCGACGAACCGACCGCCGTGCTCACCCCGCAGGAAACCGACGAGCTGATGAACATCATGCGCCAGCTCAAGGCCGCGGGCACCTCCATCGTCTTCATCACCCACAAGCTGCGGGAGGTACGCGAAGTCGCCGACCGCATCACCGTCATCCGCCTGGGCAAGGTCGTCGGCACAGCCGCACCGACCGCGAGCAACGAAGAGCTCGCCACCCTGATGGTGGGCCGAGCCGTCGACCTCACCGTCGACAAGGCCCCCGCCACCCCCGGCGCCGCCGCGCTCGTCGTCACCGGCCTGTCCGTGATCGACCCGCACGGACAGGTCCTGGTCGACAACGTCAGCTTCGACGTCAAGGTGGGCGAGATCCTCGCCATCGCCGGCGTGCAGGGCAACGGGCAAACCGAGCTGACCGAAGCACTGATGGGCCTGCAGCCCCGGGTCCTGGGCGAGATCACCCTCGACGGCACGTCCCTCTGCGGCCACTCGGTGCGCCAGGTGCTCGACGCCGGTGTCGGATTCGTGCCCGAGGATCGCAACCGGGACGGCCTGGTCGGCGGGTTCAGCATCGCCGAGAACCTGATGCTCGACCGCTCCAACAGACTTCCGTTCGTCAAACGGTTCACCCTGCAGCTGTCCTTCCTCGCCGACTTCGCCCGCACCAAGGTGAAGGAGTTCGACGTGCGCTCGCAGGGCATCGACACCCCCGTGGGGCGCCTTTCCGGCGGCAACCAGCAGAAGGTGGTGCTCGCGCGCGAGCTCAGCCGGGATCTGCGCCTGTTCGTCGCCGCGCAACCCACCCGCGGCCTCGACGTGGGCTCGATCGAGTTCGTGCACGAACGCATCGTCGCGACCCGGGATGCCGGCACCCCGGTGATCGTGATCTCCACCGAACTCGACGAGGTCGCCGCCCTCGCCGACCGGATCATGGTGATGTACCGCGGTCGCATCATCGGCATCGTCCCCGGCGACACCCCCCGATCCGTCCTGGGTCTCATGATGGCGGGCGAAACCCCCGCAGAAGGAGTCGCAGCATGAGCGCCGCTCAGCAGCCCGGCACGACCCCCGCGTCGGCGGCCGAACCGACCGAACCGTCCCGGTGGCACAACGTGTTCCGGGAGATCACCACCGGCAACGCGATCATCTCCGTTCTCGCCGTGGTGCTCGCCCTGCTCGTCGGCGCCGTCATGATCGCGTTCACCAGCCAGACCGTGCAGGAAACCGCCGGCTACTTCTTCTCCCGCCCCGGCGACATGCTCAGCGCCGTGTGGGACGCCGTCTCCGGCGCATACTCCGCCCTGTTCCAGGGGTCGGTGTACAACTTCCGCCGGCCCGGCTTCGCCGACGGCATCAAGCCGTTCACGCAGACGCTCGGTTACGCCACCCCGCTGATCGCCGCGGGCCTGGGCGTCGCGCTCGGCTTCCGGGTGGGCCTGTTCAACATCGGCGGCCGTGGCCAGATGCTCATCGCCGCAACGCTCGGCGGCTGGGTCGCCTTCGCCCTCGAACTGCCCGCCGGCATCCACATGATCGCCGCCCTCGTGGCCGGCGTGCTCGGCGGCGCCCTCTGGGGCGGGCTGGTCGGCCTGCTCAAGGCCCGCACCGGCGCGCACGAGGTGATCACCACGATCATGCTCAACTACGTCGCGTTCTACCTGGTCAGCTACCTGCTCCGGGACGGATTCCTGAAGACTCCCGGCTCGAACAACCCGAAGAGCCCGGCCAGCAAGGAGACCGCGGTCTTCTTCGACCTGCTCGGCCCCAACTACGGCCTGCACTTCGGTTTCATCTTGGTGATCGCGGCCACCGTGTTCACCTGGTGGCTGCTCAGCCGGTCCAACCTGGGTTTCAAGTTCCGCGCCGTCGGCGAGAACCCCAACGCGGCCCGGGTCGCGGGCATCAGCGTGCAGCGGATGTATGTGTACGCGATGCTGCTCTCCGGCGGGCTCGTCGGCCTGGCGGGGATCAACCAGGTGCTCGGCACCACGACCAGCGGCTTCGGCGCGGGCATCGACTCCGGAATCGGCTTCGACGCCATCACCGTGGCGCTGCTGGGCCGGTCCAAGCCGTGGGGCGTCTTCGCCGCCGGCATCCTGTTCGGCGCGTTCAAGGCCGGCAGCTTCTCGATGCAGGCCGCGGAGGGCGTGCCCATCGACATCGTCCTGGTCGTGCAGTCCCTCATCGTGCTCTTCATCGCCGCACCGCCGTTGGTGCGGGCGATCTTCCGCCTGCCGGCGCCCGGCGCTCCCCGCAGGAGACCCGTCCCCAACGTGACCCAGGAGGTGACGGCGAAATGAGCACCATCGCTCCCGTGAATCAGCCCACCCAGCCCGTCGAACCCGACGACGGCCCCGCCACCACCGTGATCAAGAGCTGGAAGGTGCCCGTCGTGCTCGGCGTCTTCACGGTGCTCGGCATCCTGCTGCTCATCGTCTTCGGCCGCTCCGGCACCAGCACCATGGCGCTCTCCACCTCCAGCGACCTGATCCAGCTGCCGGATGTGCTCCTGCCCACCCGGGAGACCGGCGTGGTCATCAGCATCCTGCTCGCCGCCCTCACCGCGGTCAGCGCGTGGATGGTGCAGACCCGCCGCAAGGTGCCGGTGTGGCTGATCGCGCTCTTCGGGGTGCTGCTGCTGATCGGATTCCTCGTCTGGGCCTCCGCCGACGCCCGCATTCCCGTGCCGGGGCTGCTGTTCGGCTCGCTGAGCCTGGCCGTGCCGCTGATCTTCGGCGCGCTCGGCGGGGTCATCTCCGAACGTGTCGGCGTGGTCAACGTGGCCATCGAGGGCCAGCTCCTCGCCGGGGCGTTCACCTCCGCGGTCGTGGCGTCCGTCACCCAGCAGCCGCTGCTCGGCCTGCTGGCCGCGATGATCGCCGGCATGCTGGTGTCCTTCGTGCTCGCGGCGTTCTCGATCAAGTACTTCGTCGACCAGGTCATCGTGGGTGTGGTGCTCAACGTGCTCGTCACCGGCCTCACCGGGTTCCTGTTCTCCCAGGTGCTGGCTCCCAACGCGGCGCTGCTCAACCAGCCGCCGAAATTCGAGCGGATCAACATCCCGCTGCTCAGCGAGATCCCGATCATCGGGCCGGTGTTCTTCCGGCAGACGCTGATCGTCTACATCATGTACATCGCCGTCGCCGCAGTGTATGTCGGCATCTTCCACACCAAGTGGGGCCTGCGGCTCCGCTCGGTGGGCGAGCACCCGCAGGCCGCCGACACCGTGGGCATCAACGTCACCGGCACCCGGTTCTGGAACGTGTCCCTCGCCGGCGCCGTAGCCGGCCTCGGCGGCGCGTACTTCACCCTCGGTTCGGTCGGTGCCTTCGGCAAGGAGATGACCGCCGGCGCCGGCTTCATCGCCCTCGCCGCGGTGATCTTCGGCCGGTGGGACCCGATCCGGGCCACCCTGGCCGCCCTCCTGTTCGGCTTCGCCAGCAACCTGCAGAACGTGTTGAGCATCATCGGTTCGCCGGTGCCCAGCGAGTTCATGCTGATGCTGCCCTACCTGGTCACGATCTTCGCCGTGGCCGGCCTGGTGGGCCAGTCCAGGGGCCCGGCGGCATCCGGCAAACCCTATCGAAAATCGTGACGGGAACGCCGATGACCGATCTCACCCTGACGCCCGCATCCGGCGACATCGACTGGGGGACGCTGCGCACGGCGGCCGCAGAGGCGATGACGCACGCGTACGTGCCGTACTCCAGGTTCCCCGTCGGCGCCGCCGCGCTGGTCAGCGACGGCCGCATCATCAGCGGCTGCAACGTGGAGAACGCCTCTTACGGCCTCACCCTCTGCGCCGAGTGCGCGTTGGTGTCCGTGCTGCACCTCACCGGCGGCGGCCAACTCGTGGCGTTCTCCTGCGTCGACGGCAACGGCAACACGCTGATGCCCTGCGGCCGCTGCCGCCAACTGCTCTACGAACACTCCGCACCAGGCATGCTGTTGGAGACCGTCTCCGGCGTCCGCACCATCGACGAGGTCCTGCCGGATGCCTTCGGGCCTCGCCAGCTCGCCGCCTATCGGGAAGACATCTAAATGAGCACCACCGGCCGCACCATCGAAGCCTTCGACGCCGTGGACCTGATCCACGCGAAACGGGATGCGGGTGAACTCTCCACGCCGCAGATCGACTGGCTGATCGACGCGTACACCCGCGGTTACGTCGGCGACGAGCAGATGGCCGCCATGACCATGGCGATCTTCCTCAACGGCATGTCCCGCCGGGAGATCCGCGACCTGACCATGGCCATGATCAATTCGGGCGAGCGGATGAGCTTCGAAGGCCTCGGCAAGCCCACCACCGACAAGCACTCCACCGGGGGAGTGGGCGACAAGATCACCCTGCCGTTGATGCCGCTCGTCGCCGTGTTCGGTGCCGCGGTGCCGCAGCTCTCCGGCCGCGGCCTCGGCCACACCGGTGGCACCCTCGACAAGCTCGAGTCCATCCCCGGCTGGCGCGCGAACCTCAGAAACGAGGAGATGTTCCAGCAGCTGCAGGATCTCGGCGGCTGCATCTCTGCCGCGGGCAGCGGCCTCGCTCCCGCCGACGGCAAGCTCTACGCCCTCCGCGACATCACCGGCACCGTCGAGGCGATCCCGCTGATCGCCTCGTCGATCATGTCGAAGAAGATCGCCGAGGGCACCGGCGCTCTGGTGCTCGATGTGAAGTTCGGCTCCGGCGCGTTCCTGAAGGACATCGAGCGCTCCCGCGAACTGGCCCGCACCATGGTGGCGCTGGGCGAGGACGCCGGGGTGGCCACATCCGCCCTGCTCACCAACATGAACGTGCCGCTCGGCCTGGCCATCGGCAACGCCAATGAGGTGCGCGAGTCGCTCGAGGTGCTCGCCGGCGGCGGCCCCGCCGACGTGGTGGAGCTCACCGTGGCGCTGGCCAGGGAGATGCTGGCCCTGGCCGGCCGGCCCGACGTGGACGTGGAGGCGGCACTGAAGGACGGCCGTGCCATGGACAAGTGGAACGCGGTCATCCGCGCGCAGGGCGGCGACCCGACCGCGGCGATGCCCATCGCCCGCGAGACCCACACCGTGCTCGCCGACCGCGACGGCGTGCTCGTCGAGCAGCAGGCGCTGCCGTTCGGCATCGGCGCCTGGCGCCTGGGCGCAGGCCGGGCCCGCAAGCAGGACCCGGTGCAGCACGCCGCTGGCATCGACCTGCACGCCAAGCCCGGCGACACCGTGCGGAAGGGCGAACCCCTCTTCACCCTCAGCGCCGACGAGCCGGAGCGCTTCGCCCGGGCCCTCGAGGCCGTCGACGGCGCCTGGCGCATCGGCACTCCCGGTGACCCGATCCTCGACGGCGGCCCCCTGATCGCCGAGCGCATCACCCGCTAGCCCCGCGCGCCGACGTGCCACTTGAGGCCCCTACGCTCGTCGCGAGGGGGCCTCAACTGACCGACACGTTGTGAGTTGCCAGCTGGTGCCCCGTTGTGCGCCTCGAGTGGGCGTCAAGTGGCACGTCGGGCGGCGATGTGGTTCGGGCGCCACCCGCGAGAGCGGAGGGCATCGTCCAGCCGGGCCAGGATCTCCGATGTCGGGGTGTCCTTCAGCACTCGAATGACCCGCCAACCGTCGGCCATGACGTCGTCCAGACGCTCCAGGTCACGCGAGTATTGAGCGTTGTCGATTCGATGTTGCTCGCCGTCGTACTCGACCAGCACGCGATACTCTTCGTAGACGAGGTCGCCGCGCACTCTCTTGCGCCCCGGCCGCAGGCGGAGGTAGACGTTGGTCTCGGGCTCGGGGAAACCCGCTCGAACGATCAGGAGCCGTAGCCGGGTCTCCTGCCTCGACTCCACCCGGGGGCGCACCCAAAGCAGGGCCTGCCTCAGCCGTTGGGTACCGCGATTCCCGAACCGGTCGGTGACGGCATTCGTGAGTTCCATCAGCGTGGCGGGCGGATCAAGCGCGCCGAGCAGGTAGTCACCGGCGGCGATGAGATCGTCCAGGTCCAGGGTGATTGCGAGGTCGCACCATGTTGTGACGGGACTCGACACGGTGAGCCCGTCGCCGATCCACAACTCGGACCGGACGCTGACGGTGTGGCCGATGACGCCGTTCACCCGCGGCGCTCGGTCAGGTGCCACGGCGCTGACATGCAGAACAGTGTCCCGGGTTGCACGCTGGGGCAGCGGAATACCAAGGAGTTGTGCCGCCGTGCTGTGGCTGAAGAACTGGCCTGCCGGCATCCGGGCGGCATAGGCCCGGGCGAGCGAATTGGTCTTGCGATCGGTGCCGGCCGTCACCCGCACGCCGCGGAAGGGGATCTCCAGATCCTGGGCGCGCGTGCGTTTCGGGCTGACGCCCGCCGCCCGGGCGTCGGCCAGGCTGAAACCGTCAAGGTCGAGGCTGCGGGGAAGCTCTGATCGCTTGCGCATACCAGTACCGTGCCAGTTGTCGGCTCGCGCGCGTCACAGTTATCCACCGGGCTCGCCCACAGTGAGTTGCCAGTTGACGCCCCTCCCGGGGTGCTGTGGCGGCGTGAAGTGGCAACTCGCCGGAAGGTGTCGCGATGAGTTGCCAGTTTGTGCCTCTCGGGTGGGGTTGAGGGGGCGCGAACTGGCAACTCAGGTGGATGCGGGCGGCCGGGGGAGCGGATGTGGGGGCGCCGGGGTCTGCGGGGCGCGGGGGCGATAGATTGGGAGGGTGAATACCAGCTCTGAGGAATACCTGATGCCCGGAAGCGGCGTCAGCATCAACGCCCTGCCCAAGGTGTCGCTGCACGACCACCTCGACGGCGGCCTGCGGCCGGCAACGATCATCGAGCTGGCCGAGGCGATCGGGCTGGACCTGCCCGCGGCGACCGAGCCCGACCTGGCCGACTGGTTCGTCGGGCAGGCCGCCTCCGGCTCCCTGGTGGACTACCTGAAGACCTTCGACATCACCCTCGCCGTCATGCAGACCCACGACGCCCTGGTGCGCGTCGCCCGCGAATTTGTGGAGGACCTCGCCCTGGACGGCGTCATCTACGCCGAGGTGCGCTGGGCGCCCGAACAGCACCTCACCGCCGGCCTCAGCCTGGACCAGGCCGTCGACGCCGTGCAGGAGGGCATCGAAGCCGGCATCGACCGGGTCGCCCAGGCGGGCATCAGCATCAAGGTTGGCCAGCTTATCACCGCGATGCGGCACGCCGACCGGTCCCTCGAGGTCGCCGAACTCGCCGTGCGGCACCGCGACCTCGGCGTCGTCGGCTTTGACATCGCTGGCGCTGAGGAGGGTTTCCCCGCCGCCAAGCACCGGGTGGCGTTCGACTACCTGGCGGAGAACCTCCTCCCGGTCACCGTGCACGCCGGTGAGGCCGACGGCCTGAACAGCATCCGCGGCGCCCTGAACGACGGCCGGGCGCTGCGCCTGGGCCACGGCGTGCGCCTGGCCGAGGACATCGAGATCGGCCGCGAAGACCAGGACAACACCTACGTCACCCTCGGCCCGCTCGCCCAGTGGGTGCGCGACCGGGAGATCCCGCTCGAGCTCAGCCCGTCGTCGAACCTGCAGACCGGTGCCATCGCCGCGTGGGGCGACGACATCCTCGACCACCCGTTCGACCTGCTCTACCAGCTCGGGTTCCGGGTCACCGTGAACACCGACAACCGGCTGATGAGCGGCACCTCGCTCAGCCGCGAGCTGGCCCTGCTGACGGATGCGTTCGGCTACGACCTTGACGACCTCGAGGCCCTGCAGCTCAACGCGGCGTCGAGCGCGTTCCTGCCGCTGGAAGAACGCGAAGAACTCGCCGACGCCATCGTCGCCGGCTTCGCCGACGCCTAGGCCGACCCACCCCAACCCGAAAGCAGCCATGTCGCTTCCCCCGCTTCCCCTCGACGCCATCGACGTCGGCCTGCACGTCCCGGACTGGCGGGCCGCCATCGGCGCCGCGGGTGCGGCGTTGGAGAGGTCGGGCTCCACGTCTCCCGGCTATACCGAACGCATGGTCGCCGTGATCGAGGAATTCGGCGCCTACGTGGTCATCGCGCCGGGACTGGCCCTGGCGCACGCCCGGCCGGGCCCCGACGTGCTCACCGAGGGCCTGAGTGTGGTGACGCTGGCCGAAGCGGTGCCGTTCGGGCATCCGCACAACGACCCGGTCAGCGTGATCCTGGGCCTGGCGGTGACCACCGGTGACGAGCACGTGCACTTCGTGGCCGAGCTGGCCAACGTCTTCAACGATTCGAGCATCATCCCGGCGCTGGCGGCGGCGCCGGACGCAGTAACCGTCCGCTCACTCCTGGGCATCACTGCACCAACCGGCGAACCCGCCAGCACGGAGGATAAGAAATGAAGATCGTCGCCCTGTGCGGAGTCGGAATCGGCACGTCCGCCATTCTCAAGGTCAATGCCGAACGCGCCCTGGAGCGCCTGGACATCGAGGCTGAGGTCACCGCCGCCGACGTCGCGAGCGTGAAACTGGCCGCCGCCGACGCGCAGGTCATCCTCACCTCGTCGGAACTGCTGCCCTCGATCGGCAAGACCAACGCCGACGTCATCGTGATCGACAACTTCTTCGACCTCGACGAGCTCACCGCCAAGCTCGAGACCGCGCTGGGCTGATGTCGGCAGCGGATGCCCGGTCCGGGCATCCGCAGCCGCCGGTCAGCCGATCAGCGCGCGCATGCCCCTGTCGAGCTCGGCGAGGGCAGCGGATGCGACCTCCCGCCGTTCGGCGAGGCTGCCGACGGTGCTGTGCGCGTCCAGGTACACCTTGAGCTTGGGTTCGGTGCCGCTGGGCCGCACCATCACCCGGGAGTCGTCGGCGAGCACGATGCGCAGCACGTCACTGGCCGGCAGGCCGTTGAACCCGGCGGACAGGTCGTCGATGTGGTCGACCCGGCTGGTGCCGATCATGGCCGGCGGACTTTCGCGCAGGCGCACCATCACCCGGTCGATTTCGGACAGGTCGGTGACCCGCACCGAGATCTGGCTGGACGCGAAGTAGCCGAATCTCTCGGCGAAGGCGTCAAGGTGCCGGGCGAGCGTTGACCCGTCGGCCTTGAGCTCACTGGCCAGGGACAGCAGCGCCACGGTGGCGGAGATGCCGTCCTTGTCGCGCACCGTGCCGGGGTTGACGAGATAGCCGAGCGCCTCTTCGAAACCGAAGATCAGGCCGGGAGCACGGGACACCCACTTGAACCCGGTGAGGGTGTCGGAGAATGCCAGCCCGTATGCGTCGGCGACCGCCTTGAGCGCGGGCGTGGACACGATCGAGCAGGCAAGGGTGCCGTCGGCGCCGCCGTCTCCCGGAGCGGCCTGGGCGAGCTCGGCGGCCCGCCACCCGAGGATGGCGCCCACCTCGTTGCCGCTCAGGCGGCGGTAGCCGGAGGGTTCGTCGGCGTCGGGGATGGCGATGGCGAGCCGGTCGGCATCCGGGTCGTTCGCGATGATCAGCTCGGCGTTCACCTCGCGGGCGGTCTCGTAGGCGAGGTCCATCGCGCCGGGTTCCTCGGGGTTGGGGAACGCGACGGTGGGGAACGCCGAATCGGGCGCGATCTGCGCGTCGACGAGGGTCGGCAGGGCGAAGCCGGCGGCGTCGAGGACGCGGCGGGTGGTGTCCCAGCCCACGCCGTGCAGCGCGGTGTACACGGTGTTGACCTGTGCGCGGGGGGCGTTGCCGACGGCGGCCGTGGCATCCACGTAGGCCTGCACAACAGATTCCGGAGCGGTCTCGTACGCCGCCCGCGGCAGCTCGGTCACCAGGAGGGTGTCGGCGACCTTCTGGATTTCGGTGGCGATCGCGACGTCGTCGGGGGAGACGATCTGCGAACCCTCGTCGCCGCCGCCGAGGTAGACCTTGTACCCGTTGTCGTTGGGCGGGTTGTGCGAGGCCGTGACCATCACGCCGGCGCTGACACCCAGGTGCCGCACGGCGAACGCCAGCACCGGGGTGGGCAGCAGGCGGGGCAGCAGCACGGCGCGCACGCCGGCTCCGGCCATGATGGAGGCGGTGTCGGTGGCGAAGACGTGCGAGTTGCGGCGGCCATCGTAGCCGATGACCACCGACGGGATGCTGCCGGGGCGGTCCCGGCCGGCCTCGGCGAGCAGGAACGCGGCCAGCCCGGCGGCGGCCTGGCCGACGAGCACCCGGTTCATCCGGTTGGAACCGGCGGCGATCGCGCCGCGCAGTCCCGCCGTGCCGAAGGCGAGGCGTTCGTCGAAACGGGAGTGCAGGTCGGCCACGGCGGCAGGGTCCCGGTCCTGGGCCTGCTGGATCAGCAGACGCAGTTCGGCGCGGGTCTCCGGGTCGGGGTCCTGGGCGAGCCAGGCGGTCGCGGTCACGAGCAGCTTGTTGACCGGGTCGGTGGCGGTGGTGTCGAGCACCGCGGTGGCGGCGAGCACCTCGTCCGACTCGTCCGGCACCTCGACGGTCTCCAGCACGGCGGTCTTCGGCTCACGCTCGTCGCCGGCGGATGTCTCGGCGGCTACGGCGGCTACCTCGGCTACCTCGGCCGGCTCGGCGTCGGCGGCGTGCGCGCCGTGCGCACGGGGTTCGCCGGTCGGGGTGCCGGACTCGTCGCCCAGGCTCACAGCGCGGCCACGATGCTGGCGAGGAGGGCGCTGATGGTGGCTTCGGCCTGCTGGCCCGCCTCGAGCACCTCTCCGTGGCTGAGCGGGGTCTTCTGGATGCCCGCGGCCAGGTTGGTGATCAGCGACATGCCGAGCACCTCCATGCCGGCCTGGCGGGCCGCGATGGCCTCCAGCGCGGTGGACATGCCCACGATGTGGCCGCCGATGGCCTTTGCCATCTGCACCTCGGCGGGCGTTTCGTAGTGCGGTCCGCGGAACTGGCAGTAGACGCCCTCGTCGAGGCTGGCGTCGATGCCGCGTGCGAGGTCGCGCAGGCGCTTCGAATACAGGTCGGTGAGGTCGATGAAGGTGGCGCCCTCGAGCGGTGAATCGGCGGTGAGGTTGATGTGGTCACTGATCAGCACCGGGGTGCCGGGCGTCCAGGTCTCCCGGATGCCGCCGGCGCCGTTGGTGAGGATCATCGTCGTCGCGCCCGTCGCCGCGGCGGTGCGCACGCTGTGCACGACCCGGCGCACGCCGTGGCCTTCGTAGTAGTGCGTGCGAGCGCCGATCACGAGGGCGCGCTTGCCGCTGGGCAGTAGCACCGAGCGCAGCATGCCGCCGTGGCCGGCGAGGGCCGGCGCGCTGAACCCGGTGATCTCCTGCGCGGGGATCGTGTGGGTGGTCTCACCGATCAGGTCGGCGGCCTTGCCCCAGCCGCTCCCCAGGGTCAGGGCGATGTCGTGGTGTGCGACGCCGGTGGCGTCGGCGATGTCCTGGGCGGCGGTCCTGGCTACGTCGAACGGATTGGTTTCCGGCGCGTCAAGAGGATTGATCTCGGTCGTGAGCATCCTCCTACTCTAATTGCCCGGGCTATTTCCCGCGCCGCCCGCAGGAGAGCGTGGTTTGGCGCGGACGGACCGGCAAGACAGAATGAGTGAATGCCTTACGAGTTCGAACGCAAACAACGCATCGCCATCATCGGCGGCGGCCCCGGTGGATACGAAGCGGCCCTCGCTGGTGCCCAGCAGGGCGCCGAGGTGACCCTGATCGAACGCGTCGGCGTCGGCGGCGCCGCGGTGCTCACCGACGTTGTGCCCTCGAAGTCGCTGATCGCGACCGCTGAGGCGTCGAACTCGATCCGTGAGGCCACCGACTTGGGCGTGCAGTTCTTCGTCCGCGACACGACCGGCAAGCCGTTGCATCCCGAGGTGGCGATCAACCTCGCCGCGGTGAACAAGCGCCTGCTCGCCCTGGCCAGGGAACAGTCCCAGGACATGCGGGAAAGCCTCGTCAAGGCCGGGGTCAAGCTGCAGAGCGGCCACGGCCGGCTGGACGGCCGGGACGCGGTCATCGTGTCCACCGGCGACGACGGCTCCGGCACCGATTTCGACCGGATCGAGGCGGACACCATCGTGCTGTCGGTGGGCGCGAGCCCCCGCACGATGCCCACGATGATGCCGGACGGCGAGCGGATCCTCACCTGGACCCAGCTGTACAACCTCAAGCAGGTGCCCAAGCACCTCATCGTCGTCGGCTCCGGTGTCACCGGCGCCGAGTTCGCCTCCGCATACCGGGCTCTCGGCGCGGAGGTCACCCTGGTCTCCAGCCGGGACCAGGTGCTGCCCGGCGAGGACGTCGACGCGGCCGCGGTCATCGAGAACGTGTTCAAGCGCAACGGCATGGTGGTGCTCAACAAGTCCCGCGCCGCGTCCGCCGAACGCACCGACACCGGCGTGCTGGTGACGCTCACCGACGGCCGCACCGTCGAGGGCAGCCACTGCCTCATCGCCGTCGGAGCCGTGCCGAACACCGTGGGCGTCGGCCTCGCGGAGGCGGGCGTGCAGTTGGACGAGTCCGGCCACATCCGGGTGAACCGGGTGGCCCGCACGTCGATCCCCAACATCTACGCCGCCGGCGACTGCACCACGGAGATGCCCCTGGCTTCCGTCGCCTCCATGATGGGCCGCACGGCGGTGTACCACGCCATGGGCGACGCCGTGAACCCCATCGAGATCCGCAACGTGGCCGCCAACATCTTCACCCAGCCGGAGATCGCCACGGTCGGCTGGACCCAGAAGGAGATCGAAGAGGGCGTGCGCCGCGGCGAGGTCTACAAGATGCCGCTCGAGTCGAACCCGCGCGCGAAGATGATGGGCATCAAGGACGGCTTCGTCAAGCTCATCGCCTCCCGTGGCACCGGCACCGTCATCGGCGGCGTCATCGTGGGCCCCAAGGCCAGCGAACTGATCTTCCCGCTGACCCTCGCGGTGGAGCACGGCCTCACGGTCGACGAGGTCGCCGAGGCGTTCACCGTCTACCCGTCGCTCACCGGTTGCATCACGGATGCCGCGCGCGCCATGCACAAGGTGCACTACTGACCCAGCACCAATAGTTCCCCGCGCGGACAACTGCACCCGGCACACCGGGACCAGTTGTCCGCACGAGGAACAGGTGCCGGGCGGATGCGTGTGCGGGCGGTCAGCCGACCGTCATCAGCAGGTGGCCGCTGGACACCGTCGCGCCGACGTCGGCGCCGATCGCGCCGATCACGCCGTCCTTGTGCGCGGTGAGGGGCTGTTCCATCTTCATCGCCTCGAGCACCAGCAGCAGGTCGCCCTTGACGACGGTGTCGCCCTCGGCGACGAGGATCTTCACGATGGTGGCCTGCATGGGCGCCTTGACGGCGTCACCGGTGGCGGAGCTCACCGCGTGCCCGACGGCCGTGCGCCGCCGGGGGGCCGGGCCGGCCGTCTTCTCCGATGCCGTGCCCGGCAGCAGCCGGCTGGGCAGGCTGACCTCGATGCGGCGGCCGTCCACCTCGACGACGACGCTGTGGCGCGCATCAGAGCGGGGGCGGTCCTCGACGGTGCCGGTCCAGGCGTCGATGGTGTTGTCGAACTCGGTTTCAATCCAGCGGGTGTAGATCGAGAACGGGGCACCGTCCGCCGGGGCGAAGGCGGGGTCGCGCACGATCAAACGGTGGAACGGCAGCACCGTGGGCAGGCCGGCGACCTCGAACTCGTCCAGGGCACGGCGGGCGCGTTCGAGGGCCTGTTCACGGGTGGCGCCGGTGACGATGAGCTTGGCCAGCAGCGAGTCGAACGAGCCGGAGATGACATCTCCGGACTGCACGCCGCTGTCCACCCGCACACCGGGGCCGCCGGCGGGGCGGAACACGTGGACCGGGCCGGGGGCGGGCATGAAACCGCGGCCGGCGTCCTCACCGTTGATGCGGAACTCGAACGAGTGGCCGACGGCGATGGGGTCGTCGTAGTCGAGCGCGCCGCCCTCGGCGAGCCGGAACTGTTCGCGGACCAGGTCGATGCCGGTGACCTCCTCGGACACGGGGTGCTCCACCTGCAGGCGGGTGTTCACCTCGAGGAAGGAGACGGTGCCGTCCTGGCCGATCAGGAACTCGCAGGTGCCGGCGCCGACGTAGCCGACCTCCCTGAGGATCGCCTTGGACG
>NZ_JAODBG010000134.1 GCF_025463825.1 Cryobacterium sp.
CCTTCACCGCTAGAAACGGATCCAAACCACGAGGTTTTTGGCATTTGACATTGTGCACGCTGTTGAGTTCTCAAGGATCGGACGCACCCGACTTCAGGCCATTGTGACTGGCTTTCGCTCCGGGGCACTTCGATGTTGTTCTGTTTTTCGTGTCGTTACGAACTGCTCCAGATTGGAACGTTCAAACGCCATCAAGTCCAGCAGGCTGAATAAATTCGCTGTCCGAACTTGGAGTTGGTCCCGCTTGAGGCCGGGAAGCTCTTCGGCTTTCCGCACCTGTGGGGTGACAAGAGATGACATTACGCGGGTTCCGAATGCCCCGCAATCCCGGCAGCATCCCGGGCGTGTCGCAAATAGACATCCACCCGCAATGCGGCCGTAACCTGCCCGTCACATAGCCCCGGGCAGGCGGAATCTACTCGACGAAGACGCCGGCCAGGGTCTTCTTGCCGCGTCGGAGCACGGCCACTCCCCCGGGTAGGACGGATCCCTCAACGGTGGCCGCCTCATCGGTGACCTTCACATTGTTCAGATAGACGCCGCCCTGGCCGATCGCCCGGCGGGCTTCGCCCAGGCTCTTGGTCAGTCCGGTGTCCACGAGCAACTGCATGACCTGCGCCTGCGGGGACGTCGTGGTGTTCGGCAGCGCCCGGAGCGCCGCTTCGAGGGTCTCCGGGTCGAGATCGGCCAGGTCGCCCTGACCGAACAGCGCCTGCGTCGCCTGGATGGCGGCATCCGTGGCCGAGACACCGTGCACCAGGCTCGTGACCTCGAAGGCCAGCGTGCGCTGCGCCTCGCGCTTGAACGGTTCGGTGGCCACAAGTTCCTCGAGGGCGTCGATCTGGACGCGGCTGAGGAACGTGAAGATCTTGAGCCGGGCGATCACATCGGCGTCGTCGGTGTTCAGCCAGAACTGGTACATCGCGTACGGGCTGGTCAGCGCCGGGTCCAGCCACACCGCGTTGCCTTCACTCTTGCCGAACTTGGTGCCGTCGGTGTTCGTGATCAGCGGGGTGCCGATCGCGTGCACGCTGGTGCCCTCCGCACGGTGGATGAGGTCGGTGCCGCTGGTGAGGTTGCCCCACTGGTCGCTGCCTCCCGTTTGCAGCACACAGCCATGGCTGCGGTACAGCTCGAGGAAATCCATCCCCTGCAGCACCTGGTAACTGAATTCGGTGTAGCTGATGCCGGCGTCCGAGTTGAGCCGGGCGCTCACGGCATCCTTTTTGAGCATCGTGCCGACCCGGTAGTACTTGCCGATGTCGCGCAGGAAGTCGATGGCCGACAGCGGCGCCGTCCAGTCGAGGTTGTTCACCATGGTGACGGCGTTGGTTCCCTCGGCGCTGAGGAACCGGGTCACCTGGGCCTGCAGGTAACCGACCCACTCGTTGACGACCTCGGGGGTGTTCAGGGTGCGCTCTGCCGTGGGGCGCGGGTCACCGATGAGTCCGGTGGAGCCGCCGACCAGGCCGAGCGGGCGGTGTCCGGCCAGCTGCAGGCGGCGCATCAGCAGCAGCTGGACCAGGTTGCCCAGGTGCAGGCTCGGGGCCGTCGGATCGAAGCCGCAGTAGTACGTGATCGGATCCCCGGCGAGCAGGACCCGCAGCGCCGATTCGTCGGTGGAGACGTGAACCAGGCCGCGCCAGGAAATCTCCTCCCAGACGTCGGCAAAAGTGGGATCGTTGGCTTGCTGGGCAAGGATGCTGGGGTCTGACACGCAGCCAGATTACCAGCGCCGACCTCCCGGGCTTCGGAGGCGCGCTTCCAACCCGACTACAGTCAAGGCCGCAGGCTGAATCCGACTGGATTAATCTTTGATCCTTGATTAGGCTGCATTCAGGATGGAGGCTTAACCAATGTTTGTGATTACCGCCGATCAAATCGACAGCCGCCACGATCGCGACCGCGCCAGCGACATGATCGCCCAGCTGGTGCACCGCCACCCGGCAGCCTTCGCGCTGCCGCCCGACCAGACGTCCGGTGATGAGATTCAACTGCTCGTCCCCGCCGCCGGAGACGCCTTCGCCACACTGCTCGACCTGCACCGGGCCGAGTTCTGGAGCATCGGGATCGGCGTCGGCTCCATCCGCACTCCCCTGCCCCAGTCCACCCGGCAGGCCACCGGGGATGCCTTCATCGCGGCCCGGGAGGCGGTCACCCGCGCCAAACGGGCCGAGGCAAGGTTCGCCTTGAACGTACCGGCGGCCGGTCCCGGCGCAAACCGGTCCGCGGCGGACTCCCCCGAACCGCCGACGGGCGCTGATGTGGAAGCGCTCGTGACCATGCTGCTCCTGCTTCGCCAGCGGCGCACCCCGGAAGGCTGGCAAGCCGTGGACCTGCTCGACGACGGGCTCGCGCAAACCGCCATCGCCCGCACCCTCGGCATCTCCACCGCCGCGGTCAGCCAGCGCGTGAAGAGCGCGCAGTGGAGGGTCGAACGCGCCGCGCATCCGGCACTGGTTAGGCTGCTACACAACCTCGACCGCGACACCAGCGAAACGGATGACTCCCGCAGATGAATAGCCTTGATTCCCTCTCCGTCGTGTTCTACCTGTACTGGGTGGCCCTGCTCCTGGTCACGCTGGCATCGCTGATCCTCGCGGTCCTCGCGTTCCGGCTCGGCAAGCAGCCGTTCGTGATCGCCTCCGCCGGGGCGCTGGGCGCGGCGCTCCTGCTGGCCGCCGTGCCGGTCGTCGAGGCTCCGGTCGCTTTCACCGTCGTCATGACGCTGGCCGGACTGGCCCTCGCGGTGATCGGCGGCGGACCCGCGGCCGTGCTGGCGCTGCACCTGGCGACGCAGGACTCGGTGGCCCCGGGCAGTCACGGCGGCATCCTGGTGGGTACGGAAACGACGCCCGGCGGTGTCGCGGAGGCCGGCGGCACGGATGCTGCCGCCGGGACGGCACAGGCTGCTGCCGTGCACGAAGTCCTGCGTGGCGGGCTCACGATCGGCGTCCTGGAACGCCTGGCCGTGGCCGGCGCGATCCTGGCCGGCTTCCCGGAAGCCCTCGCCGTGGTCGTGGCCATCAAGGGTGTCGGCCGGTTCACCGAGCTCGCTTCCTCCGAGGCTCGGGAACGGTTCATCATCGGCACCTTCGCCAGCCTCATCTGGGCGTGCGCCTGCGTCATCCTGGTCAACCTCGCCCAGTCCTGACCCTCGCCCAGTCTCTTCGGCGTCGTTTTGACCGGCGATGACCTGACCAGCGTTGCTCAGCCGGCGCGGGGATGCCGACGGTAGACCGAGACCGTGCGATCCCCCGGGATCCAGAACCGCCACGGGAATTCGACACCGCCACCGAGGCCGCCCACACCGGTGCGGGGGCCCGTCAGGGCGGGAACCGGTTCCGTCGGCAGGGTCAACTCGAAGGGGTCGACCGTGAGGTCGGCGCCGTCCTGGTGCAAGCCGATGCCCAGGGCGCGCGTGAGCCGCGCCGGGCCGCGCGCCAGGTCCCGCTCTGGTATCGATGCGCCCCGCCGGGCGCGTGCCTCGGAGTGGCCAGCGACGATCTCTCCCCCACGCAACAACACGGCGGATGCCTCGCCCTCCGGGGAACAGACGATGTAGGCGCAGACGTGCATGCCGTAACTGAAGTACGCGTAGAGGTGCCCGGGCGGCCCGAACATGATGGCGTTGCGGGGTGTCCTCCGGCGGAAGGCGTGCGAGCCCGGGTCGTCGCCGGCCTGGTAGGCCTCCACCTCGCTGATCCGCAACACGGTGTCACCGTGGCGGAGCAGGGCGCCCAGCAGTAGCGGGGCGACGTCGACCGCGTCCTGGGAGGACAGGTCACGGTCGACGGTCATCCGCGGGTACTTCGTCGAACGGTTCTCAGCGCACCAGGGCGGTGGCCAGGCTGTGCACGCGGGCCACCAGGGCGGCGCGCTGCTCGGCGACGCGAACCGGCGCGGTGCCGGCCTGACCGTCACGACGGGTGACCGAGCCCTGGATGGTGAGCACCTCGCGCACTTCGGGAGTGAGGTGCGGCGAAATTTCGGCAAGCCCCGCGTCGTCGATCTCATGCAGGTCGAGGCCTTGGGCCTCGGCGACCTTCACCAAGGTGCCGGTGATCTCGTGCGCGTCCCGGAAACTGACGTGCCGCTTGACCAGCCACTCGGCGACATCCGTGGCGAGGGAGAAGCCCTGCGGCGCCAGCTCGGCCATCCTGTCGGTGTGGAAGGTGATGGTGGCGATCATGCCGGTGAACGCGGGCAGCAGCACCTCGAGGGTCTCGATGGAGTCGAAAACCGGCTCCTTGTCCTCCTGCAGGTCGCGGTTGTACGCCAGCGGAAGGCCCTTGAGCGTGGTGAGGAGCCCGGTCAGGTTGCCGATCAGGCGACCGGACTTACCCCGGGCCAGTTCGGCGATGTCGGGGTTCTTCTTCTGCGGCATGATCGACGACCCCGTCGAGTACGAGTCGTCGAGAGTGACGAAACCGAATTCGCGGGTGTTCCAGAGGATGATCTCCTCGGCCAGGCGGGACAGGTCGATGCCGATCTGAGCAGTGATGTAGGCGAACTCGGCGACCAGGTCGCGACTGGCGGTGCCGTCGATCGAGTTCTCCACGACCGCACCGAAACCCAGCTCGGTGGCGATGAGCCTCGCGTCCAGGCCGAGGGTGTTGCCGGCGAGGGCGCCGGACCCGTACGGAGAGAAGTCCGAGCGCTTGTTCCAGTCGGCGAAGCGCTCGAGGTCGCGTACCAGCGGCCAGCAGTGCGCGAAGAGGTGGTGGGCCAGCAGCACCGGCTGGGCGTGCTGCAGGTGTGTGCGGCCGGGCATGATGGCCGTCTCGTTCGCCTCGGCCTGGGCGGCGAGGGCGTCGATGAGGTCCACCAGCAGCCGCGCAATGATGGCGGCGTGGTCGCGTAGGAGCATCCGCACCAAGGTGGCGACCTGGTCGTTGCGGCTGCGGCCGGCGCGCAGCTTGCCGCCCAGCTCGGTGCCGACGATGTCGATCAGGCCGCGCTCGAGCGCCGAGTGCACGTCCTCATCGGTGGGGGCCGGCTGGAACCGGCCGTCCTCGACAGCCTCGTCGAGGGTGTCCAGACCGGCGAGCATCCCGGCCAGTTCGTCTTCGGTGAGATAGCCGGCGGCGGCCAGGGCCCGGGCGTGGGCGCGGGACCCGCGAATGTCATAGCCGGACAGCTGCCAGTCGAAATGGGTGGACTTGCTCAGTCGCGCCAGCTCGGGCGATGGTCCGCCGGCGAAGCGGCCGCCCCACAGGGCACCGGCTTCACCCGCACGGTTGATGTTCGTGTCGTCGCTCATCGGGGGCCTACTTCGCGGCCTGGTCGCGGCGGGCCGCGATCTTGCTGGGCAGGGACCACAGTTCGATGAAGCCCTTGGCCATCGACTGGTCGAACGAGTCGCCGGTGTCGTAGGTGGCGAGGTCGAAGTCGTACAGGCTCTGCGTACTCTGCCGGCCGGTGACGACGGCGGTGCCGGCGTGCAGCTTCAGGCGGATGTCGCCGGAGACGTACCTCTGGGTGTCGTTGATGAACGCGTCCAGCGACTTCTTCAGACCTGAGAACCACAGGCCGTCGTAGACGAGCTCGCTCCACTTGGCCTCGACGCCGCGTTTGTAGCGGGCCACGTCGCGCTCGACGGTGACGTTCTCGAGTTCTTCGTGCGCGGTGATCAGCGCGATCCCGGCCGGGGATTCGTAGACCTCGCGGCTCTTGATGCCCACTAGGCGGTCCTCAACGATGTCGATGCGGCCGACCCCCTGGTCACCGGCGAGCTTGTTGAGCAGCACCACCGCCTCGAGCGGTGTGACCGGCTTGCCGTCGACGGCCACGGGTACGCCCTGGTCGAAGGTGATGATGATCTCGGTCGCCTCGCGTGGGATCGACGGGTCCTGGGTGTAGGTGTAGAGGTCCTCGATCGGCGCGTTCCACGGGTCTTCCAGGAAGCCGGTCTCGACGGCGCGTCCCCAGACGTTCTGGTCGATGGAGTACGGGCTTTTCTTGGACTGGGCGATCGGCAGGTTGTGCGCGGCGGCGTACTCGATGGCCTTGTCGCGGGTGAGGGCGAAGTCGCGCACCGGGGCGAGCGAGGTGAGCTCGGGGGCCAGAGCGGTGACGGCCGCTTCGAAGCGCACCTGGTCGTTGCCCTTGCCGGTGCAGCCGTGCGCAACGCTGTCGGCGCCGAGGGCGCGGGCGGTGGCGGCGAGGTGCTTGGCGATCAGCGGGCGGCTGATCGCCGAGACCAGCGGGTAGCGCTTCTGGTAGAGCGCGTTGGCCTTGAGCGTTGGCACGATGTAGTCGTTGGCGAACTCATCCCTGGCGTCGACGACGATGGACTCCACGGCGCCGCAGTCGAGCGCGCGCTGGCGGATCGCATCCATGTCCTCGCCCTCTTGCCCGACGTCGACGGCCAGGGCCACGACCTCCTTGCCGGTAGCGTCCTTCAGCCAGCCGATGCCCACGGAGGTGTCCAGCCCACCCGAATACGCCAGTACAACCCGCTCAGCCATGGTTCTCCTTCATGATGCCAATTTTACAGTTCACGTTTAGGGCGCGTGCGAAGCGGCAGTCAGCCCGCGTTACGCGCGAACAGCCAGACGAGCAGCGCCTTCTGGGCGTGCAGCCGGTTCTCGGCCTCGTCCCAGATGATGCTCTGCGGGCCGTCGATGACGTCGGCGGTGACTTCGTAGCCGCGGTCGGCCGGCAGGCAGTGCATGAAGTGGGCATCCGGCTTCGCCAGGCCCATCAGGTCGGCATCGACACGGTAGCCGCCGAGGGAGCCCAGTCGGGTCGCCTTCTCTTCTTCCTTGCCCATCGACACCCAGGTGTCGGTGA
Organism: Cryobacterium sp.; assembly: GCF_025463825.1. GTDB lineage: Bacteria > Actinomycetota > Actinomycetes > Actinomycetales > Microbacteriaceae > Cryobacterium. The sequence continues at coordinate 6,796 of NZ_JAODBG010000134.1, forward strand.
TGACGACGTCGACGCCGGCGACGGCGGCGGCCGGGTCGGTGAACAGGGCGACGGACCCGCCGGTCTTCGCGGCGATCGCCTCGGCATCCGCGACGACCTGCGGGTCGGGGGTGTACCCGGCCGGGGAGGCGATGCGTACGTGCATGCCCGCGGTGGCGCCGGCGAGCAGGTAGGACTGCGCCATGTTGCAGGCGCCGTCGCCGAGGAAGGTCAGGGTCTGGCCGGCCAGGTCGCCCCGGTGCTCACGGATGGTGAGCAGGTCGGCGAGCAGCTGGCACGGGTGGAATTCGTCGGAGAGAGCGTTGACGACGGGCACCGTGGTGTTCAGCGCCATCTCTTCGAGTCCGGCCTGGCCGTAGGTGCGCCACACGATCGCGGCCACCTGGCGTTCGAGCACCCGAGCGGTGTCGGCGGCGGTTTCCTTGCCGCCCAGCTGGCTGTTCGCGGTGCTGATGATCAGCGGGATGCCGCCGAGGTCGGCGATGCCGACGGCGAACGAGACCCGGGTGCGGGTGGAGGACTTGTCGAAGATCACGGCGACGGTTTTCGGTCCTGCCAGGGGCTGGACCGCGAATCGGTCTCGCTTCAGTTCCAGGGCCAGATCGAGGATCTCGGCCTGTTCGGCCGGTGAGATGTCGTCGTCGCGCAGGAAATGGCGGGTCACGGGGGTCACTTTCGATGAAAACTTCGTGTGTTAAGCAGGATTCCTCCACCTTATCTGCTGGCACCTTCCCTTCCGGTTCCTCAGTGGAAGGCGGGGACGAGGCCCGAACTGGTCACGGTCGCCAGGGCGGCCCGGAAACGCTCGTCGAAATCGGCCAGCTCGGCGTCGCCGACGATCAGCGGCGGCGCCAACCGGATGCTGGATTCGTTTGCGGCGTTCACGATCAGCCCAGCCTCGAGGGCGGCGGCGGCGAGCTTGAGTGCCACCGGCTCAGTCAAGCCGATCCCGAGCAGCAGCCCGCGACCGCGGACTTCGCTGATCAGGGGGGAATCCATGCGGGTGATGAGGTCGCGGATCTCCGCGCCACGGCGGGCAGCGTTGCCGACGAGGTCATCGCGCTCAATGACGCCGAGCACGGCATTGGAGGTGGCGGTCACGAACGGGTTGCCGCCGAAGGTGGAGCCGTGCTGGCCCCGGGTGAACAGTGCGGAGGTGGCCCCAAAAGTCACCAGCGCGCCGATCGGCACGCCGCCGCCGATGCCTTTGGCGACGGTGACGGCATCCGGCACGATGTCGGCATGCTGGAAAGCGAACCAGGCCCCGGTGCGGCCCGCTCCGGTCTGCACCTCGTCGATGATCAGCAGCACACCGTGCTGGGTGCAGAGTTCGCGGGCGCGACGCAGGAAGCCTTCCGGCAGGTCGATGACGCCGGCCTCGCCCTTGACGGGTTCCAGGAACAGGGCCGACACGGTGTCGTCGAGTTCTCGCTCGAGCGCCTCGATGGTGCTGTCGATGTGCCGCACACCGCCGGGAACGGGTTCGAAGGGAGCCCGCATCAGGGGCTTACCGGTGAGCGCGAGCGCGCCCATGGTGCGGCCGTGGAAGGAGTCGTGCAGCGCCAGGATTCGGCCGCGGCGGCCGCCGGCGATGTTGAGGCGGGCGAGTTTGAACGCCGCCTCATTGGCCTCGGCGCCGGAGTTGCAGAAGTACACCCGGCCGGCGTCGCCGGCGCCGGTGAGGCGTTTGAGACGCTCGGCCAGTTCGATCTGCGACGGCGAGGCGAAGTAGTTGGAGATGTGCGCGAGAGTGCCGATTTGGTGCTGGGCTGCGGCGACCATTTCGGGGTGGGCGTGGCCGAGTGAATTGACGGCGATGCCGGCGAGGAAGTCGAGGTATTTGGTGCCGTTCTCGTCCCAGACATAGCAGCCCTCCCCCCGCACGAGCACGGCCAGCGGGGGCGCGAGGGTCTTCATCATTGCCGTGTCGTAACGTTCGTGCCAGGTCATGCGGGAACCACCTCTGTACCAATGCCGCTTCCGGTGAATATTTCGACGAGGATCGAGTGCGGCACTCGCCCGTCAATGATCGCCGCTTTCGCGACACCCCCCTCGACGGCATCCAGGCAGGCTGTCATCTTGGGGATCATGCCCGATTCCAGATCGGGAAGCAGGGTGTGCAGCGCGTCCACGTCGATGACGGAGACGAGCGAGTCGCGGTTGGGCCAGTCGCTGTAGAGCCCGGCCACGTCGGTGAGGATCACGAGTTTGGCCGCGTTCAGGGCCACGGCCAGGGCGGCGGCGGCGGCATCCGCGTTGACGTTGAGCGATTGGCCCGGCACATCGACGTCCGGCGCGATCGAGGAGATCACCGGGATGCGACCGGCGTTCAGCTGCGCGTGCACGGCCTCGGGGTCGACGCCGATGACGTCGCCGACCAGGCCGAGGTCGACTTCTTCGCCGTCGATGACGACTCCGCGGCGTCGGCCGGTGAACAGTCCGGCGTCTTCGCCGCTGAGCCCGGCGGCAAGCGGGCCGTGCGCGTTGATGTGGCTGACCAGGTCGCGGTTGATCTGTCCGGTGAGCACCATCCGCACCACGTCCATGGCCTCGGGGGTGGTCACCCGGTAGCCGCCACGGAATTCGCTCTCGATGCCGAGGCGGGCGAGCATCGCGGAGATCTGCGGGCCTCCGCCGTGCACGACGACGGGCCGGATGCCGGCATAACGCAGGTAGACCATGTCTTCGGCGAACGCGCGCTGTAGTTCTTCACTGACCATGGCATTGCCGCCGAACTTGACGACGATGATCTGGTCGTGGAACTTCTTGAGCCAGGGCAGCGCCTCGATGAGGGTGGCGGCCTTGATGGTCGCTTCGGCGGGGGTGTTGTCGACGTCGTCGAGCGTGGGAACCGGCGGCACGCCGGCGGGGGCGGGGGTGGCGGCGGTCATCAGCTGGAGTACGCGCTGTTCTCTTCGACGTAGTCGTGGGTGAGGTCGTTGGTCCAGATCGTGGCACCGGCAGTGCCGGCGTGCAGGTCGATGACCACGGTGACTTCCCGGGGGGTCAGGTCCACGAGCTCGCGCGGCTGGTCCGGTTCGCCCGCCGTGCACACCTGGATGCCGTTGATCGCCACGTCGATGCCGTACGGGTCGAAGGCAGCGTCGGCCTCGGGGATGGTGCCCACCGCGGCGAGGACCCGGCCCCAGTTGGGGTCGTTGCCGTAGATCGCGGCCTTGAACAGGTTGCTCCGCGACACGGCGCGGGCCACGGTGACGGCTTCGGATTCGGCGTGGGCGTTGACCACCGAGATCGCCACGTCATGCGAGGCGCCCTCGGCGTCGCCCTGCAACTGCAGGGTGAGGTCGCGGCACAGGTCGGTGAGCGCGGCTGCGAACTCGGCGGGGTTGGCCTCGACGCCGCTGGCGCCGGACGCGAGCAGGCTGACGGTGTCATTGGTCGACATGCAGCCGTCGGAGTCGAGCCGGTCGAAGGTGACCCGGGTGGCTTCCCGCAGCGCGGTATCCAGCTGGACGGAGGACAGGACCGCGTCGGTGGTGATGACGACGAGCATCGTGGCCAGGCCGGGTGCAAGCATGCCGGCGCCCTTGGCCATGCCGCCGATCGACCAGCCGGCCGGTGACACCTGGGTGGCCTGCTTGGGGCGGGTGTCGGTGGTCATGATCGCCTGCGCGGCGGCGAGGCCGGCCTCGGCGGATGACGCATCCGCGCCCTTGAGCGCCAGACCGGCGTCGAAGACCCCCGCGGTGAGCTTGCCGAGGTCGAGCTGCTCGCCGATGAGGCCGGTGGAGCAGACGAGCACGTCGCCGGAGGACACCTGCAGCTGCTCCGCGACGGCCTCGGCGGTGGCGTGGGTGGTCTGGAAGCCGATGCTGCCGGTGTAGCAGTTGGCGCCGCCGGAGTTCAGCACGATCGCGCTGACCTGACCGTCGCTCATGACCTGCTGGCTCCACAGGATCGGGTTGGCCTTGCAGCGGTTGCTGGTGAAGACGGTGGCGGCGTTGGCGAGCGGGCCCAGGTTGGCAACGATGGCCAGGTCAAGGCCACCGGACTTCTTGAGACCGGCGGTGACGCCGGCGGCGGCGAATCCGGCGGGGGCGGTGACGCTCACGGGGCAACTCCATTCGTGCTGAGGCCGCTGGTTTCGGGCAGCCCCAGGGCAATGTTGGCGGATTGGATGGCAGCGCCGGCGGTGCCCTTGGCCAGGTTGTCGACGGCCGTGACCGTGATCACCCGACCGGCGGCCTCGTCGATGGCGAGGCCGATGAGTGCGGTGTTGGCGCCGAGCACGTCGGCGGTGCGCGGGAACTGGCCGGTGGGCAGCACGTGCACAAACGGTTCGTCGGCGTATGCCGCGGCCCAGGCCTCGCGCACGGAGGCCGCGCTGGTGCCCGGCACCAGCCGGGCGGTGGCGGTGGCGAGGATGCCGCGGGACATGGGCACGATCACGGGGGTGAACGACACCGTCGGCGCGGTCGCGCCGGCCCAGCGCAGGCTCTGCTGGATCTCGGGAATGTGCCGGTGGGTGCCGCCGACGGCATACGGGTTGGCGCTGCCGAGCACCTCGGCGGCGAGGTTGGGCACCTTGAGGCTCTTGCCGGCACCGGACGGGCCCACGGCGAGCACGGCGACGATGTCGGCGGCTTCGATGACGCCGGCCAGGATGCCCGGGGCCAGGGCGAGCGCGACGGTGCTGGCGTTGCAGCCGGGCGCGGCGATGCGACGCACGCCGACCAGCCGGTCGCGCTGCTTTCCGCCGGCGACGGGAAGCTCGGGAACGCCGTAGGCCCAGGCGCCGAAGTAGTCGCCGCCGTAGAACGCGGCCCAGTCGGCTTCGCTCTCGAGGCGGTGGTCCGCGCCGCAGTCCACCACGAGGGTGTCGTCGGGTAGCTGTGCGGTCAGGGCACCGGAAGCGCCGTGCGGCAGGGCGAGGAAGACCACGTCGTGGCCGGCCAGGGTGGCGGCATCCGTGTTGCCCAGCACCAGGTGGGCGAGGGAGCGCAGGTGCGGTTGCACGTCGACCAGGCGCTGACCGGCGTTGCTGTGCGCGGTGACCGTGCGCACCTCGAAATCGGGGTGAGCGGCCAGCAGACGCAGCAGCTCACCGCCCGCATACCCACTCGCGCCTGCAACGGCTACCGAAAAGACCATGGATCAAACTTACTCGGGTGCCGGCACAGCCCTGCAATCGCGCCGGGCCGGCTGGCGCCACGCGGCTCGCGTTGGTCCTCGCGGCATGCGGTAGTCCCGGCGGCAGGTGTCAGTCCCGGCGGCACGTGTTACAACACGTGCCGCCGCACTCATGACGTGCCGCGACCTCGCCCTGCCTGTCAACCTGATTCGGGACTCGGGCCAGGGCAGGAAGCAGCTACTCGCGCAGGTGCGCGCCGTGCCGGGCGGCGGCGAGCTGCACGCCGGCGAGTTTCGCGTCACTGGCCTCGGCGGCGGTGAGGGTGCGATCCGGCGCCCGGAACCGCAGGGCGAAGGTGAGGGACTTCTGGCCCGGCTGAATGCCCGTGCCACGGTAGTCGTCGACCAGGTCGATGCGCTCCAGGAGCGAACCGCTGCCCTCGCGCACGGCCTCGAGCACGGCGCCGGCCGGCACCTGCGCGTCGACAACGAGCGAGAGGTCCTGGGTGGCGGCGGGCTTGGTGCCGATCACGGTGGCCTGCAGATCGCCGGTCACCTGCGCGAACACGACGGACAGGTCGATCTCGACGACCGCGACCACGGCGGGCAGGTCGGCGTCCTTGGCCACGGCGGGCAGCAGTTCGCCCGCGAAGCCGACCGACGTGTCGCCGGTGGCGGTGGTCACGAACAGTTCGGCGGTGCGGCCGGGGTGCATGGCCTGGTGGGTGCCCTGGCGCACGTGGATCGGCAGGCCGACGGCGAGGCCGATCTGCGCAACGGCGGTGAGGGCATCCTGCCAGGACGCCGGCTTCGGCGGCTGGCCGGGCTGGTGCCGCACGGTGTTGCCCAGCAGCACGATGCCGGCGGTGAACGGCTGCGGCGGGATGCCCGCGTTCAGCGTTGCGACGAGTTCGTCGCTGGGCCGCACGGCCGCGGGCGGCACGACGGCGCTGCCGTAGCGAACGCCCTCGACCGGGCGGAACACCGAGCCGAGCTCGAAGATCGCCAGGTCGGTGGTGCCGCGGGACAGGTTGCGGTGCGCGATCTCTAGCAGGCCCGGCAGCATCGAGGTGCGCATGAACGGCGCCTCACCGTCGAGCGGGTTGGCCACCTTGATCTGCGGAACCGTGGTGCTGGTCGGCGAGCCGAACCGGTTGTTCGCCTTCTCGGCCACGAACGGGTAGGCGAGCACCTCGGTGTGACCGGTCGCGGCGAGCACCGAGGCGACCGAACGCTTGAGCGTCTGGGTGCGGGTGAGGCCGCGCCCGGGCGGGGCGACGGGCAGCACCGACGGGATGCGGTCGTAGCCGACGATCCGGGCGACCTCCTCGGCCAGGGTCCATTTGTCGGTGAGGTCCGGGCGCCAGCTCGGCGCGTTGACGGCCAGCCCGGTGGCGGTCTCCGTCATCGATGCGCCGATCTCGGCGAGTGAGGTGCGCACCTCATCGCGGGTGTACTCCAGGCCGATCAGGCCGGAGACGAAGCCGGTGGGCAGGTCAATGGGGGTGCGCTCCGGGGTGGCGTCGTGCAGGGAGCCGAGGCCGTCGGCCACTCCCCCGGCGAGCTCGACGAGCAGCTGCACCACGCGGGCCGCGGCGACGGCGGCGACCTCGGGATCGACACCGCGTTCGAACCGGCGGGACGCCTCGCTGGGCAGCTTGTGCCGCCGGGCGGTGCGGGCGATTGACACCGGGTCGAAATTCGCGGCTTCGATCAGCACGCTGGTGGTGCCGTCGCCGATCTCGGTGGTCGCTCCGCCCATCACTCCGGCCAGGCCGATCGGGCCGGAACCGTCCGTGATCAGCAGGTCTTCGGGGTTCAGCGTGCGGGTGGCGTCGTCGAGGGTGACGAGCTTCTCACCGGCCTGCGCGCGCCGCACGACGATACCGCCGGTGAGCTTGTCCAGGTCGTACCCGTGGATCGGCTGGCCGAGTTCGATCATCACGTAGTTGGTGATGTCCACGATCAGCGAGATAGAGCGGATGCCGGCCAGCTTGAGGCGGGCGATCAGCCAGGCCGGCGACGGCCGGGTGGGGTCCACGCCGCGGACGACCCGGGTGACGAAGACACTGGCACCGACGCGGTCGCGGATCGGGGCAGCATCCTCGATGCTGACCGGGAACACCTCGGTGGACGCGGTGGCGGACACGGCCAGGGCCGGGTCGCGGAAGGTCGCGCCGGTGGCGTGCGAGTACTCGCGGGCTACTCCACGGATCGAGAAGGCGTAGCCGCGGTCGGGGGTGACGTTGATCTCCACGGCGGAGTCGTCCAGCCCGAGCAGGCGAATCGCATCCGTGCCGATCTCGGGGTCGAGGCCGAGGTCGCCGAGCACCAGGATGCCGGCGTGTTCGTCGCCGAGGCCGAGCTCCCGCGCGGAAGCGATCATGCCATCGGACACGTGGCCGTAGGTCTTGCGCGGCGCGATCGGGAACGGGCCGGGCAGCACGGCGCCGGGCAGGGTCACGACGACCTTGTCGCCGACCACGAAGTTGTGCGCACCGCAGACGATGCCGTGGATGGCGGGGCCGCCGTCGGCGGCGAGTTCGCCATCCGCGGCGACGCGCACCTGGCACCAGTTGATGGTCTTGCCGTTGGTCTGCACCTCACCGGTGAACTCGAGCACCTGGCCGACCACGATGGGTCCGGTCAGCTCGAAGCGGTGGATCTCTTCTTCCTCAAGGCCCACGCTCACGAGGGCGGCGTGCACGTCTTCGGGCGTGATGCCGGGGGTGAGGTCGACGAATTCGCCGAGCCAGCTCAGGGGAACGCGCATCAGACGGTCATCCCGTACTGCTGGCTGAACCGAACGTCGCCTTCGACCATGTCGTGCATATCCTTCACATCATTACGGAACATCAGTGCTCGTTCGACGCCGACGCCGAACGCGAAGCCGGAGTACACGTCGGGGTCGATCCCCGCGGAGCGCAGCACATTGGCGTTGACCATGCCGCAGCCGCCCCACTCGATCCAGCGGGCGCCGTCCTTGAAGGTGGGGTGCCAGAGGTCGAGCTCCGCGCTCGGCTCGGTGAACGGGAAGTAGTTGGGGCGCAGGCGCACCTTCGCTTCGTCGCCGAAGAGGGCCTTGACGAAGTGATCGAGGGTGCCGCGCAGGTGCGCCATGGTGAGACCCTTGTCCACGGCGATGCCCTCGATCTGGTGGAACACCGGCGTGTGCGTGGCGTCGAGCTCGTCGGTGCGGTAGACCCGGCCGGGCGCGATGCGGTAGACGGGCGGTTCTGCAGCGAGCAGCGCGCGCAGCTGCACGGGCGAGGTGTGGGTGCGCAGCACCAGGTGCGCCTCGGGCGGGTCGATGAAGAAGGTGTCCTGCATCGCCCGGGCGGGGTGGTCCTCGTCGAAGTTGAGCGCGTCGAAGTTGAACCATTCGCTCTCCAGCTCCGGTCCCTCAGCGACCTCCCAGCCCATGCCCACGAACACGTCCGAGACGCGCTCCTGCAGCAGGGTGAGCGGATGCCGCGCTCCGGCCCGCCACGTGGAGGCTGCGGCGGTGACGTCCACGGCCTCGGCGGCGAGCTGGGCGGCGGCCTCGGCTTCGACGATCTGGGCTTCGCGGGCGCTCAGCGCCTGGTTGACGCGAGCGCGGGCCTGGCCGACGAGCTTGCCGGCGGCGGCCTTCTGGTCGCCGGGCACGCTGCGCATCAGGGCGTTCAGCGCGGCCAGCGGCGACGCCTCACCGACGTGCGCCGAGCGCACGGCCTTGAGAGCGGCGGAGTCGGTCGCGGCGGCGATGGCCGCGAGAGCGGCGTCGACAGCCACGGTGACGACGGGTTCGGTTATTTCGGTGGGTGCAGACACGAGACCCAAGTTTAGTGCCCGGCCGTCGGTGGGCTGCGGCCGGGCACCACGTCCGTGGGTCAGAGACCGGAGGCTGAACCGCCGGCGCCGACGCCGGCACTCAGCGGCGCGTCGGGCATCGGTTCCGGAGCGGGAGCGACGAGCTTGCCCGCCTTGGGGCCGGAGCGGCGGGCGATGAAGCGAGCGAACCAGGACAGCGACAGGTTCATCGCGAGGTAGATCGCGAGAACGACGAGGAAGAAGGAGAACAGGTACCGGTTGCCGAAGAAGTCGGGCAGGTTCTTGACGCCCACTCGCAGCAGTTCGCTGTACCCCACGATGAACGCCAGGGAGGTGTCCTTCAGGAGCACCACCAGCTGGGCGATGATGATCGGCAGCATCTGGCGGAACGCCTGCGGGAATTCAATTCGGAATCGGGTCGACAGCGGGGTAAGGCCGATGGCCAGGCCGGCTTCGCGCTGGCCGCGCGGCAACGATTGGATGCCCGCACGGAGGGCTTCACCGATGATCGCACCGTTATAGATCGCGAGGGCTGAGACACCGGCCCAGTACGACCCCGTCGAGAACACGAGCAGGATGAAGAGGATCATCAGCAGGACGGGCATACCGCGCACGAACTCGAGGATGATTGCTGTCGGGATCCGGATGGCCTTATGAGCGGCCGTGCGGCCGAATGAGAACAGCACGCCGATGATCAGGGCCAGCACTGCCGCGACGCCAGCCATCTTGAGGGTTGCGAGCACGCCTCCTCCGATTGAGCGCCAGACCTGCACGTCGGTGAAGACGTCCCAGCGGGTCGCATCCCACAGCCCGGGCTGAACGGCGCCGTTTGCACTCGCCTTCGGTGCTCCCATCGCCAGGATCAGCCAGGTCAGGATGGCCAGCAGCAGCACAATGCCGACGACGGAGATGACACGGGATCGGGCGCGTGCCCTGGGCCCTGGGGCGTCGTAGAGGACCGAGCTCATCGCAGCACCGCCACTTTCTTTTCCACCCGGGCGGCGATCTGCCCGAGGGTGATGGTGATGATCAGGTAGAAGAACGCGACGGCGGCCAGGATCGCGATGACGGCGTCGCCGCGATCATTGACCACCCGGCGGCCGGCGCCGAAGAGTTCGAAGACGAAGAACGCGCCGGCGACGGAGGTGTTCTTGGTGAGAGCGATGAGGACGTTGATCAGCGGAGGGATCACCATCCGCACGGCCTGCGGCATGATCACGTAGCTCAGCGACTGGCCGAAGGTGAGGCCGACGCTGCGGGCGGCCTCGGCCTGGCCGACGGGAACGCCGTTGATGCCGGAACGCAGCGCCTCGGCGACGAACGGTGACGTGTAAACGGTCAGGCCGATCAGGGCCAGCACGAAGAACGGGGGCGAGAACTGCAGGTAGGGCAACAGGAACGCGCAGAAGAACAGCACGAGGGTCAGCGGGGTGTTGCGCACGATCTCGGTGTACACGGTCGCGAAAGCGCGGAAGGACGCGATGGGCGAGATCCTCAGGCCGGCGACGATGGTTCCCAGTACAAGCGCGCCGATGCCGGAGAAAATCAGCAAACCGAGCGTGTTCTTGAAGCCTTCTAAAAAGAGCGGCAGGTTTTCGAATACTGCGTCCAAGACTCACCTCCTCTTATGTGTTGGTCTTCAGTTGGTCAGGTTCTGGGTGTGCCCAGATGACGGAGTCCAGGTGAAACTGCCGATCGGGGCGGCCGGTGCGGCCACCCCGATCGGTTGTGCGGTGCTGCTAGTAGCGGTCGACCGCCGGCGGTTCCGGCGTCTCGAGCACCGAACCCGCGGTGGCCTCCCAGGCCTCAGCCCAGGTGCCGTCCTCGTAGGACTCTTCGAGGACGTCGTTGATGAAGTCGCGGAACTCGGTGTCGTCCTTGGCCAGGCCGATGCCGTAGGGCTCCTTGGTGAACGGGTTGCCGACAACCTCGAACTCGCCGGCGTTCTGGTCGGCCAGGCCGGCCAGGATCACGTTGTCGGTGGTGACGGCGTCAACCTCGCCGCTGCGCAGCGGGCCGAGGCAGTTGGAGTACGTGTCCGTGGCGATGATGTTGGTCGTGTACGCCGCGATGTTCTTCTCCGACGTCGATCCGCTCACGGTGCAGACGCTCTTGTCGGCGAGGTCATCCGGTCCGGTGATCTTCGCCTCGTTGCCCGCAAGTACGAGCAGGTCCTGGCCGGCTTCGTAGTACGGGCCGGCGAACGAGACAACTTCCTTGCGGGCGTCGTTGATTGTGTAGGTGGCGACGACCAGGTCGACGTCACCGTTCTGGATGAACGGCTCGCGGTTGGCGGAGACGGTCTCGGTCCAGGTGATGCCCGACGCCTCAATGCCGAGCTTCGCGGCGATTAGCTTGCCGATTTCGACGTCGAAGCCGACGGGGTTGCCATCCGGGCCCTTGAGGCCGAAGAGGGGCTGGTCGAACTTGGTGCCGATGGTGATTTCGCCGGCCTCGTTCAGGGCGGCCATCGTGGTGCCCTCTTCGAACGTGACGTCTTCTTCAACGGGTGCCGCCGTCGGCGTGCCTGCGCCGGAGTCGGTGCAGCCGGTCAACGCGATCGCGCCGACCAGAGCGATGGCAGAGATCATTAGACCCTTGTTGCGTCTCATGGTTTCCTCCTGTGTGCTGTGTGTCTCGCCGACCAGTTAGTGGGCAAGTATTTTGGAGAGGAAGTCTTTCGCTCTCGTGCTCTGGGGGTTGGTGAAGAACTTCTCCGGGGTCGTCTCCTCGACGATGTCGCCCTCGGCCATGAAGATGACCCGGTCGGCGGCGCGACGGGCGAAGCCCATCTCGTGCGTGACGACGATCATCGTCATGCCTTCGTTGGCGAGGTCGACCATGACCTCGAGCACCTCGTTGATCATCTCGGGGTCGAGCGCACTGGTCGGCTCGTCGAGCAGGATCAGCTTCGGGTCCATCGCCAGGGCGCGGGCGATGGCCACACGCTGCTGCTGGCCGCCGGACAGCTGGGACGGCATCTTCTTGGCCTGATTGGCCACGCCCACGCGTTCGAGCAACGCCATGGCCTTCTTCTCGGCATCGGCCTTGCTCATGCCGCGTACCTTGATCGGGCCGAGCGTCACGTTCTCGAGAACCGTCTTGTGGGCGAACAGGTTGAACGCCTGGAACACCATGCCCACATCGGCTCGGAGCTGGGCGAGGGCCTTGCCCTCTGCCGGCAGTTCCTTGCCGTCGATGGTGATCGATCCGTTGTCGATGGTCTCGAGCCGGTTGATCGCACGACAGAGGGTCGACTTGCCCGAACCGCTCGGCCCGATGACCACGACCACCTCGCCGCGGTTGACCGTGGCGTTGATGTTCTTCAGAACGTGCAGGTCCCCGTAGTTCTTGTTGACGTCCGTCATGACGACCAGTGGTTCCCCCCGGCGCACTGTGATGTTGGACGTCGCCGGTGATGCGTCTGTTGGCTCCATACCCACCAACTTAGGCCCGTGGGGGCCGGACAGACCACCCTTGCAGCGGCTTTAACCCGGTCGGTAACCCAAACGTAATAGACGCCCGACCGGGAAAGATGCTATGCGCGCTGGGAGAACGCGCTCTCGTACAGGCAGACGGATGCGGCGGTCGCCAGGTTCATCGATTCGGCGTGTCCGTAGATGGGAACGCTGATCGCCTTGTCGGCCATCGCGAGGTCTTCCTCGGTGAGGCCGCGGGCCTCGTTGCCGAACAACCACGCTGTCGGCGCGGCCAACAGGCCGCTGGTTCGGGCCTCGAGCAGGTCGTCGCCCTTGATGTCGGCGGCGAGGATCTGCAGACGTGCGAACTTCGCGCGCTCACGCACATCCGCGAGGGTGGCACCAACGGCGACGGGCAGGTGGAAGATGGACCCGGTGGAGGACCGAACCACCTTGGGGTTGTACAGGTCGACGCTGCGGCCGGTGAAGATCACGGCGTCGGCGCCGGCGGCATCCGCTGCCCGGATGATGGTGCCGGCGTTGCCCGGGTCGCGGACCTCTTCGAGGATGGCGATCAGCTTGGGCTCGTTCGCGAAGATCTTCTTGATCGAGGTGGGGAACTGGTGGCAGACGGCGACGAAGCCCTGCGGGGTGACGGTGTCGGCCATCGTCTCAAGCACCTGCTCGGTGACGAACTCCACGTCGACACCGGCGGCGACGGCGGCATCGGCGATGTCGGTGTAGCGCTCGAGCGCGGTGGGCGTCGCGTACAGCTCCACGACGAGTTCCGGGCGGAAGGTGAGGGCTTCGGAGACGGCCTGCGGGCCCTCGAGGAGGAACAGTCCCGTCTCGGAGCGGGCGGCTCGGTTCGCAAGTTTCGCGACGGCACGCACGCGAGGAGATCGGGGGTTATCTAGCATGCTCCCAGTTTAGGTGTCGCACCCCTCGCCCAGAGAATGCCCCGCCGGGCACGCAAAACGGGAGCGGCCGCCAGTGGCGACCGCTCCCGTGGGACATGCAGGTGGATCTACTTCGCTGCAACAACCTTCGGTGCGGAGGTGTCGGCGGGCAGTGCTGCCTTGGCGCTCTCAACGATGGCCGCGAAGGTGGCGGGCTCGGTGACGGCGAGGTCGGCGAGGATGCGGCGGTCAACCTGGATGCCGGCCAGGGCGAGGCCCTGGATGAGGCGGTTGTAGGTCAGGCCGTTCGCACGGGACGCAGCGTTGATGCGCTGGATCCACAGGCGACGGAAGTCACCCTTGCGGGCGCGACGGTCACGGTAGCTGTAGACGAGGGAGTGAGTGACCTGCTCCTTGGCCTTGCGGTACAGGCGTGAACGCTGACCGCGGTAACCCTGGGCGCGCTCAAGGATGACGCGACGCTTCTTGTGGGCGTTGACGGCCCTCTTTACTCTTGCCATTTTCTAATTCCTTTAGGGGTACGGGGCCTAGTGGCCGAGAAGCTTCTTGATGGCCTTGACGTCGGCCTTGGCGAGAACCTGGTCCTGGTTCAGGCGTGACTTGCGCTGCGTGCTCTTGACCTCGAGGTTGTGGCGAAGTCCGGCCTGCTGCTTCATGATCTTGCCGGAGCCAGTGACCTTGAAACGCTTCTTTGTCCCAGAGTGGGTCTTCTGCTTAGGCATTCTTTTCCTCCTGTTTGGCTGCTTTATCGGCAGCTCTATGTGCATTGGCCTCTGCCTTGGCCTCTGATTTGTTCTTCAGCGGGCCAATCACCATGACCATGTTTCGACCGTCGATGGTCGGGCTCGATTCGACTGAACCGAATTCCGCGACATCCTCGGCAAATCTCTGAAGCAGACGTACACCCTGGTCGGGACGGGACTGTTCACGGCCACGGAACAGAATCATGGCCTTGACCTTGTCGCCGGCCTTCAGGAAGCCTTCGGCGCGCTTGCGCTTGGTCTCGTAGTCGTGCTTATCAATCTTGAGACGGAAACGAACCTCTTTGAGGATCGTGTTCGCCTGGTTGCGCCTGGCTTCTTTAGCCTTCTGCGCGGCTTCGTACTTGAACTTGCCGTAATCCATGATCTTCGCGACCGGCGGCTTGGACGTGGGGGCTACTTCGACCAGATCGAGGTCAGCCTCCTGTGCCAGGCGCAGGGCGACATCAATCGCCACGACCCCAACCTGTTCGCCGTTGGGACCAACGAGACGGACTTCGGGGACGCGGATACGGTCATTTGTACGGGGATCGCTGATGCGTCTCTCCTCTACTCAAGCATCGTGGCTACAGCCGAACAACGGATGTCGTCCGGAGACGAAGAGGAGACAATCGCGCGCGCAATCCTGGGTTCTGAAACTTTCCTGGTTCCATCACTCATCAACCGCGTGCGGCACCCTATCTACCGTGCAAGCTGGAAACCAGCAAGCGACGGCGGAGTGCAAACTACCCGGTAACCTTTATGAAGCGGTCAAGCGCGGGTGGGAGATTATCCACTTTCGTACCGAGACTTTCATCTCGGAGCCCGGGTAAGCATAGCAGAGGAAACCAGTGAGCGACAATTACGATCAGGACCAATCCAGCCAGGCGACGCGGGACATCGCGGATGTGGCGGCCGTGGAGATCATCACGACCGCGGCGGTGCACCTGATGAGCGCCTCGGCGGTCAAGGTCGGCCTCGCCGACGACCCCGACACGCAGATCGACCTGGATGAGGCACGCAAGCTGATCACGGCCCTCGCCGGCCTGATCACGGCAGCCGCCCCCGACATCTCCGACATGCACGCGCGGAGCCTGCGCGACGGCCTGCGGTCGCTGCAGCTGGCCTTCCGTGAGGCGTCCAGCATCCCCGACCCGATCGGCCAGGGCCCGGGCGAGAAGTTCACCGGTCCGGTCAACTAACCCTCCCTCGTCGCAACTGTTCCCGCTCCGGACAAATGGCCCCGGTGCGCCGGGTCCATTTGTCCGCACGGGGCACAGCTGGGTCAGGTTTGGCAGACCGGGCACCAGTAGGTGACCCGCTGCTCGAGCTCGCTGCGGCCCAGCTGGCCGCTTCGGATGCGCGTGCCGCAGCGCCGGCACGGCTGGCCTTCGCGCCCGTAGACGAAGGTGCCCATTCCCCGGCGCAGGTTGCCGGTGGTGGTGCGTTCAGACCGGTCGCGGTTGGCCAGGATCAGCCGGTGGCCGAGCGCCACGAGCCCGGCCGGATCGGTGACCTCGCTCATCGGCCGGGTGGGCAGCAGCCCGCGAAGGAAGCACAGCTCGTTCACGTAGACGTTGCCGAGCCCGGCCAGGTTCCGCTGGTCGCCCAGGGCCACCGCGACCGGCCGCTCCCCCACCTCGGTGAGCCTTCGTGTGGCCGCCGTTGCGTCCCAGTCCGGGCCGAGCAGGTCCGGGCCCAGGTAGCCGAGGTGCAGCTCGTCCTCCGAGGTCGGGAACAGTTCCAGGGTGCCCAGCTCGAAGCCCACGGCCACCCAGTCGGCGGTCTCGAGCACGATCCGCGCCTGGAACGCGGGACGGCGCCACTTCGAGCCGTGCCGGTAGAGGTGCCAGCTGCCCTCCATCTTCAGGTGCGAGTGGATGCTCGTCTCCCCCACATGCGCCACCAGGTGCTTGCCGCGGCTGATGACCTCGTGCACGACCTGCCCGGACAGGTCGACGGTGGCGAAGGCCGGCACCCGGATGTCGCACCGGGTGAGGGTGGCTCCGTGCAACGCCTCATCGAGGCTGCGGGCACTGCGGTAGACGGTATCGCCCTCAGGCACTGAGCCTCAGTCCTCGTGGAGTCTCGGTGAAGCCGGCGGCGCGTAGGGCGTCGCCCACCGTGGTGCTGAGCACGAAGTCGGCGTTCACGGTTTCCACGGCGAGCTTGGGCACCCGCCCGGCGGTGACGGTTGCCGCGAGCGAGCGGGTGGCGGCCAGCACGGTGTCGGACGGTGCCGGCCGCGCTGTGCCTGCCTTCGATGCGGCCGGGCCGCTGGGGGCGGCCGGCGCGGACGACTCGGTGTCCCCGTCGTTCTCGTCGGCGTCGGGAGCCCCGACGGCGGGGTCGAAGACCAGCAGCGATTTGCCGCCGCGTTCCACGTAGAGCACCAGTTGCCCGTCGACGAGCACTACCAGGCCGCCGGCCTTGCGGCCGGGCCGGTGCCCGATTCCCTCCGGCAGGGCGGGCCACGGCAGCACGGCACCGTAGGGGTTGGCGGGGTCGGTCGCAGCGAGGGTCACCGCGGTGGGGGCGGAGCGGTCGCCGCGTTCGGCGCGTTCCTGCTGGTTGACGTAGCCGCGCATCCGGTCGATGGTGCCGGCGGTGGCGAACTGGGCGGCGCCGAGGCCCTCCACGAAATAGCCACGCCGGCAACGGCCCATCTCCTCGAAGCCACTGAGGGTCTTGTAGACCAGCGCGAAGCCGCCGAGCACGTTCTCGCCCGTGACGGCGCCCCGGGTGACGACGCCGTAACGCTCAAGCAGGGTCTCCCCCAGCGCATGCGCCCGCCGGGTGGACGAGGTGTCGGCGACCGGCACGATCGACCAGCGGCCCGAGACCGTTGGCGGTCCCTGCCGACTGGGCAGGCTCGGCCGGGGCAGCGCCCGGCCGCGGTGCAGCCGGGCCCGCGGTGCGGCTCGGCGGGTGGAGTGCGCGGTCTTGCCGCCGGAGACCAGGGACCGCACCGGGGCGAAGGTGTCGTTGCTGACCAGACCCGACCAGACCAGGTCCCAGAGCGCGTCGACCAGTTCACCGTCGTCCTGGCTGCCGACCGAATCGGCCAGCTGCCGGAAGAAGTAGCCGCCACCGCTGCCCAGCGTGGCCAGGATCTCCTGCTGCAGCGGGGTGGTCTCCAGCTCGATGGGCACCGGCAGGGTGAGCGGGGCGGTGTCGGCCAGGTGCAGGCTCACCCAGCCGTCGTTGCCGGCGAGCGTGCCGGCCCCGGCCCAGAGGACCTCTCCGGCGTTGGTGAGTTCATCGAGCATCGCCGGGTTGTAGTCGCTGATGCGGGCGGGCAGGATCAGGGTCTCCCAGGCCGAGGCGGGGATGCGGGCGCCCTCGAGCTGCTCGATCACCGAGACCACCCCGTCGATCCCGCGGAGCCGCCCGCCCACGTGCTGCCAGGCCGGCAGGAACCGGCCCAGGGTGCTCTGGTCGACCGGTTCGACTTCGTGCCGCAAGGCGGCGAGCGACCGGCGGCGGAGTCTGCGGAGCACCTCGGCGTCGCACCATTCGGAGCCGCTGCCGTGCGGGCGGAATTCACCTTCGACGAGGCGCCGGGCGTCGGCCAGCCGGCGCAGCGCGCCGAGCGCAATGGCGGTGCCGAAGCCGAACCGGGCCGCGACATCCGCGGTGGTGAACGGCCCGTGCGTGCGCGCGTACCGACTGACGAGGTCGCCGAGCGGGTCGCGCACGCTTTCGGTGAATGCCTCGGGGATGCCCGGGGGCAGTGGCACGCCGAGGGCGTCGCGCAGCCGGCCGGCGTCTTCGATCACCACCCAGCGTTCCTCGCCGGCGATGCCGACCTTGAGCGCCCGCCGGGCGGTGGTGAGGATGTCGAGCAGGGCTTTGGCGTAGCCGGCGGATGCCCGGCGCACGGGCGTGGCTCCGGCGGCGTCAGTTTCGGCGGCGTGCGCCCCGGCCTCGTCACCGGTGTCCGCCGTGTCGGAGGCGGTCGCGGCGGCATCCGTCCCGGCGGCCGCGGCGCTGTCCGGCGCAGGTTCGAGCCGGTCGGCGACCTCGGCGACGGTGAGCGGGCCCAGGCCGCGCAGCAGGTCGGCGACGCCCTCGAGGCCCCGCGCGCGGCGGTCCGGGGCAAGTCGTTGCAGTTCGGCGTCGGTCTGGTCGATCACGGCGGGGTCGAGGAGTTCCCGCAGCTCCACCCGGCCGAGCAGCTCGGCGAGCAGGCCGGAGTCGATCGAGAGCGCGGTGGCGCGGCGCTCGGCCAGCGGCGAGTCACCCTCGTACATGAACGCCGCCACGTACCCGAACAGGAGGGCGTTGGCGAACGGGCTGGCGGAGTTCGTGCTGGTCTCCACCAGCCGGATCGCGCGGCTGCCCACCTGCTTGGCCAGGCTCACCAGCGCGGGCAGGTCGTAGACATCCTGCAGGCACTCGCGGATGGTCTCGAGGATGATCGGGAACGACGGGTATTCGCGGGCCACGTCCAGCAGCTGCGAGGCCTTCTGCCGTTGCTGCCAGAGCGGCGAACGGCTGCCCGGCCGGTAGCGCGGCAGCAGCAGCGCCCGGGCGGCGCACTCGCGGAACCGGGAGGCGAACAGCGCCGAGCCGCCGACCTCGTCGGTGACGATCTGCTCGAGCTCGTCGGGGTCGAAGACGAAGAGGTCGGCGCCGGGCGGTTCGGTCTCGGTGTCGGGGATGCGCACCACGATGCCGTCGTCACTGGCGACGCAGGCACCGTCGATACCGAACCGCTCGCGCACCCGGGCGCCCACGGCGAGGGCCCACGGGGCGTGCACGGTGAGGCCGAACGGCGAGTGCAGGATGACCCGCCAGTCGCCGAGCTCGTCCCGGAATCGTTCGACGACGAGTGTCTGGTCCGTGGGCAGGTAGCGGGTGGCGGCGCGCTGCTCGTCCAGGAAGGCCAGCAGGTTGGTGACGGCGCGGTCGTCGAGGCCGACGGCGCTGCAGCGGGCGCGGGCCTCGACGGGCGAGAGAGCCGTCACCTCGCGGAGGAACGCGCCGATGGCCGAGCCGAGCTCGGCGGGCCGGCCGAGGCCGTCGCCCTTCCAGAACGGCAACCGCCCGGGCTCGCCGTAGGCGGGCAGCACCAGCACCCGGTCGTGAGTGATCTCCTGGATGCGCCAGCTCGTGGCCCCGAGCGCGAACACGTCACCGACGCGGGACTCGTAGACCATCTCCTCATCGAGTTCACCGACCCGGCGGCCGGTGGGCTGGTCGCCGCCGACCATGAACACGCCGAACAGGCCGCGGTCCGGGATGGTGCCGCCGCTGGTGACGGCGAGGCGCTGGGCGCCCGGCCGGCCGGTGAGCAGGCCCGCGTCGCGGTCCCAGATGATGCGGGGGCGGAGCTCGGCGAACTGGTCGGAGGGGTAGCGGCCGGCGAGGAGGTCGAGGGTGGCCTCGTACGCCGAGCGGGGCAGGGTGGCGAACGGGGCGCTGCGGCGCACGGCGTCGAACCACTCCTCGGCGTCGACGGGTTCGAGGGCGACGGCGGCGACGGTCTGCTGGGCAAGGATGTCGAGCGGGTTCGCGGGCACCTGAAGCGATTCGATCATGCCCGACACCATCCGCTCGGCGGCGACAGTAGCGTGGATGAGGTCGGCGCGGTGCTTGGGGAAGATGATGCCGCGGGAGACTTCGCCGACCTGGTGGCCGGCCCGGCCGACGCGCTGCAGGCCGCTGGCCACCGACGGCGGCGATTCGACCTGCACGACCAGGTCGACCTCGCCCATGTCGATGCCGAGTTCGAGGCTGGATGTCGCGACGACGCAGCGCAGCCGGCCGGACTTCAGGTCGTCCTCGATCATGGCCCGCTGTTCCTTACTGACCGAGCCGTGGTGCGCCCGGGCGAGCAGCGCCTCGGCGCCCTCGGTCTGGCCGCTGCCACCCATCAGTTCGGCGGGCGGCCAGGCCGGGGCGGCGGCAGGGCCGGAAGCGGATGCGATGCCCGCGGCATCCGAGCCACCGGCCAGCACCAGCTCGGCCTCGTCGGCCGCGGCGAGCCGCTCCCCGTAGATCTCGTTGAAGCGGGCGGTGAGCCGCTCGGCCAGGCGTCGGGAGTTGGCGAACACGATCGACGACGAGTGCGCGAGCACGGCGTCCACGATGGCCTCTTCGACGTGCGGCCAGATCGACCCGGTCTGCGGGGCGGCGGCGGAGGTGGCTCCCTCGGGGGCGGGCACGGCTCCGAGGGAGGTCATGTCATCGACGGGGACGACCACGCGCAGGTCGAACCGCTTCTCGTTCTTGGGCGCCACGATCTCCACGGGAGCGACCCCGCCGAGGAACCGGGCCACCTCGGAGGCCGGCCGCACGGTAGCCGACAGGCCGATCCGCTGGGCCGGCTTGGCCAGCAGCGCGTCCAGGCGCTCCAGCGAGACGGCGAGGTGCGCACCGCGCTTGCTCGCGGCCACCGCGTGGATCTCGTCGATGATCACGGTGTCCACGCCGCGCAGCGATTCGCGGGCGGCGGAGGTGAGCATCAGGAACAGCGACTCCGGGGTGGTGATCAGGATCTCCGGCGGCGTCTTCACCAGGGCGCGGCGGTCGGCCGCGGGGGTGTCGCCGCTTCGGACGCCGACGCTGACGCGCACGGGAGCGAGGCCCAGCCGTTCCGCGGCCTGGCCGATGCCCACCAGCGGGGCGCGCAGGTTGCGCTCCACGTCGACGCCGAGGGCCTTGAGCGGGGAGATGTAGAGCACCCGGGTGCCGGTGGGCGCCGGCGGGGCGGATGCGGCCCCGGGCGTGGTCGCGCCGGCCGAGGTGTGGGCTTTCGGCGCGGCGGCATCCGTCGAGCCGGCGCCTTCGGCGGTCACGGCGGCGGACGCCGAGTAGAGCCGGTCGAGGGCCCAGAGGAACGCGGCCAGGGTCTTGCCCGACCCGGTTGGGGCCACGACGAGGGTGTGCGAACCGCGGGAGATCGCGTCCCAGGCGCCGAGCTGCGCCTCGGTAGGCGCGGCGAAGGCGCCGGAGAACCATGTGCGGGTAGCCGGCGAGAGGCGCTGCAGGATCTGGGTCACCTACCCATCCTTGCCGATACCGCCGACGTTGGGCCGGATGCGCCGAAAACCGCGGCTGTCCGCTCCACCGGCTTCCCGCATCCGCTCGTAACTGTTGCCAAACCGGACAATTGCGCCCGGTGTGCCGGGCGCAATTGTCCGCACGGGCAACAGTCGTGCCGCGAGGACTGGCCGGGCGGGTCAGGCGGAGGCGACCAGTTGCACGCGCAGCGAGTCGACGCCGGTGGCGATCACGTCATTGGCGGCCCAGCGGGCGGCGAGGCGGGCCAGGGTGGCGTCGAGGTCGGTGCGGCTGAGGCCGTCGACGAGTTCCAGGCGCACGACCAGCTCAGGTCCGGCCAGTCGGGACTGCGGGTCGCCGGCGGTGAGGCTCACCGACAGCGCGGCCAGTTCACTGGTGATGGACTCTTCGAAGGCCGCCGCGACCTGGCGGCTGGCATAGCTGGGCGTCCACGGGGTGTCCTGCGCGATCGCCCAGAGCGCCGGCCGGCGCACCACGAACTCGGTGTCGGCGGTCGGGTCGAGCACCACCAGGTCGGTGTTCTCCTGGGCGGCGGCGAGGGCCACGCGCACGGCGTCGGCGGGCACCGGGCGGGCAGCGGCGTTCCAGGCTCGCATGGCGGCGGCGGCGGAGAACACCGGCAGAACCGCCCGGCCGTCCGGGCCGGCGACGGTGATGATGGACAGTTCCTGGGCCTTGTCGACCCGGAGGCCATGCGGGCCGGCCGCATCAGCCGGAGAGTCGTCATCGCCGAGGGCTGTCACCAGCGGGATCAGCAGGCGGGCCGAACGGATGGCGTCGATGACGCCTTCCTCTCCCAGTTCCCGGGCGCGGAACCGGCCGACCGCCTCGATCAGGGCGGGTGGCGCCAGGCCGTCATCGTCATCGAACTCGGTGTGCTCGATCGACCGGCCCGCCCACGCCTGGCCGGCGGAGTCCGCGGCCGGATCACCGGCGGCGCCGACATCGGCCGGCCCACCCGTGGAGCCGAGGTTACGCGCCGGAGACATCCAGCGCCTCGGCGAGGGTGAAGGCGCCCGCGTAGAGAGCCTTGCCCACGATCGCGCCTTCCAGGCCGAGGGGAACGAGTTCGCGCAGCGCTGCAATGTCGTCGAGGCTGGCGATGCCGCCGGAGGCAATCACCGGACGGTGGGTGCGGTCCATGACCTCACGCAGCAGTTCGATGTTCGGTCCCTTGAGGGTGCCGTCCTTGGTGACATCCGTGACCACGTAACGGGTGCAGCCGGCTTCTTCGAGACGCTCGAGCACCGTCCACAGGTCACCGCCGTCCTTCGTCCAGCCCCGCGCGGCCAGGGTCGTACCGCGCACGTCGAGGCCCACAGCGATGGAATCGCCGTACTGCGCGATCACACTGGCGGCCCACTCCGGGTTCTCCAGCGCGGCGGTGCCCAGGTTGATGCGCTTGACGCCGGTACCGAGGGCAGCCTCGAGCGACCTGTCGTCGCGGATGCCGCCGGAGAGTTCCACGTTCACGCCACGGAGCTGCTTGATGACCTTCTTGAGCACTCCGGTGTTGTTGCCCCGGCCGAAGGCGGCGTCGAGGTCGACGAGGTGGATCCACTCGGCGCCCTGGTTCGCCCAGTCGAGCGCGGCATCCATCGGGTCGCCGTAGTTGGTCTCGGTGCCGGCCTCACCCTGAGTGAGGCGAACGGCCTTGCCGCCGGCGACGTCGACGGCCGGGAGGAGAACCAGCTTCGGGGTCTTGTTGAACTCGGTCATGGGGGTGCCTTTTTTGTTGGGGTGCGGCCACTGATGGAGGCCGGCTGGTGGGAAGACTTAGTCGCGGAGAGTGCCGAGCCAGTTCGACAGCAGGCGGATGCCGGCGTCGCCGCTCTTTTCCGGGTGGAACTGGGTGGCGGACAGCGGACCGTTCTCCACCGCGGCGAGGAACGGAGCACCGTGCTCGGCCCAGGTGAGCCGGGGAACCGGGAAGGGCGGCATCACGTCGAGAGACCAGCTCTGCGCGGCGTAGGAGTGCACGAAGTAGAACCGCTCTCCCTCGAGGCCGCGGAACAGCACGGAGTCGGGGTCGGGGGTCACCGTGTTCCAGCCCATGTGCGGCAGCACCGGGGCCGGCAGCGCACTGACGGTGCCGGGCCATTCGCCGAGCCCTTCGGTGTCGGCGCCGCGTTCGACTCCGCGTTCGAACATGACCTGCATGCCCACGCAGATTCCCATCACCGCTCGTCCGCCGGAGAGGCGTTTGTCGATGATGTCGCCGCCGTGGGCGTCGTTCAGGGCCGTCATCACCGCGCTGAACGCGCCGACGCCGGGTACCAGGAGGCCGTCGGCCTCGAGGGCGAGCTTGCGGTCCCCGGTGAGGGTGACGTCGGCGCCCGCGAGCTCAAGCGCCTTGACGGCGGAGTGCACATTGCCGGTGCCGTAATCGAGCACCACGACCTTGCTCATAGGGCCCCCTTCGTCGACGGGATGCCGCTGACGAAGGCGTCGTAGGCCTTGGCCTGCCGGAACGCGCGGGCGAAGGCCTTGAACTCGGCTTCGGCGATGTGGTGCGGGTCACGGCCGCCGACGACGGTGACGTGCACGGTGAGGGCTGCGTTGACGGCGATGGCCTCGAAGACGTGGCGCACCATGGATCCGGTGAAGTGGCCGCCGATGAGGTGGAATTCGAAGCCGGCCGGTTCGCCGGTGTGTACGAGGTAGGGGCGGCCGGAGATGTCGACGACGGCCTGCACGAGGGCTTCGTCGAGCGGGACCAGCGCATCCCCGTATCGCGAGATGCCGGACTTGTCGCCGAGGGCCTGCTTGATGGCCTGGCCGAGCACGATGCCGATGTCCTCGACGGTGTGGTGCACGTCGATCTCGATGTCGCCCTTGGCGTGCACGGTGAGGTCGGTCAGGGAGTGCTTGGCGAACGCGGTGAGCAGGTGGTCGTAGAACGGCACGGTGGTGTGGATGTCGCTCACTCCGGTGCCGTCGAGGTCGATCGACAGGTCGATGCTCGATTCACTCGTTTCGCGCTGCAGGTGGGCACGGCGAGGCGAGGGCGTGACGTTGCTCATGGCGATAGTTTATTCGGCTGACGGACTCAGCCGTGCGATCGCGGTGAGAAAAGCGCTCGTCTCGGCCTCGGTGCCCGCCGAAACGCGCAGGTGGTTGGGGATGCTCATGTCCCGGATCAGGATGCCCTCGGCCAGCAGGGCCTCGAAGACGACGCGCGGCTCGGCGACCCCGCCGAAGAGCACGAAATTGCTGCCGCTACGCAGCGGGCTGAAGCCCATGCCGCGCAGCTCGGTCACGAGCCGGTCGCGCTGCACCCGGATGTCGTCGACCATGGCGAGCATCTCATCGGTGTGGGCGAGTGCGGCCACCGCCGCCGCCTGGGTGAGCGCCGACAGGTGGTACGGCAGGCGCACCAACCGGAGCGCGTCCGTGATGGCCGGGTCGGCGGCCAGATAGCCCAGTCGCACGCCGGCGAAGGCGAAGGCCTTGCTCATGGTGCGGGAGACCAGCAGGCGCGGACGCCCGGCGAGAAGGGTGAGGGCGCTGTCGGTGCCGACGGGGGCGAACTCGGCGTAGGCCTCGTCCACGACGACGATGCCGGGGGTGGCGTCGTACACAGCGGCGATGGTCACCAGCGACAGCGGTGTGCCGGTGGGGTTGTTCGGCGAGCAGAGGAACACGACGTCGGGCGACGTCTCGTGCACCCATCGGGCGGCCGTTTCCGGGGACAGTTCGTAGTCGGCGTCGCGGCCGCCGGGGAGCCAGCGGGTGTCGGTTCCGGAGGCCAGGATCGAATACATGGAGTAGGTCGGCGCGTAACCGAGGAGGGACCGGCCCGGCCCACCGAAAGCCTGCAGCACTTGCTGCAGCACCTCGTTGGAGCCGTTCGCTGCCCAGATATTGTCCCGGGTGAGGCCGTGGCCCAGGTAGCCGGCGAGGGCGTCGCGCAGCGGGGTGAACTCCCGGTCGGGGTACCGGTTCACGGTGAGGATGGCGTCGGTGAGGGCTCGGGCGATGTCAACGGCGACCGCGGGCGGGATCGGGTGGGTGTTCTCGTTGACGTTCAGCGCGACCGGTACGTGCAGCTGCGGTGCGCCGTAGGGGATTTGTCCGCGGAGGTTGGCACGCAGGGGCAGGTCGTCGAGGCTGGTCACCCGAACAAGCTTAGTTGCGCGGCGCCGGACCTGGTCCCGGGCTCGAGTGCCGCGTCGGCGACCCCGGGTGTCAGTACCCGGCGGGAAGGGCCAGGCGCTGGCCGGGCTGAACGGCCTCTGAGGCCAGCTGGTTGAGGTTCACGATGTCGGCGATGACGTCGCGCGGGTCCTGCTTGGGGGCGATCGACTCAGCGAGCTCCCACAGGGACTGGCCGGCATCGACGGTGACGTACTCGAAGGCGGCGGCACCGACGCTCGCCGTGCCCTCGGCAGCGGCGACGCCGCCGTTGACGGCGACGGCGATCGACCCCAGCACCAGTGGCACGGCCGCGAGCGTGGTGAACGCCATGCGGCCACGGCGGGTGAGCCGCAGGTGCGTGCGCGGTGCGGCGGTGCGGGGTGCGACGGCGGTCGCGTGACCGATCGTACGGGCCCTGCTGCCGGCGCTGATGCCGGTCTTCCCTGCAAATGCTGCGCTCATGGCTAACCTCCTGGTAACGCATCCGGCCCTCGGCCGGGAGGGCCGAATGCGAATCTATGTTCCGAATATATCTTCGAGTGTTCGAACAATCAACCCTGTTTCCGGATAATATGGAAAGAGATTTCGCAACACACTCGAATACATGTCTACGAATCCCTGTCACTGTGGATACAGTTTCGATCGGGTAGCAGTACTCAAACAGACACCACCGACATTCGTTCCAGACGAGGCTTCGGGCAGACCGAGATGACCGGCCGGCCCCAGCCCGGGGCATCCGTCGGGAACGCGCCAGCACAGACAGCCGAACATTCAGACCCACCGGATTCAGAGCCATCCGATTCGGGCCAACCAAGAGGAGCGACAACGTGGCACAGGAGAGCACACCTCGGGACAAGGGCACCACGCGGCGCCGCAAGAGCCTGAGTGATAAGCAGAAGGCCGTCATGGACGTGATCCAGCGTTCGGTGCGCGACCGCGGCTACCCGCCCAGCATGCGCGAGATCGGCGACGCCGTCGGCCTGTCCTCACTCTCGAGCGTGACGCACCAGCTGCACCAGCTCGAGCTGAGCGGCTACCTGCGCCGGGACCCGAACCGGCCGCGCGCGCTCGAGGTGCTCATCGAGCTGCCGCAGTCCACCGACGAGGTCACGCCGGGAGCCGCCGACGACTACCAGTCCGGCATCCAGGTGGGTGACGCGGCGATGGTGCCGCTCGTGGGCCGGATCGCCGCCGGCATCCCGATCATGGCGGACCAGCAGATCGACGAGATCTTCCCGCTCCCCCGCCAGCTGGTCGGCAAGGGCGAACTGTTCATGCTCAAGGTCGTCGGTGATTCGATGATCGACGCGGCCATCTGCGACGGTGACTGGGTCGTCATCCGCCAGCAGAAGACCGCGGAGAACGGCGAGATCGTCGCGGCCATGCTCGACGGCGAGGCGACCGTGAAGGTGCTGCGGCAGCGCGACGGCCACACCTGGCTGCTCCCCCGCAACACCAACTTCGAGCCGATCCTGGGCGACTACGCCGAGGTGCTCGGCAAGGTCGTCGCCGTGCTGCGCTCGGTCTGAGTCACCCGCTCCAACCCGGACAGGCCCGGCCCCCGCGAGGGGTCCGGGCCTGTTTCTGTCTCAGCCGCCGGGTCAGACCAGCGTCGCCCGCACCGCGCGCGTGGCCTTCACGATGTTGCGCAGGGAATCGACCGTCTCGGCGTAGCCGCGGGTCTTCAGGCCGCAGTCCGGGTCGACCCAGACCTGGCGGGCAGGGATCGACTTCAGCGCCCGCTCGAGCAGGTCGGTGATCTCGGCGATGCCCGGTACCCGGGGCGAATGGATGTCATAGACGCCCGGGCCGATGCCGTGGTCGAAACCGCTGGTCTGGATGTCCGCCACGACCTCCATCTTCGACCGGGCCGCCTCGATGCTGGTGACGTCCGCGTCCAGGTTGCGGATGGCGTCGATCACGACGCCGAATTCGGAGTAGCAGAGGTGGGTGTGGATCTGGGTCCGGTCGGCCACGCCGGCCGTGGCGAGCCTGAAGGAGCCGACCGACCAGTCCAGGTAGTCGGCGTGGTCCTTCTTCTTCAGCGGCAGCAGCTCGCGCAGGGCCGGCTCGTCGACCTGGACCACCTGGATGCCGGCGGCTTCGAGGTCGGTGATCTCGTCCCGCAGGGCGAGGGCCACCTGCCGGGCGGTGTCCCCCAGCGGCTGGTCGTCACGTACGAACGACCAGGCCAGGATCGTGACCGGGCCGGTGAGCATGCCCTTGACGGGCTTGTCGGTGAGGGTCTGGGTGTAGCTGGTCCAGTCCACCGTGATGGGCGCCGGGCGCGAGACGTCCCCCCAGAGGATCGACGGGCGGGTGCAGCGGCTGCCGTAGGACTGGACCCAGCCGTTCTCGGTCACGGAGAAGCCGTCGAGGTTCTCGGCGAAGTACTGCACCATGTCGTTGCATTCCGGTTCGCCGTGCACCAGCACGTCGAGGCCGAGGTCTTCCTGCAACTGCACGATGCGGCCGATCTCGGCGCGCATCAGGTCGCGGTAGTCGTCGGGGGCGAGCTCTCCGGAGACGAGGCGGGCGCGGGCCCGGCGGATGTCACCCGTCTGCGGGAAGGAGCCGATCGTGGTGGTCGGCAGTGGCGGCAGGTCCAGGGCGGCAGTCTGGGCGGTGAGTCGCGTCTCGTAGTCCCCGCGGCGGAAATCGGCCGGGATGAGGGTGTCGAGGCGGGCACGGACCGCGCCGTCGCGCACACCGGGTGAGACGCGGCGGTCGGCGAGGGATGCGGTGGCGGCGTCGAGGTCGGCCTGGATCACGTCCCGGCCGGAGGTGAGGCCGCGGGCGAGGGTGGCGACCTGGCCGACCTTCTGGTCGGCGAAGGCCAGCCAGCCGCTGAGCTCGGCGGCGAGCTTGGTTTCGTCCTCGACGTCGTGCGGCAGGTGCTGCAGCGAGGTGGAGCTGGAGACCGCGATGCTTTCGCTCAGGGTACCGAGCCGCCCGAGGGTGTCGAAGGCGGCGGCCAGATCGCCGCGCCAGATGTTGTGCCCGTCGATGACGCCGGCCACCAGGGTCACCTCGGCCAGTCCGGGAACGGCGGCCGGGACGGTGCCGCGCACGAGGTCCAGGCCGATGGCCTCGACCGCGGAGGCGGCCAGCACGGGGAGGGCGTCGTCGAGGCTGCCGTACGGTGCGGCCACGAACAGCGCGGGCCGTTTCGCCAAGCCGCCGAGGGTCTCGTAGGCCTGTGCGAGGGCCACAAGGGCACGGTCCCGGGGGATGTCGATGCTTTCGCTGACCAGGCCGGGTTCGTCCAGCTGCACCCACTGGGCGCCGGCAACGGCGAGGCGTTCGATCAGGGCCGCGTAGACCGGCAGCAGGTCGGCCAGGCGGTCGAGGGGGTGGAAACCGGCCGGTGCGTCGCTGGCCGCCTTGGCAAGCAGCAGGAGGGTGACCGGGCCGACGATGACGGGGCGGGTGAGGAAGCCATCCGCGACGGCCTCTTCGAACTCCCGCACGATGCGGTCGCTGGCCAGGCGGAAGTTGGTGTCCGGGCCGATCTCCGGCACCAGGTAGTGGTAGTTGGAGTCGAACCACTTGGTCATCTCGAGCGGCAGGTTCTCGCCGTCGCCGCGCGCCAGGGTGAAGTAGCCGGCCAGGTCGAGGTGCCCGTCGGCGTCGACGAGGTCCTGGAAGCGGGTGGGGATGGCGCCGACGGCGACCTGGGCATCCAGCACCTGGTCGTAGAAGGAGAAGCTCTCCGGGATCGAGGAGTCGGTGCCGCCCAGGCCCAGGCCGACGAGGCGTTCGCGGGTGGCGCGGCGAAGTTCCGCGGCGGCGGCTTCGAGCTCGGCGGCGTCGATCCGGCCGGCCCAGAAGGCTTCGACGGCCTTCTTGAGCTCGCGGCGACGCGCGATGCGCGGGTAGCCCAGGATCGTTCCGGTGGGGAAAGCGGGGACGGTGGTGGCCATCAGGAGTAGTCCTTCGTGAAGTGGGTACCGGCACTGATGCCGGCGGGGCTGGCCGAGGGATGGGTCACGGCCGGGAAACGAGTGGAGACGGCCGGTTGTGCCGGTGCGAGCGCGCCGGCGCGGTCGAGCACGGCGAGCACGGTCTCGTGCTCGTTGAAGGCGTAGAGGTGGAGTCCGGGGGCGCCGCCGGCGATGAGCTTCTTGACCAGGGCCGCCGCGTGGGCGATGCCGATCTCGCGCTGGCCCTCCGCCGTGGGCTCGACCTCGAGCTGGATGGCGAGGTCGCTGGGCAGCTCCTCTCCGGAGAGTTCCAGGATGCGGCGCAGCCGGCCGGGGCTGGTGACGGGCATGATGCCGGGCAGGATCGGGAATTCCACCCCGGCCTCCCTGGCCCGTTGGATGAAGCTCAGGTAGTGGTCAGCGTGGAAGAAGAGCTGGGTGATGGCCAGGTTGGCGCCCGCGGCCTGCTTGGCCAGCAGCGTGTCGATGTCCTGCGCGGTGGAGCGCGAGCGCGGGTGGCCGTTCGGGAACGCGGCCACGGCGATGCGCACGTGGTCGCGCTCGGTCTTCACCGCGCGGGCCCGCGGCAGGCCCGGGATCGGGGTCTCCTGGTACGGCACCCGCTCGGCCTGCACCCGGTGGATCAGCTGCACCAGCTCGCCGGCGCTGTGCAGGTCGCCGAGGAAGACGTCGTTCTCGGTCAGGCCCTCCGGCGGGTCCCCGCGGAGGGCCAGGAAGCTGCGCACGCCGGCGTCGAGGAACTCGCGGATCAGGCTGCTCGCCTCGGCGAGGACCCGACGCAGGTGAGGTGTGCCATCGGGTCCACGGTGGTGGCCCGGCGGATGTAGCGCAGCACGTCCAGGGACGAGGTACGGGAGGAGCCGCTGGCTCCGTAGGTCACCGAGATGAATTCGGGCCGGGCGTCGGCCAGGGCGTCGATCGTGCCGTGCAGGGCCGTTGCGGCAGCATCCGTTTTGGGCGGGTACAGCTCGAACGAAAACGGGATGCCGGGCCGACAGGCGTGGTCCGCGGGTGGGGAGGGTGGCGTCGCTGTCATGGTTCCTCATTCGGCATGGGTGGTGCAACAGAAAAGGGCCTGGCGGCCGCGGACCGCCAGGCAAACCGGCAGCTCCTCGCGGGCCGGTGCCGGGCTCGGCTGTCGCTCCATGCCGGGCGGATCAGCGGTTCCGGCAACGATTGAGACGACTCTAACGTCGGAGAACCCGCGGCACAGTCGCATGGCCGAATGTTACGTCCGGCGGTGAAACCGGTCGCGGGTTCCACTCGGAGTCAGGCGTCGACAGGTCCACTCCGACTCATGACCGGCCATTTTCGCTTGTAGGCAGGGGGTCCGCACTAGCAAGAATGGGGCGGCCTTAACGACGAAGGGCGGCACCCGCTCCTGGAATGGATGCGGGTGCCGCCCTCTGGCGTGCGGCGGGTCAGCCGGTGATCGCCCGCGTCACCACGAACGGGGTGAACTGGGCTTCGATGCCGGGTGAGACGAGGGCCGTGACGAGGGTGCCGGACTCGGCGTAGTCGAGCGCCAGCACCTTGCCCTGGCCGTGCAGGATCGGGATGAGGTCACCGCGGTCGTACGGGATCAGCAGGTCCAACCGGATCTCGGGCTTGGGCAGCATGGTCTCGATGGCGGTGAGTACCGCGTCGATGCCCTCGCCCGAGCGGGCCGACACGAAGATCGCATGTGGCGACAGGCCGCGCAGTACCAGGCGGTCGTCATCGCTGACCAGGTCGCTCTTGTTGAACACGACCAGTTCGGGGATGTCACTGGCGCCGACCTCGCCGATGACCTCGCGCACCGTGGCCAGCTGGCTGGCCGGGTCCGGGTGGGACGCGTCGACGACGTGCACGATGACGTCGGAGTCCGCGACCTCTTCGAGGGTGGAGCGGAACGCCTCGACCAGTTGGTGCGGCAGGTTGCGCACGAAACCGACGGTGTCGGTGAGGGTGTACAGCCGGCCGTCCGCGGTGGTGGACTTCCGCACGGTGGCGTCCAGCGTCGCGAAGAGCGAGTTCTCCACGAGCACACCGGCCTTGGTGATCCGGTTGAGCAGGCTGGACTTGCCGGCGTTGGTGTAGCCGACGATCGCCACGGAGGGCACGGCGTTGCGCTTGCGGTTGGCCCGCTTGGCCTCGCGGGCCGGCTTCA
Source organism: Cryobacterium sp. (assembly GCF_025463825.1). Classification (GTDB taxonomy): domain Bacteria; phylum Actinomycetota; class Actinomycetes; order Actinomycetales; family Microbacteriaceae; genus Cryobacterium. Next base: position 38,038 of record NZ_JAODBG010000134.1, read on the forward strand.
TCTCGATCATCTGCTTGCGCAGCCGCGACATCCGGGTATGGATGCGGCGACGGTCGAGTTCGATCTTCGTCTCACCGGGTCCGCGCGAGCCCATGCCGGCACCGGCGCCACCGACCTGGCCACCGGCCTGGCGGGACATCGAGTCACCCCAGCCGCGCAGCCGGGGAAGCAGGTAGGCGAGCTGGGCGAGTTCGACCTGCGCCTTGCCCTCCCGGCTCTTGGCGTGCTGGCTGAAGATATCCAGGATCACGGCGGTACGGTCGATGACCTTCACCTTGACCACGTCTTCGAGCGCACGCCGCTGGCTGGGCGCGAGTTCGGTGTCGGCGATCACGGTGTCGGCGCCCAGCGCCGCCACGATGGACGCGAGTTCGAGGGCCTTGCCCTTACCCAGGTAGGTGCTGGGATCGGGGGTGGCGCGGCGCTGCAGGAGACCGTCGAGCACCGTGGCTCCGGCGGTTTCGGCCAGCGCGGCAAGCTCGCGCATGGAGTTCTCGGCGTCGAGCAGGCTGCGGGCGGAGTACACGCCGATCAGCACCACGTTCTCGAGGCGCAGCTGGCGGTATTCAACCTCGGTGACGTCCTGCAGCTCGGTGGAGAGCCCGCCGACGCGGCGCAGGGCGTTGCGGTCTTCACGTTCGGACTGTTCACCGTCGTGGTCGCTGCCGTCGAAGCCACCGCTGGACGGGCGGGCCGAGAGCGCCTGCGCCGATCCGCTCGCGAAAAGCGAGTAACCGGTGGACCGGCTCTCGGCACTGGCCAGCACGCGCGCAACTACATCGTCATCGTCGTCGTGTGGAGCGTTTATATCAGTCATTGCTTTAACTCTAGTTCCTCTTTTTTCGATAAGTTCGCTGTATGGCTTCCGAACACTATTTCTCGTCGGCTCCGGGCAGCGACCTGAAATTGCGGCACATCACCGTGAAGATCGCCGGTGCGATCCGTGAGGTCACCACCGCGAACGCGGTTTTCTCCCCGGAACACATCGACACCGGCACCAAGGTGCTGATGCGCGAGGCACCGCTGCCCTCCGGCGGCGGAAACGTTCTGGACCTCGGCTGCGGCTGGGGCCCGATCAGCCTGCACCTCGCGTTGGCCGACCCGTCCGCCACCGTGTGGGCGGTGGACGTGAATGAACGAGCCCTCGAACTGGTGCGCATCAACGCCACCAAGCTGGGCCTCACCAACATCAACGCCGTGCTGCCGACAGATGTTCCCGACTCGGTCATCTTCGCCGGCATCTGGTCGAACCCGCCCATCCGGGTGGGCAAGGCCGAACTGCACGCCATGCTCACGCACTGGCTGCCGCGCCTGGCATTGGGGTCGGATGCCTGGCTCGTGGTGCAGCGGAACCTCGGCTCCGATTCCCTGCAGCGCTGGCTCGCCGACGAGTTCCCCGACACCCTCGAGGTCTCCCGTCACGCCATGGACAAGGGCTTCCGCATCCTGCGCACCCACAAGCTCTAGACCCGCGAGCCGTGGCCTGAGCCCGGAAATGCGGGTTTTCCGGGGCCTGCCGCAGGGCTCGCGGGATGGTCAGGCGAGTTTCAGGGTGCCGTCGAAGACGAGAGCGGCGGGGCCGGAGAGCGAGACGTGCTCACCGTCCTGGGTGGGGAACATCCGTACGCCCAGCACACCGCCGGGAACCTCGACCCGCCACTGGTTCGGCGCGCCGGCACCGGCCCAGTGCCGGGTGGCGAGGGCCGCGGCGACCGCGCCGGTACCGCAGGAGAGGGTCTCTCCGCTGCCGCGTTCGTGCACGCGCATCCGGATCCGGCCGACGCCGTCGACGACGAGCGGGTCGTTCGGCAGCACGAACTCCACGTTGGCGCCCTCGGTGGGCTCCGGGTCGAGTTGCGGCACGAAGGTGAGGTCGGCGCGTTCGAGTTCGTCCTCGTCGGCGAGGGCCACCACGACGTGCGGGTTGCCCACGTTGATGCCGAGGCCCGGCCGGGCCACGGCGAGGTTCTTGGCCCGCACCAGGGTCTCCCCCGGTTCCAGGCGCCAGCGGCCCAGGTCTACCTGGTAGCCGGTGGCGTTGCGCTGCACGTCGCGCACGCCGCTGCGGGTGCCGATCGGAAGGGTCTCGCCCGGGCCGATCTCGGCCAGGCCCTGTTCGATCAGGAACCGGGTGTACACGCGGATGCCGTTGCCGCACATCTCCGACACCGTTCCGTCGGCGTTCCAGTAGTCCATGAACCATTCGGCGGTGTCGTCCTCGGCCAAGGCCGCAGCGCCGGCGTCCAGGTTGGCCGAGCGAACGGCGCGGATCAGGCCGTCGGCCCCCACGCCGAACCGGCGTTCGCAGATGCCCTTGATCTGCTCGGGGCTGAGGTCCAGCCGGCCGTCAGGGTCGCTGACCAGCACGAAGTCGTTGCCGGTGCCGTGGCCCTTGGTGAAATGCAGATCGATACCCATGGACTCAGTTTAGGGACTCGGTCGTCCAGGTCCCGCCCGCACAGCTGGCCGGCGGGCACCCACTCAGGGCAGGTGCACGGCCGCCTGGGCGACGCGGTCGGCGTCGTCGGCGTCGATCCAGTGCGTCTGCGGGTCGCGTTTGAACCAGCTCACCTGGCGGCGGGCGTAGCGGCGCGTGAGCTGCTGGGTGGCTTCGATGGCTTCGGCCTGCGTGGCCGTGCCGCGCAGCTGGCTGAGCGCCTGGGCATAACCGATGGCGCGGCTGGCCGTGACGCCGCCCTCCAGCCCGAGGGGCAGCAGCGTGCGCACCTCGTCGACCAGGCCGGCTGCCCACATCCGCTCGACGCGAGCGTCCAGCCGCGGGGTGAGCACCTCACGCTCCAGGCGCAGCCCGATGGTGACGGCCGGCATCCAGTAGACCGGGTCGCCGGGCAGTACGGCGGCGTGCGGGGCGCCGGTGAGTTCCACGATCTCGAGGGCGCGCACGAGGCGGCGGCCGTTGCTCGCGCCGATGCGCGCGGCCGCGCCGGGGTCCACGCCTTTCAACCGTTCATACATCAGGCCCGGACCCTGCTCCACCAGCTCGGCCTCGAGGCGGGCGCGCAGGTCAGGGTCGGTACCGGGGAATTGGAAGTCGTAGACGACGGAGGACACGTAGAGGCCCGAACCGCCGACGAGGATCGGCACCGCACCGCGGTCGACGATGTCGGTGATGGCGGCGCGGGCCTCCGCCTGGTAGCGGGCGACGGTGGCCTCGTCAGCCACGTCGAGCACGTCGAGGAGGTGGTGCGGCACGCCGCGGCGCTCCGCGGGAGCGAGCTTGGCGGTGCCGATGTCCATGCCCCGGTAGAGCTGCATGGCGTCGGCGTTGACGATTTCGGCAGGCCGGCCCGCCTCGCGCAGCCGGGTGGCGAGCTCGAGCGACAGGTCGGACTTGCCGGTACCGGTCGGGCCGACGATGACGACAAGCACCGTCGGTTAGCGTTCCGCGTCGTCGACCGGGTAGATCGGGATGGTCGTCGCGCCGCCGTGCTGGTTGAGGTTGCTGAGGTTCAGGGCCGCGGGGCTGCCGACCCGCAGGGTGGGCAGTCCGAGGGAGACGGCGCTGCCGGCACCGGCCGGGGTGGGAACGCCGCAGGAGTCGGCCTGGTCGCGGTCCCAGGCGTCGCCGGCGATGGTGCGGCGGATGCGCAGGGGCGCGCCGTCGAGCGAATCGGCGATGAGGTGGAACGGAGCGGCCTGGGTGACCGTCACGGTGACCATGTCGCCGGGGCGGGGCAGGTTGCTACCGGCGGGCACGTCGAAGTGCACCAGGCGACTGTCGGGGGCCCGGCCGCTGAGCCGGTGGGTTGCCCCGTCCTTGCGGCCCTCTCCGTTGGCGACGAGCAGTTCGACCTCACGGCCGATGACCTTGCGGTTTTCTTCCCAGGAGATGCGCTCCTGCAGGGCGATGAGGCGCTCATAGCGGTCCTGCACCACGGCCTTGGGCACCTGGTCCGGCATGGTGGCGGCCGGTGTGCCGGGGCGGATCGAGTACTGGAAGGTGAACGCCGTGGCGAACCGGGATTCCTCCACCACCCGCATGGTGTCGAGGAAATCTTCCTCGGTCTCGCCGGGGAAGCCGACGATGATGTCGGTGCTGATCGCGGCGTCGGGCATCTGGGCGCGCACCCGTTCGAGGATGCCGAGGAACTTCGTGGACCGGTAGGAGCGGCGCATGGCCTTGAGCACCCGGTCGGAGCCGGACTGCAGCGGCATGTGCAACTGCGGCATCACCGCAGGGGTGTCGGCCATCGCGTCGATGACATCGTCGGTGAAAGCGGCGGGGTGGGGGCTGGTGAAGCGGATGCGTTCGAGCCCCGGGATCTGCCCGGCGGCGCGCAACAGTTTGCCGAACGCGAGCCGGTCACCGAACTCGACACCGTAGGAGTTGACGTTCTGGCCCAGCAGGGTCACCTCGATGGCACCGTCGTCGACGATGGCCTGGATCTCGGCGAGGATCTCGCCGGGGCGACGGTCCTTCTCCTTGCCGCGGAGCGCGGGGACGATGCAGAAGGTGCAGGTGTTGTTGCAGCCGACCGAGATCGACACCCAGCCGCTGTAGCTGGAGTCCCGCTTGGTGGGGAGGGTGGAGGGGAACGTCTCGAGGGACTCGAGGATCTCCAGCTGCGCCTCACCGTTGTGCCGGGCCCGTTCGAGCAGGCTGGGCAGGGACCCCATATTGTGGGTACCGAAGACCACGTCGACCCACGGTGCCTTGGCGAGGATGGTGGCCTTGTCCTTCTGGGCCAGGCAGCCGCCGACGGCGATCTGCATGCCGGCGTGCTTGCGCTTGACCGAGGCGAGGTAGCCGAGGTTGCCGTAGAGCTTGTTGTCGGCGTTCTCTCGAACGGCGCAGGTGTTGATCACCACGATGTCGGCCTCGGCGCCCTCCGCCGAGACGTAACCGGCCGCTTCGAGCGAACCGCTGAGGCGTTCGGAGTCGTGCACGTTCATCTGGCAGCCGAACGTGCGCACCTCGTAGGTACGGGCGCGACCCTCGGCATCCCTCGCTGCCGACGACGGGGTGATCACGGTCGTCGTGTGCGGCGACTGGTCGGCGGACGACGGGGTCGCTGACGACGGGCTGGCCAGGGATGGTGCGGTGACACTGCTCATAGTTCCTTCAGCTTACGCGTGCGCGGGCCCGCTGTTCCCAGCGGGCCCGCGCGTGAACTCACCACACCGGAGCCGGCGGAACCGCGCCCAGCGGAATCGAACTCAGCGGAATCGGACCGTAGAGGTGCGGCCGGAGCCCCGCCGGGAGGCCATGGCGGCCTTGACGGCGTCCCGCACCACCGACGATGCGTAGCCCTTGCGCATCAGGAAGCCGGTGAGCCGCCGGTCGATGGTGGCGTCGTCGAACCTGTCCAGCTGCCCGACCCGCTTGAGCGCCAGCTCGGCGGCCCGCTCGGCCTCGTCGTCCGGCATCTCTTCGAGCTTCTCGGCGATCAATTCCGCATCGAGGCCGCGCTGCCGCATCTCGGCGGCCACGCCGCTGCGGCCCAGCCCCTTGCGTTCGTGGTGGCTGTGCATGATCTGGTCAGCGAGCTTCTCCTCGTCGAGGTAGTGCAGTTCCGCGAAGCGTTCCAGGATCTCGTGCACCGCCTCCTCGTCGATGTCGGTGGAGCGCAGCAGCTTCTCGGCCTCGACGGCCGAGAGCGAGCGACCGCGCAGACGCTGCAGCAGCAGCTTCTCCGCGCGGTCGCGCTCCTCGGCGGCCTCGTCGGCGGCGGCATCCGCCCGATCGGTGGGGCTGGCGCCCGGCAGGTAGGTCACCGGCGCCAATCCGGTCCGGTCGGCGGCACTTTCCGGCGAGGCTTCGAAATGGACCATGGCGGCTAGGCGCCCTTACGGGAGGCGGCCTTGGCCGCGATGGAGGGAACCTTCGCGCCGTCGGTGCCGGTCGCGGCGCCCGATGCGGCCGCATCGGCAGCCGCTGCGGCGGTCGCCGCGTCGTCGGTCGCCTTCTTGGCGGCCTTGCCCTCCGCGCCCACGCCGAGCTTGTTCTTGATCTTGGTCTCGATCTCGTTGGCCATGTCGGCGTTGCGCAGCAGGAAGTTGCGGGAGTTCTCCTTGCCCTGGCCGAGCTGGTCGCCGTCGTAGGTGTACCAGGCGCCGGACTTCTTGACGATGCCCTGGTCGACACCGAAGTCGATCAGGCTGCCCTCGCGGGAGATGCCGACACCGTAGATGATGTCGAATTCGGCCTGCTTGAAGGGCGGCGCCATCTTGTTCTTGACGACCTTGACCCTGGTGCGGTTACCGACGGCTTCGGTGCCGTCCTTGAGGGTCTCGATGCGACGGATGTCGAGGCGCACCGAGGCGTAGAACTTGAGCGCCTTACCGCCGGCAGTGGTTTCCGGGCTGCCGAACATCACGCCGATCTTCTCGCGCAGCTGGTTGATGAAGATCATCGTGGTGTTGGTCTGGCTGAGGCCACCGGTGAGCTTGCGCAGGGCCTGCGACATCAGCCGGGCCTGCAGGCCGACGTGCGAGTCACCCATCTCACCCTCGATTTCTGCGCGTGGCACCAGGGCGGCCACGGAGTCGATCACGATCAGGTCGATCGAGCCGCTTCGCACCAGCATGTCGGCGATCTCCAGGGCCTGCTCACCCGTGTCGGGCTGGGAGACCAGGAGGGCGTCGATGTCGACGCCGAGCTTCTTGGCGTACTCCGGGTCGAGGGCGTGCTCTGCGTCGATGAACGCGGCGATGCCGCCGTTCTTCTGGGCATTGGCGATGGCGTGCAGGGTGAGGGTGGTCTTACCCGAGGATTCCGGCCCGTAGATCTCCACGATGCGGCCGCGGGGCAGCCCGCCTATGCCGAGCGCGACGTCCAGCGCGATCGACCCGGTGGAGATGGTCTCGACGGGTGCGCGCTCGTCGCTGCCCAGGCGCATAACCGAGCCCTTGCCGAACTGGCGATCAATCTGGGCGAGGGCGGTGTCGAGTGCCTTCTCGCGGTCTGCTGCTGATGCCATGGTGTGCTCCTTTGGGTCGTGCGCGTGGCGCCTATAGGCTGTCGTCTCGGCCACCGGGAGGACCCCGGCGACCGTCCTCGACAAGGCAGGTGCGCTGTGTCGTTGACGAGCCCGACTGTACGCGGCACCTCCGACACTGGGCCGGAGCGACCACGACGGTGCACAATCCGTCTTCGACTTCTACTGTGGAGGAGCCTATCAAGGACCGAACACGTATTCGATGACGGTGCGGTGTGTCGGAAAGTTCTCGTCCGGCTGTGCGACGGCGGCTGAACGTAAAACGGCCCGGCTGCGGGGCCGGGCCGTTCGGGCACATGTGCGGGGTCTGCGTCTGGTCAGCTGCGAGCCGGCGGCAGCCCGGCGCCGTGGCGCCGGGCCGCTGGGACATCCGTCTCGGCGCACAGTGCCAGCCAGACCTCGCGAGCGGGGACTCCGCTGGCGAGAGCCTGGTCGGCCGTGCGGCCGAGCGGACCGAGGATCAGGTCCTTGGTGAGGACCCGGCCATAGCTTTCGCCGAACTCGTCTTTCAGGGCTTGGCGGAATTCGCTCAATCGCATGGGGAACTCATCTCTCCGCGCTGGTGGGATGCTACCAATCGGTGCTGACCGACTAGCGCACCATCATGCTGGCGTCGAACTTGGCCACCAGTTCGTCGGGCACGGTGTCGGGGAACCTGTCGATTCCCTCAATGACGGCCAGGCGGTCGCCGACCTCGCGCATGATGACAGAAATGGGGGTCTCCAACGCTTCTGCAACGGAAGCCAGAATCTCAGATGAGGCTTCCTTCTGGCCGCGCTCCACTTCGGACAGGTAACCGAGGGCCACACTGGCCTTGCTGGCAACCTGACGCAGTGTGCGCCCCTTCTGCAGGCGGAAGTCCCTGAGCACATCGCCGATTTCCTGACGAACAAGAATCATCGGAACCTCCTTCTTCGTGCTGTCTGAACTGATGGGGCCCACTCAACTGGTCAGTCTCGTGTGACGGATTGCCAACAGTACCGTATCCATCCGACACCTCGAGAATACCGAGGATCACTGGACTTTTCTTGTGAATATGTGTTCTGTAACCCGCCGGTAACACTCCCTATTCCGCGGTTTCCAGCTTTCCGATTTCCATCAGCTGACACACAGCTTCGAGGGCGTGCTCAACCGTCCGAGCCCGGATCTGGCTGCGGTCGCCCGTGAGCCGGAGGGCTATTGCCCGAACGCTATCCCCGAACGCCAGCCCGAGGTAGACCGTGCCGACCGGTTGGCCGTCCTGTTCGTGCGGGCCGGCCACCCCGGTGGTTGCCAGGCCGATATCGGCGGGGCGGCCGTCCACGGCCAGCGCGGCGCGCACACCCGTCGCCATCTGCCGGGCCACCTCCGGATGCACGGCGCCGTGTTCGGCCAGCAGGGTCGAGTCGACGCCCAGCAGGGTGTGCTTGAGGGGGGTCTGGTAGGCCACCACTCCCCCGCAGACCACGGCGGATGCGCCGGGAATCCGGACAAGCTCGGCCACGAGCAGCCCGCCGGTCAGCGACTCCGCTACCGCGATGGTGAGCCCCCGGCTGGTGAGGGCGGCGATCAGGGCCGCCGCCGGATCCGGCTGGGCGGGCACGTCAGGCCTGGTTCGCCGGCTTGGCCTGGTTGTTCACCCGGCGGGCGGCGACGAGGTACTCGATGCCGGTGTAGATCGTGAGCGCCAGGGCGATGGCCATGGTGATCGTGTTGACCCAGTGGATCCACTCCCCGAACACCAGCCAGAGCGGCAGGAGGGCCAGCGAGATGGCCACGGACTGGGCGATCGTCTTGAGCTTGCCGCCGCGGGAGGCGGGAATGACTCGGTCACTGAGCATCGCGAACCGGAACACCGTGATGCCGATCTCGCGCAGCAGGATCAGGATGGTGACCCACCAGGGCAGCTCGGCCAGGACGGACAGCCCGATGAGGGCGGCGCCGGTGAGGATCTTGTCCGCGATCGGGTCGAGCAGCTTGCCGAGGTCGGTGACCAGGTTGTACTTGCGGGCGATGGCACCGTCGACCCCGTCGGTGGCGATGGCGACGATGAACAGCACGGCGGCCCACCAGCGCAGGGCGCCGTCGGCGCCGTTGTCGGCCAGGAGCATCCAGAAGAACAGGGGGGCGAGCAGGATCCGCACGACGGTGATGATGTTCGGCAGATTCCAGTTCGACGACGTGGCTGGGGTGGAAAGTGTAGCCATGGAGTCAGTCCCTGTCGGTGAGTTGCCAGGCGTCTTCGTCGGAGTCGCCCTCTTCCTCAGCGTACCCTTCGCTCATCTTTGCGACCGGGTCGTCGGCGTAGCGGGGGTCGGGGGCCGCCTGCTCGTGCGACCGGGACCGCTGGGACTCCTCGAACTGGGTGCGGGCCGTGGCGGCGTGCTGCTCGGCGTCCGAGCCGCGCAGCTTGGCCAGCACGCTGGGCAGCTGCTCGGCGGTGACGAGCACGTCGCGGGCCTTCGACCCCTCGGACGGGCCGACGATCTCGCGGGACTCGAGCAGGTCCATCAGGCGGCCGGCCTTGGCGAAGCCCACCCGGAGCTTCCGCTGCAGCATCGAGGTGGAGCCGAACTGGGTGGAGACCACGAGTTCGGCGGCGGCGAGGAGGACTTCGAGGTCATCGCCGATGTCGGAGTCGATCTCCTTGCGCGGCGTCTCGGCGGAGACGTCGGGCCGGTAGTCGGGCCGGGCCTGCTGGGTGACATGCTTGACGACCTTCTCGATCTCGGACTCGTTCACCCAGGCGCCCTGCACGCGGAGCGCCTTGGAGGCGCCCATCGGCAGGAAGAGCGCGTCGCCCTGGCCGATCAGCTTGTCGGCGCCGGGCTGGTCGAGGATGACCCGGGAGTCGGTGACGCTGGTCACGGCGAACGCCAGCCGGGAGGGCACGTTCGCCTTGATCAGGCCGGTGACGACGTCGACGCTGGGGCGCTGGGTGGCCAGCACCAGGTGGATGCCGGAGGCGCGGGCGAGCTGGGTGATGCGCACGATCGAGTCTTCGACGTCGCGCGGGGCGACCATCATGAGGTCGGCGAGCTCGTCCACGACCACGAGCAGGTACGGGTAGGGCTTGAGGGTGCGGGCGCTGCCGGCCGGGAGGATGATTTCATCGTTGACGACGGCCTTGTTGAAGTCGTCGATGTGGCGGAAGCCGAAGCTGGCCAGGTCGTCGTAGCGCATGTCCATCTCTTTCACGACCCACTGCAACGCTTCCGCGGCCTTCTTGGGGTTCGTGATGATGGGCGTGATGAGGTGCGGCACGCCGGCGTACGCGGCCAGCTCGACCCGCTTGGGGTCGATGAGCACCATCCGGACGTCGCTGGGCTTGGCGCGCATGAGCAGGCTGGTGATCATCGAGTTGACGAAGCTGGACTTACCTGAGCCGGTGGACCCGGCCACGAGCAGGTGGGGCATCTTGGCGAGGTTCGCGATGACGAACCCGCCGCCGACATCCTTGCCGACGCCGATGGTCATCGGGTGGGTGCTGTTGGTGGCGGTCGTCGACCGCAGCACGTCACCGAGGGTGACGATCTCGCGGTCGGTGTTGGGGATCTCAATGCCGATGGCGCTCTTGCCGGGGATCGGCGAGAGGATGCGCACCTCGTTGGAGGCGACGGCATAGGAGAGGTTCTTGCTCAGCGCGGTGACCCGCTCGACCTTGACGCCCGGGCCCAGTTCGATCTCGTACTGGGTGACGGTGGGGCCGCGAGAGAAGCCGGTGACCTTGGCGTCGACGGAGAACTGCCGGAGTACCTCGGTGATGGACTTGACGACTTCGTCGTTGGCAGCGGAGCGGGCCTTGGCGGGCGGACCCGCCGTGAGGGTGGTGGCGGAGGGCAGCACGTAGGGCAGCGCCGGCTGCTCGCCGAAGCCGATCTCGGTCGCGGAGCGGTCGACGGCTGTGGCGGCCTCGTCGAGGGCATCCAGGCCCGCCAGTTCCTCGGTGTGGCCGTCGGGGTCGTCGGCGTGCAGCCCGCTCGCGTGCGGGAGGGCGGCCACCTCGCCGGTGTAGCGCTTGATGGCTTCCTCGGCCTTGAGCAGGTCTTCGAGCACCTCGGTGCCGTAGTGGTCCTGGTCGCGCGGGGCCGACGGCTTCACCAACTCCAGGGCGGTGTCGAATCCGCCGACGGCGGCTTCAGGGCCCCGGTTGAGCAGGGTGCTGAGCGGGTCGGCGGCGGGCGGGTCGGCCTCGGTGTAATCGGAGGAGACGGCGCTGGAGAAGTCCGGGTCTTCCTCGCGCTTGCTGGTGTTGCGGCGCCACCAGGGCAGCACGCCCTCGTCGGTGTCGTCGTCGTGGGCCGGGTCGAGCCCGTCCAGTTCGATCTGCTTGGTCTTCTGGGCCTGGATCTGGGCGGTCCGGGCCTCCTTGGCCGCCGCGCGCTCCTCGGCGGCGGGCAGCGGCGCGCCGAACAGCCAGGCGTAGAGTTCCCGGCTGCGCTCAGTGATCTTGTTCGGCGGAGTCTTGGTGATGATGAACAGGCTGAGGATGAGCAGCAGAATCACGACGATGGCCGCGCCGACCGTGGTGATCAGGAAGATCAGCGGGGCGGCGATCATCCAGCCGATGACGCCGCCGGACAGGGCGAGCACCTCCACACCCTGGCGGGGCTCCGGTTGCCCGCCGAAGATGTGGCAGAGCCCGGAAACTGTGACGAGGAGGAGGGACAGTCCGATGCCGATCCGCCCGTTGTCGTGCACCGAGCTGGGATTCCGGAACAACCAGATGGCGAAGAGCAGCATGATCACCGGAAGCGCGAAGGCCACCCGGCCGAAGAGACCGCCGAAGCTCCAGGCATCGAGGGTCTGCGCGATGGGATCGTTGATCAGGAACCATTCGATGACGGCTCCCGCGATGGCGAGGAGGACGAGGAAGAAGGGCAGGCCGTCACGGCGCTCCTCCTTGGAAAGCTGCTCGGGGCCCAGCGCGCGCGCGGCGCCGCCGGCCACGTGGGCCAGACCCATCCACATGCGCACGCCGATGCCCGGCTTGGTCTCTGCCGCGGGGAACTTCACGGTTTTCTGGGCGGTGGTGGTGCCGGCCTTGGTGCGCGCGGTCGTTCCGGTGCCGCGCGCAGGTGTGCTGCGGGCACGCCCGGTCGACTTAGTGCTCGTAGCCATGTGCTCCACGGTACCGCCGCGCGCCGACATCGGCGGGATCCCACGCCCACTTGCTCTTGCACGAGAGCGGTCGGGTGGCTGCTTCGACCGGGTTGACGTGACCACACGGCCGCTTTCGCGACATCAGTAGCGGATGGCGTCGATGACCTTGACGCGTACGGCCACCAGGGCGGGCAGCAGGCCGGCGAGGGCGCCGACGCCGGTGGCGCAGGCCAGGCCGAGCAGCGCGGCCTCGACCGGGAAGGGCGGGAAGTCGGTGACCATTCCCTGGGCGATGAAGCCCTGCACGACCGGGTTGGTGACGATGAGAACCGCCCCGATCACCCCGACGACTCCGGCCACGACGGTGGCGACGATGCTCTCCATCATCACGGCGAAGAACACCCGGCCGGCGGTGGCGCCGAAGCTGCGCCGCACCCCGATTTCGCGGATGCGCTGCTTGAGGGTGACCAGGGCGATGTTGACCAGGCCCAGGGCGCCGAGCAGCAGCACCAGCCCGGCCACTCCCCCGACCAGCAGCTTGATCGACGCGAACGGGTCCTCGTTGTAGGCGGCGTAGTCCTGGCGGTTCAGTTGCACGTCGGTCGTCGCGCCGAGGGCGCTCGTGAAGTCGCGGGTGATGGCGGTGGTGAGGTCGTCGCTGGCTTCCGGCGGCACCCAGAGCTCGTAGTTGGGCACCAGGCCGCCCATCGCGGCCTGCTCGGGCGGAGTGAGCGCGATCAGGGTGTCTGTGAGCAGGTACATGGCCGGCTCGGTCTCCCAGGTGCTCACCGGGTAGACCCCGGTGACGACCGCCGTGGTGGGGACGCCGCCGAGCAGGGTGGTGGTGGGGTGGGTGGCCAGGTCCGGCTGGCCGATCCGGTCGTAGAAGATCTGGTTGACCAGCACGGCAGGAGCCAGGCGGTCGGCGTCGTCGGGGCTGAACCAGGCGCCGTCGGTCAGTTTCACCCGGTGCATGGTGCCGTAGGGCTGGTCGACGCCGATGGCCGTGACGGGGGCGGCGCCATCCGTGAACTGCACGGTCTGGCTGGAGTAGAGCACCCGGCTGGCGTAGTCGATGCTGTACCGGTCAAGGGTGCTCGTCCACAGGTCCTGCATGACGTCGGGGTCGACGGGGGTGCCGTCCGGCGTGCCCACGTAGAGCGACAGGGTGGCCGACCGGCCGCCGGAGCGCTCGTTGCCTTCCACGATGGACTGCTGGGCGACCGCGCCGAGGCCGACGACGGTGGTGATCGCGCACACCGCGACGGCCACGCCGATGAGAGAGAGCATCACCCGGGTCTTGTGGATGCGCAGTTCCTGCCACGCTTCGACGAAGGACCCGACGATGTTGCTGAACAGCCGGTTCATGCGGGCACCGCCGCGAGGGCGCCGGAGTGCGCATCCGGCTCCGCTGACGTGTCGGTGACGGTGAGCACGCCGTGGTCCAGACGCAGGTGCCGGGTGGCCAGGGCGGCGATGGCGGGGTCGTGGGTGATGGTGATCAGGGCGGCGCCGGAGCCGGCGGCCACCTCGTCGAGGAGCGCCATCACGTCGGCGCCGGTCTCCAGGTCGAGCGCGCCGGTGGGTTCGTCGGCGAGGATCAGCCGCGGGCCGCGCACGAGTGAGCGGGCGATCGCCACCCGCTGCTGCTCGCCGCCGGAGAGTTTGTCGGGCATGGCGCCCAGCCGGTGGCCGAGGCCGACCCGGTCGAGCATCTCGGTGGCGATCCGGGCACGCTGCCAGAACTGCTTGCCCTGCGCATAGAGCAACGGGGTCATCACGTTCTCCAGGGCGGTGCGGCCCTGCAGCAGGTTGAACTGCTGGAAGATGAAGCCGACGTCGCGGCCCCTGACCCGGTCCCGCTCTCCCGAAGAGAAGGACCGCACCGGGCGACCGTCGAATTCGAGGTCACCGCTGGTCGGGTTGTCGAGCAGGCCGAGCAGGTTCAGCAGGGTGGACTTGCCGGATCCGCTGCGCCCGACGATGGAGACCCGGTCTCCCACGGCCACGTCGAGGTCGACGCCGCTGAGGATGGTCAGCGGTGGTGCGTCGACGAGCTGCACGGTGCGGGTCACTCCCGCCAGGTGCAGCAGGGTCACTGGATCATCACCCCCGAGCCGTCACAGACCGTGCTGCCGTCCGGCATGGTGGTGCAGCCGGCCATGGCGGGATCGACGGCGCCGGGGACGAACTGGTTGATCAGGTCGCCTTCCGCGAGGCCGTCGACGACCTGCACCGAGGTGCCGTCGTTCATGCCGAGGGTGACCGGGCGTTCTTCGGTCGTGCCGTCTTCGAGCGCGAACCAGACGACGCCGGTCTCCGCGGAGCCCTTCACGGCCGTGGTCGGTACGACGAGGACGTTCTCGGCCTTACCACCGGCGATGGTGATCTGGGCGGCCAGGCCGGGGAACACGGTAACCTCGGCGGGGATGGCGCAGCTGACGGTGGTGCCGGTGCCCCCGGGCGCCGCGCCGGTGTCGGCGCCGGCGGCGTCGGCATCCGCACCGGCCAGCGGGGTGCTGATACTAAGGCCCGTGCAGGTGAACGGCGCCGGGCCGTTGGTGATGGTGATGGAGGCTTCGGTGGGCTGGGTGACCAGGCGGTACTGCTGTTCGGGGCTGAGCGAGCCACTTACCGAATAGGTCGGCGGTGCCACCTGGCCGGTGATGTCTCCGATCGCGACGGATTGGCCGTGGATGACGGTGAGCGCGCTCAGCACACCGTCGGCGGGAGCGAACACCTTCTCGAAGCTGATCGCGGGCTTGGGCTGGGTGATGGTGACCAGCCCGGTCGCGTCCGTCGTCTCGACGGGGTCGAGGATGGTTTCGACTTTGATGTCGTAGATCTTGTCACCGGCGGTGACGGTCTGGCCGGCGGCGAAGAAGATCTCGTCGACGGTGCCGATGGCCACCGCCTTGACCGGCACGGCGGCGTCCGGGGACACCGTGCCCGGCAGGGTGACATCGTTCGTGATGGTGCCCAGCGCCACGGGGACCTGCGGTTCCACGACCTGCCCCGTCGGCTGCGCCGGGTCCTGGGCCTCGGCCGTGTCGGCGAAGAAGGCCAGCTTCACCAACGCGACGGCGATGGCCGCGATGACCAGCAGGCGGAGAATGGGAAAGACCCATTTGCGCATTACGTTCACTGATTCCCCCAGTTTTCGGTCGGCGTCCGTGACGCCGGCTGGCTCGAGCCTAGGGCCAGCGGCGAGCCGCCGGAACCCGGAACGCACCGATCCGGGGGAAGATCAGCCTGAAGGATGACCCCCCATTTCGGGCGGCCGGGAACGAGAACGCCCCCGGCGCCGTGAGGCGGCCGGGGGCGGACGGATTCGGTGCGGGACCGGTTACGCCTCGATGATCATCGGGACGATCATCGGACGACGGCGGAACGACGCCTGCACCCAGCGGCCGACGGTGCGGCGCACGACCTGAGTGAGCGCGTACGTGTCGTGGCTGCCGTTCTGGGCGGCCTCGATCAGGGCGGCTTCGATCTTGGGCCGGACGGAGTCGAAGACCGAGTCGTCTTCGGCGAAGCCCTTGGCGTGGATTTCCGGGCCGACGATGATCTTGCCGGTGGACTTGTCGACCACGACGATGATCGAGATGAAGCCTTCCTCCGACAGGGTGCGGCGGTCGGTGAGGTCGGCTTCGGTGATCTCGCCCACGGTGGAGCCATCCACGTAGACGTAGCCGAGGTCGAGCTGGCCGACCTTCTTGACGTCACCGTTGCGGAGGTCCAGCACGGTGCCGTCTTCGGCGAGGATGGCCCGTTCGACGGGGACACCACTCTGCACGGCGAGTTTGGCGTTGGCCACCAGGTGGCGGTATTCGCCGTGCACGGGCAGCACGTTCTTCGGGCGGAGCACGTTGTACACGTAGAGCAGTTCGCCGGCGGCGGCGTGTCCGGAGACGTGCACCTTGGCGTTGCCCTTGTGCACGACGTTGGCGCCGAGCTTGGTGAGGCCGTCGATGATGCGGTAGACCGCATTTTCGTTGCCGGGGATCAGGCTGGACGCGAGGATCACGGTGTCGCCGGGGCCGACCTCGATCTGATGCTCCATGTTGACGATGCGACTGAGGACGGCCATCGGCTCGCCCTGCGAACCGGTGGACATGTAGACGATCTTGTTGTCCGGGATGTTGCCGGCCTTCTTGAAGTCGATGAGCACACCGTCGGGCACCTTGAGGTAACCGAGGTCGGCGGCGATGGTCATGTTGCGCACCATCGACCGGCCGAGCAGGGCCACGCGGCGGCCGTTGGCGTGCGCGGCGTCGAGAACCTGCTGCACGCGGTGCACGTGGCTGGAGAAGCTGGCGATGACCACCCGGCGCGGGGCCCGGGCGATGACATCTTCCAGGACCGGGCCGATGGCGCGCTCGGACGGGGTGAACCCGGGAACGTCGGCGTTGGTGGAGTCGACCAGGAACAGGTCGATGCCCTCCTCGCCGAGGCGGGCGAAGTCGCGAAGGTCCGTGATGCGGTTGTCCAGCGGCAGCTGGTCCATCTTGAAGTCACCGGTGTGCAGCACGCTGCCACCCTCGGTCTTGATGGCGACGGCCAGCGCATCCGGGATGGAGTGGTTGACCGCGACGAATTCGAGGTTGAACGGGCCGAGGCGTTCCTTCTGGCCCTCCTTCACCTGAAGGGTGTAGGGGGTGATGCGGTGTTCCTTGAGCTTGGCCTCGATGAACGCCAGCGTCAGGCCGGAGCCGATCAGCGGGATGTCCTGGCGCAGCTTCAGCAGGTACGGGACGGCGCCGATGTGGTCTTCGTGACCGTGCGTGAGCACAACGCCCACGATGTCCTTGAGGCGGTCCTTGATCGGGCTGAAGTCGGGCAGGATCAGGTCGACACCGGGCTGGTGCTCTTCGGGGAACAGCACACCGCAGTCGACGATCAGGATTTTTCCGTTGATCTCGAAGGTGGTCATATTCCGCCCGATTTCGCCGAGTCCGCCGATGGGCGTGACGCGGAGAGTCCCCTTGGGGAGCGCGGGCGGTGCGTATACGTCGTTGGGCATAAGCCCTCCTATTGTGGAATTAGTCGTGCTGTGGAGTTGGTGATGCGTTTTTCTTGAAGCGTCTGGCGCGTGCAGGTGCTAGCGCGTGGTGCCGGCGACCTTGGGCAGTGCGCCGCCGGCGGCGGCGTTGCGGTCGGGCCGGAAGTTGCTGAAGTCGACGCCGGGGATGTTGCGGACCAGGTCGATCTCGTCTTCGATCATGGCCGCCTCGGACTCCTCCGGGCCGACGAGCGGCAGCCGCACGCGGGGACTGGAGATGCGGCCAAGGCCGTGCAGGATGTACTTGGCCGCGACGGTGCCGGGAACGTGGGTCATCACGGCGCGCACCAGCGGTTCGAGCTGCTGGTGGGCCAGGGTCGCGGTCTTCAGGTCGCCGGCGTTGACCGCGTCGACCATCTGCCGGTAGGGCTTCGCCGCGATGTTCGCGGTGACGCCGATCAGGCCGGTCGCGCCGATCGACAGGTGCGGCAGCACGTTGGGGTCGTCGCCGGAGAAGTAGAGCAGGTCGGTCTGGTTGAGGACCCGGCTGACCTGGGCAAGATCGCCCTTGGCGTCCTTGACCGCGAGAATGTTGGGGTGCTTCGCCGCCCGCAGAATGGTCTCGTAATTGATCGGGATGCCCGTGCGCCCCGGGATGTCGTACAGGATGACCGGCAGGTCCGTGGCATCCGCGATCATCCGGAAGTGCGTGAGCACGCCGGCCTGGGTCGGCTTGTTGTAGTACGGGGTGACGATCATGTTGCCGTCGGCGCCGGCCTTCTCGCTCTGCCGGGCGAGCTGCATGGCGTGGGCGGTCTCGTTGGAGCCACCGCCGGTGATGATCTTGGCCCGGCCCGCAGCGACGTCCTTGCCCACTTCGACCAGGCGGAGCTTCTCCGGGTCGGTGAGAGTGGAGGTTTCCCCGGTGGTGCCGGTGACGACGATGCCGTCCGCCCCCGCGGTGATGACGTCGTCGATGTGCTTCTCCACACCGGCCCAGTCGACCTCGCCATCTGCCGTGAATGGTGTCACCAGGGCGACGAGGACCTGCCCGAACGGGTTGAAAGGAGTAGACACGTTTTACAGGGTATCGTCTGGAACGCCCTCCCGTGCCCCGTGCGCGCTTCCCGCGCGCGTCTTCGGGCGGTGCCGCTGCGGTTCCAGGCTCCGGTCCCGGGGGCGATCGGTTGTCATTCGCCGTCACAGACCGCATCGGCGGGCGGCCGTCGCGTAATCTCGCGTGCATGCATCCAGCCGCCGCGCTTCTCGTGATCGTGCTGCTGGTCGCGGGTGCGAGCGCGCTGGGGCTGCTCTGGCGCCGCCGGCAGGGCCGGCTCACGGCAGGGTCGGGCCTGGGCGCCGCCGAGCAGGTGAGCGCCGCCCAGCTCGGCAGCGACGAACCGCTCGGGCGGCAGGCCACGCTCCTGCAGTTCTCCACCGAGTTCTGTTCCCGCTGCCCCGGCACGGCGGTGCTGCTGCGCACCATCGCGGATGCCCGGTCCGGCGTGAGCCACCTGGACGTGGACCTCACGCACCGGGCCGACCTGGCACGACGGTTCAACATCCTGCAGACGCCCACCACGCTCGTGCTCGACGGCGCCGGCCGGGTGCGGGCCAGGGTCGGCGGCGTGCCGAACCGGGCCGCGCTGCACGCGCACCTCGACGACCTCGCCCGCACCCCCTAACCCCAGCACCCGAAAGGCCAGGACCCGATGACCCAGCCACCCGCCTCCGCCCCGACGCCGGCCGGCATCGACCCGCGCGGTCCCCGCTTCGGGGCGTTGATCACCGCCGTCGTGCTGCTCGTGGTGATCTTCCTCGCCCTGGTGGGCGCGTCGGCCGCGGCACTCGGGCTGCTCGCCGCGCAGACCCTGGTGTTCGCCTGGGGCGCCTTCGCGGGCATTGCCCGGCATCCGTACGGGCTGCTGTACAAGGCCGTGCTGCGCCCGAGGCTGGGTGCGCCGGCGGCGCTGGAAGAGCCGGCACCGCCCACCTTCGCCCAGGGTGTCGGCCTCCTCGTCGCGCTGACCGGGGTGGTCCTGGGGCTGGCCGGCGTGAGCGCCGGGGTGTCGATCGCTGCCGCTGCCGCGTTCGTGGCCGCGTTCCTGAACGCGGTGTTCGACTACTGCCTGGGCTGCCAGCTGTACCTGCTCCTGGTCCGGGCGCGCATCCTCGGTCGCGGGCCGGCCTCCGCGTAACGCGGCGGATGCGTCGCCGGCCGGGTTCGACCTCCGCGCATCGGCCGCGAATACCCTGGGAGCGACCCAGGCCCGCCGGTTAGGCTGGTGCTCCACTTTCCAGGAGGTAACACCATGGCCCTGACCAGCGAAGCAACCACCGTATGGACCGGCGACCTGATGACCGGGTCCGGCACCGTGACGCTCGATTCCTCGCACGCCGGCTCGTTTCCGGTGAACTGGAAGGCCCGCGCCGAAGGCACCGCGAACACGACCAACCCGGAGGAGCTGCTCGGCGCTGCCCACGCATCCTGCTTCTCGATGGCGCTGGCCGGCATCCTCGCCGGCGCCGGGCACACTCCCACCAGCATCCAGACCACCGCGGCCGTGACCTTCGTCGCTGGCACCGGGGTGACGGGCAGCCACCTGCTGGTCAGCGCGAGCGTCCCGGGCATCACCGAGGACGAGTTCGAGGCCTTCGCCGAGGACGCCAAGGTGAACTGCCCGATCTCGCAGGCGTTGACCGGCATCCCGATCACCATCGAAGCCGAGCTGGCCTAAGCGGAGCCGGCCACACCATGCGCGTACTCGTTTCCGGGGCCTCCGGCCTCGTCGGCACCGAAGTGCGCCGCCAGCTGCAGGCGGCGGGGCATTCCGTCGTGCGCCTGGTGCGGCGCCCGGCCCACGGCCCCGGGGAGGTCCGCTGGGACCCCGCGACGCTGAGCCTGGATCCCACCGCGTTCGACGGCATCGATGCCGTGCTGAACCTGTCCGGTGCGTCCATTGGGCGCCTGCCGTGGACCAAGGCGTACCGGCGCGAAATCATGGAATCCCGGGTGCAGGCCACCCGCACGCTGACCGACGCGATGCGGCGCGCCGCCACGCCGCCGGCGGTGCTGCTGAACGCCTCGGCCGTCGGCGTGTACGGCAACCGGCCCGGTGAGGAACTGACCGAGGAGTCCGCTCCCGGCACCGATTTCCTTGCCACCGTCGTCACGGCGTGGGAGGCCGAGGCCCAGCTCGCGCCGGAGGGTACCCGGGTGGTCATGCTCCGCACCGGCCTGGTGCTCGCCAAGGGCGGCGCTTTGAAGCCGTTGCTGCCGATCGTGAAGCTGGGTCTCGGCGGCCCGCTCGGCCGTGGGTCGCAGAATTGGCCGTGGGTGAGCCTGCACGACGAGGCGGCCGCCATCGTCCACCTGCTCACCTCCGAGTTGAGCGGTCCGGTGAATCTCACCGGCCCCACCCCCGCCACAGCGATCGACGTGATCCGGGCCGTCGCGGCGGCGCTGCGCCGGCCGTGCATCATCCCGGTGCCGGAGTTCGTGCTGACCCTGGCGCTGCAGGATGCCGCCCGGCAGCTGCTGCTCGCCGACCAGCGGGTGAGCTCGGCGAAGTTACAGGCCGACGGCTTCACCTTTACCCACCGCACGGCCGCCGAGGCCGTGACCTGGATGCTGCGCTAACCGACGCAGTTGGGCGGGCGCCTCACGCGCGGGAGCCTCCCCACTCCCGCGAGCGTCGGCGTCGGCGCCACCCCGCGCGGGTAGTCGCCTCCCGCGCGCTTCATCGCCCCAGCGCGCGTAATCGCCTCCCGCGCGCGTCACCCGTCCTTCTGCGCCGCGCTGGTTAGGCGCCGCTGCGCGGGTGGCGCGCCACCCGCGCGCCGGCGCTTGACCCGCGTAATGAAACCGGAGCCCCGAGCTGGGCTCCTCCCGACTGAATGGTATTAAGCACACCGGGAGGCGAGACACCGCGAGGTGACACGAGGCCAACCCGACGAAACCCTGCTGCGCGGGTTGGGCGCCGCTTCGCGGGTGGCGCGCCACCCGCGCGCCGGCGCTTGACCCGCGCGGCACCGTCACGCCCCGCGGGCACCGCAGGCACCGCAGGCACCATAGGCACCGCAGGCACCATAGGCACCGCAGGCACCGCAGGCACCGCAGGCACCGCAGGCACCGTCAGCCACGGTGTGCACCGCCGACACCACGCGGACAGCTCCTCCACAGGGGCCGCCTGTCGACGTTTCGGACGGGCGGAGGTGCTCGACCACCTGACCGGGATCCGCCCGCCCATACTCTCACCATGACTGAGCCTCGTGACCCGCACACTCCCCTTCCGGAACTGATGCTCGCCGCAGATTTCCGGCGCGCGTTCGGAACCGACCTCCGCTTGCGCCGAGGCGCCGAACGGGGACACCTGCAACGCATCAGGTGGGGCCAGTACGTCCCTGCGGCGGGTTGGGCCGTCCTCGACCGGGACCAGCGGTATGCCCTGAAGGTGCGAGCCGCTTCGCTCAGCAGAGGCGGGGCGATCCCACTTTCACACCAGTCTGCCGCTGTGTTATGGCAACTGCCGCTGCTGACGCCGTGGCCGGAGGACGTGCACTTCGTCACCGAGCGCAGCTCCGGTGGGCGCTCAGACCCCGGCATCCGCAAACATGCGGTCGGCTTCGATGAACGGGACGTCGAACTTCTCGATGGGGTGCTCGTCACTTCCGTCGCTCGCACGGTCATAGAACTCGCAGCAGTGGTGGATCTTCGGTCGGCGGTCGCCGCGGCCGACCGGTCGCTTGCCGTGGATCGCACCGGCCGCACTCCGGCCCTCACGGATCGCGCAACCCTGATCGAGACGTGGGAGCGGATGTTGCCCTTCCGCGGTTCGGTTCGGGCGCGCACGGTGATCGACTTCGCGTCGCCCCTGTCTGGTTCACCTGACGAATCAGGCAGTCGCGTCACGATCGCACTGGCCGGATTTCCCGAACCCGTGCTCCAGCAGCTGTTCGTGATCGACGGCCGCGATGTCTTCACGGACTTCTTCTGGTTGGCCCGCCGCGGCGCGGGCGAGAGTGACGGTCGAAAGAAGTACTTCGACCCCGTGATGCTGGCCGGGCGTACTCCGGCAGAGGTGGTCTACGAGGAGAAGGTGCGCGAAGACTCCATCCGGCGACAGGTGAACGGCTTCGTGCGCTGGGACCACGCCACCGGCATGAGCGTGCCCCGGCTGACGGAGCGGCTCGCGGTCCTTGGCCTCGAGCCTGGACGCCCGCGACTGGGGTAGCGGAACTCGAGCCACGCGGGCTGCACGCCGCTAGGCGGGTGGCACGCCACCCGCGTAACGGCGCGGCGCCCGCGCACCGTCCCCCGGGGCGCTTCCCGCGGGCGGCACACCGCTGCGCGGCAGGCACGCACGGGCACTCGCCGGTGCGGCCATCACGAGGTTGGGATCGACTGGTCTGCATCACGCAACTCAAGCTGCGCGGGGCAAGCGCCACTACGCGGGTGGCACGCCACCCGCGTAGTGGCGCGGCACCCGCGCACCTACACCGAGGGGCACTCCGCGGGTGGCGCGGCACCCGCGTAACGGCGCGGCACCCGCGCACCTACACCGAGGGGCACTCCGCGGGCGGCGTGAGGGGCGCCGGCGTGCGGGTGCCGGTGCGGGCGTCGGTGCGGG